>CAJXAG010000010.1 GCA_913050645.1 uncultured bacterium | reverse complement strand
CTTTCACGACATCTTCCTCAAGGTTGAGAATAAGGCCATACAGTGCATTGTCATTCTCAAGCACTTCCTCCAGAGCCTTGCTTTCTCCGTCGTCAAAAACGACCATCTCCATCATTTGTGCTTTTGAAAGTCCTTCAATTTCAGCGATACCGTCACCTACGGTACTCACTACACCCACCTCTTCTGGGGCTGCAGTTGTGTCGAGATTTTCGATCTCCTTTTTGATTCTATCGATTATAGCTGTGCTCATAATTTTTGTAAGTAAAGATTAGTAATGGCGACTATCCAGTGATTTTCCCAAGGTTAGAAAAAATCAGGAATAAAATTCGAAATAGTCGCTTGCGCTCCTTTTCTCATTTTATTTGGTAATCGCTCGGTAAAGATTGGTAAGTGCAGTTTTGTAACTGCGATCAAGTACGGTGTTGCCGTCTTTTACTACAACACCACCAATAATAGTTGGGTCAACAATTGTTTCTGGTGCATCGGTTGCACCAAGGGTTTTAATTGCGTCGTCAATTTCAACGTTCAATGCTTCTATGTCAGCTTCTTTCGCGACATAGACAGCAGTTTTTGTTGCTTTTTGGGTTTCCAGAATACGAACAATTCCTCGCAACACAGAAGCATACAGGCGCATATGTCCTTTTTGTTCCATATTATTCTTGAGTCCATTAAGTACTGCTTGCAAGTCTTTTCCTGCATTAAGTAACTCAAGGGTTGCTTGGATATAGTCGTTTTTCATAATATTTATGATGATTTCTGTGTGAGGACTTTCTCAGCAGCAAGCACGGCAAGCTTCGCAACTTCTGCTTCACTTTCCTTTCGTGCTTGTACTTTGATTTCCTCACCCTTGCCTTCAGCGTCTTTAATAACACCTTCAGCTTTTGTCTGCGCATCGGCAACGATGGTTGCAGCTTTCTCGTCTGCGTACTTCTTTGCATTTGCACCAACTTCTTCAGCATCTTTGTGTGCAGCAGAAAGAATTTCTTTCTTTTCTTCATCTGCAGATGCTTTTGCTTTTGCAGCTTCTTCAGCGTCTTGTACTCCTTGTGCAATTTTTTCTTCACGCTTTTCTAGCATGCCAAGTACTGGCTTATAGAGGAAGTATGAAAGTGCACCAGCAAGTACCACAAAGTTGATGATCTGAATGATGATCAATTTCGTGTCGATACCAAATGCTTGTAGTAGTTGTTCCATAATAATTCTTTAGCAAATTTGCATGTCTTACTCTCGCAACACGGGCAAATAAGTTTCAGGATGCCGCAGATACGCGGAGCACAAAGAATTTTTCTTGAGCCGTAGGTGCTGCTACGGTGAAAGAAAAATTACTGCAGTGCGACAAAGTAGATGCGGTATAACTGAGACTTATTTATGCGAACTTGATTACGAATGCAACAACTAGAGCAAAAATAGCAAGCGCTTCAACGAACGCAATACCAATGAACATAGTAGCCTGGATTTTTCCTGTCGCTTCTGGGTTACGTCCAATAGCTTCTAGTGCTTTAGAAACGAGCATACCGATACCAATACCAGGACCGAGTACACCAATACCTGCAGCGATAGCCATAGCAATTGCCTTGATTGAGTCTGAACTCATCTGTGCAGCTTGCAACGCAAATTCCATTTCTGGTGTCATAATAGTTTAAATTAACCTTAATAATATGTAAGTACGAACCAACCTCGAGTGAGACAGGCTCATGATTACCTATTAGTGAGGTTCTTCGGTTGCAAGTTTGATGAAATATAATGTCAAAATTGCAAAAATAAATGCTTGTATAAAACCGACAAAGAACTCATACGCAATCAGTGGTATCGGCAGAAGATACGGTGTGGCAAGGAACATGACCACTAAAAGAAGCGTTTTCCCTGCAAAAATATTTCCAAAGAGACGGAACGAGAACGAAATAAGTCGTGCAAGTTCTGAAAGGAGTTCAATAATACCAATAACAAATCCCAAAGGTGATTTAAAATTGATAAATTTTCCTGCGTATTTCCAAACTCCAATAGCGAGAACACCAGCGACCTCAATAGTGACAAATGCCACAATCGCAAATCCAATGGTTATGTTCAGGTCACTCGCTGGTGGGTACAGCAGGGGTATAAATTTATCGTATGCATTGTAGATTCCAATGGAGGTCACCCCGGGCAAAAGGCCGATCCAGTTCATCGTGAGTATAAACAGGAAGATAGTCATTATGATTGGGAAATACCTTTTTGCGAGTTTTTTACTTTCCAAAACTTCAGCAACATAGTCAAACACACCACCAAGAAGCACTTCAAACATACTTTGAAGCTTGCCAGGCACCATCTTTGGTGATTTCCCAGCAAAATGTGCGACTGCAACAAGAACAATCATAGTCAGCCAAACGGTAAGGAGTGTTGCGGTAATTGGTATCCCACCAACATATCCCACAATATATGGTGCTAGTTTGACAGAAATTCCTCCTGTCTCCGCTGCATATGCTGTATTAATGAGTGAAAACATACCTCTCTTATTAGGCAAATAAACTCATTTCTAAGAGAATCACAATGTAATTCGGGACAATTAAAGGTATAAACCGATACGTAGCCTCTTTGGTTTATGACTCTGTTGTCCAAAATTACTTCCTTGTTTCAAATAGAAAATATCCATTTGCGCGGCTATAGTAGCATATTATTCTAAAAAACAAAATGGAAAAGTGGACAAGTCCTCCGGTAACATTTTTCATGTTTTTAGAGTATTATTCTGCGTATGCTTCAGTTTGAGATAAAAGCATTTGTACGGGAGGGGTATACAAATCAATGGACAATTTAAAAGCCATTATTCAGTCAATTATAATAACGGACACATTTTGATAATATGAAATACTTACGCGGTCGGCACTGTTTAACAGAAAGTAATCATAGTGATGCCACAAACCTGGTGTCCTATCTCTAATAGGATGCACTACAAACATTTATTCTTCGATATGGACGGTACGGTAACCCCTAGTCGGAGTAAAATACATCCGAAAATGAAGGATTTCCTCATTTCTCTCGATCAAACTATTGGCATTATTTCAGGATCACACAATGATCAAATGGCCTGGCAGATGGATGGTGTGGAAGTTATCTGCATGGGACAAAACGGCAATCATGCAATTCATACTGACGGGACAGAACTCTGGTTTGATAAACTTTCAGATGACGAGAAGAGAGAAATACTTTCGCACAGTGACTGTGTTTGGGGAGCGTGTACGCATGCAGTGCCAGATGAAGACGATTTGATTGAAGATCGCGGTTCTCAGATTTCACTAAGTATCTACGGCCACAACGCTGACACAACTGAAAAGAAGGCCTGCGACGGCGACTTCAAAAAGCGTGCTGCTTTGCTTGAACAATTCCCTTTTGAATCAGCAACTGTTGAGGTAAAAATGGGTGGTAGTACCTGCCTGGATTACTTTAGGAAGGGTCGGAACAAGGGATATAACATCGCACGCTTGATTGAACATCAAGGTTGGAACAAAGACGAGTGCATCTTCTTTGGTGATGCACTGTTCCCTGGCGGAAATGATGAGACGGTCGTTGGAGTTATAGAGGCAGTTCAGGTAGCGGATGACATGGATTGCTTGAAGAAACTAAAGGCAAAACTATCCTAATACCTACCCCTTAAGGGAGGTTTTTTATGGTATTGTGGACTTAGACCAGTTGCGAAGGAGGCGTAGCAATGCTTATCGGCAATCTCCATATCCAAATACCTGATGGTACAGCATCCACACGAGAAGATGTAGAGTCACTGTGTGCGACACTTGATGCTCAGCGATATGGCCAAGAGTATCTAGTAGAAACCACACTGCAATCACTACTCATTCAAGCAGTCGCTCCTGTAACCTGTACCTTTGCAGAAGAAATGGACTTTGATCTCGATCAGATACAGTTTTGTCATGAGTGTGAAGCGAGTTTTATCGCACAAGCACTGCCAAACCTGCAAGCACTCATCTTAAAAAACGTGCAGCAGGTCGGCTACGATAGAAAAGAAATCGGTGTCACACTCGATGATATGCGTATCACGGCCGCACTTGTATTTCTTGAGGAAACTAGTGACGAATTTGAAGAATTTCTCAATGGTCAGATGGCTACGGAGTATGAAAGAACCAAAGGAATTCCATAAAAAAGCAGCGCCAGGGCGCTGCTTTTTTCTGTTTTCTTTAGATTTTGGTACACGTACGTACGGTCGTACGTACGTGGTGCTCTGGTATGTTTAAATAAAAAACTTCCAGACTACATAAAAAATAGCTGCATTCTGGAGGATAAGTAATGGTATACCAATCTGAAAGTACCACTTACGTGTTTTATGTCTGAACATGTGCATTGCAGCATAGACACCCACTGCACCAAAAGCTACCGCAAGAAAGAAAATATAACCTTCAGGAGTGCGTTTGTGGCCGTGGCTACGGATTGCTTTGCGCTTGTCGTAGGCGACAGAAAAGAAGGTGTAGAGATTTATGATGAGGAAGAGGGTGAGGAGGATTTGGGTTGGGGGCATAAATATGTAAATAGTATCTGTACTTAAACCTGCAATAACCTTTATGTACTATAATAACGACGTTACATCGTATCAAATGAGTTAGAAGTCAGTTAACACCCCTAACCTTAATATGAAAGGTTAAGTCTTTGGGTTACCTCGTTTAATGAATGATTTTTGATTTCTCCATTCTGGTAGTAATTAATATCCTCAAACTCAATCCCGTAATTACCTTCACCTTCAGAATCTGGCACAAGCCATACTGTAGTAGTAATAACACTTGAATAACCATCTCTAACCTTGCAATATCCATCTTTGTTTTTTCTTGAACAAGTTATCTTTGAACTTTGATCCCCCTCAAAGTCACCTCCTGTTATTTTGTAAGAAAATGATACAAAGGAAGCCCCCCGTGAATTTGTTGTAGTCATTGGTATCAATATATCACCACCATTAGCTGTAATCTTTAGTTCAATTTCATAACCTCCGTAAAAACCTCCATAGTCATCGTCAAAAGAAGTTTGTCTAAGTGCGAGCGTAGTAAATATATTTTCTGGCTTTTTTTCTTCTTTAACTTCACTTTTAGTTATAGAAGTATTTTCTGATGAAGTTGTTGATTCGGTTCTGCCATCTTGGGCAATTTCTTGTGGTTTATAATCGTAGCTAACCACAGTGGGTGCATCTTTCTCGAAAGATGTTTCATCTTTAGCATCCGTTCATACTACATCTATATTGTTTTCAGTACTATCTGAAGATTTCGTTTGTACTAATTCAAAAGCTTCTTTGGTCGACGTGCTTTCAAGGGCATTAGTGGTATTTAATTTTTCCTCAAGCATTTGGATTTCATTGTTTTTTATTTCCAGCAACTCACGTGCTAAAGCTTCATTTTCTTTTTGCATTAAATCATATTGATTGAAAGCAAAAAAAATAGCAATTAAAATGCTTAATCCAATAAATATATATGTAAGTCTTAACAGGCTCTCTTTTGAACTTGGGATCATCTTCATAAAATAGCACACAATAACATTAGAGCAACTTTGTCATCAGAGTGGGGTCAATAACTTGAAAGAAAATTTTAGGTAAGTGAAAACGCCTTCTTCTATCAAGAGAATTAACCAACCGATACCTTTACCCTTCACCACACTCAAAGTCTAGTAAAAACTTACCTCGCCTCGGCTGTTTTCAGTTCTAGGAAGGAACTAAAAACATACCTACGGCTTCCACCACAACCCCTAAGCAAAGCAGTTTGTCGACAGGACTTGGCGCCAGTTCTAAATACTTTATTTCACTTCGTTCATAAAGATATTAAGAACTCGCTGCCCCGTCGCTTCTAAACGGTCGCAAGGCTTTGCGACCGGCTTCGCTAGAAGCTCTTTTCAAGTCCTGTCGGGTCTCAAAACGAAAACAACTCCCAAAGCATACGCTTTGAGAGTTGTACGTTTGTGGACCCGACAGGACTTGAACCCGCTACCTCCGCAGTGCAAGTGCGGCGCTCTACCAGAT
The DNA here is from genome assembly GCA_913050645.1 of uncultured bacterium. Lineage (GTDB taxonomy): Bacteria > Patescibacteriota > Minisyncoccia > Phycocordibacterales > UBA918 > OLB19. The sequence goes on along the minus strand of CAJXAG010000010.1, from coordinate 19,291 downwards.
GAGCTACAGGCCCATAATATTTTTACTATGAGCGTTTATTCTTTTGTGACTTCCCTGCGTACTTGCATGTGCAAGTGGTAAAATGTCCCCCGGACATTTATACCCCTACCAGATGAGCTACAGGCCCGGGCGAGGAAGAAAATAAAAGTTCACTTTTATTTTTTCCGAGCACGGGATCTGTATGCTTTTGCATACAGGTCCAGTGATGAATTTGTCTGAAAGCTTTGCATACAGGCAACGCGACAATTCATTTGGGTGTTACTTGATCTCCTCAAGTGCGCACTATAATAAGTATTTACAGCACAGAAGTCAATACTTATTTGTACTTTATGTAGATAACAAAAAACTGCCTTATGGCAGTTTTTTGTTCAGCATATCTTTTACTCAAACACAACTGAACCATCATCGGCCCAAGAGATATTTTGTTCCTCAGCATCAAACGCGACACGCTCCCCTTGAATTTTGATTGGGTACACTGTGTCATTGGCTACAGAATACAGATATGGTCGACAGACATTGACGTCGTCAGCTGGGATTTCACAGAAATACACATGAGAGCCAGTTGGCGAAAGTGAATAGTCAGCAAGGCTCGTGTAGTATCCATCAGGCAAAATCGCATCTTCAGCAGCCATCTTTGCTGAAAGTAGGCGTACCTCGTCGTTTTTGATGTGCACTAAACCATCCTTAGTTTCTGCAACAACTCCGGGGCTCTCATTTTTTTGTTCTAATGCTGCGATAACTGATGCAGTGTTATCAACGGGTAGGTACACCATACGTTTTTCCAGCTGTGTTATACCAAACGCAACGTAGGCTGTTATAAATCCAATTATATACGAAACTACTAATACAACGACTCGCTCATTTCTTGTTCCTTCCATATTATTTCAAGTATAGCACTACTAATACTAAAAAGTTGTTACGAATTATCCCCTGTTGCAAATTTTTGATGCAGTTTTTCAATACGTGAAAGAAGTGCAAGATCTTTTTTGGTAAGCGTTTTTTGTTCTGGTGAGGTAAGCACAACCTTTGCTTTGTGCTGAGTGAAGTGTACATCTGGATAGTGCTTAAGTACTTCAGCATGTACGGTCATACGTGCAATAAAAATAAGTGCATCAACATGCTTTTCAAAGTTAAATACCTTTGTAAGTTTTGTATGCTTCGCATCGAGCTTCCAACCAAGGTCATTCTTTTCCAGCTTACCGATCTCTCTCTTAGTCAGTGGCTTATCACTTTTCTTTATCTTCATAAAAGTATTGTAACACCCTACGTAGTTGCCTGGCGTATAAGGTGTGTTACCAGCTCAGGGAAGGTTCCCCCAACAGCTTGCATTGCTTTCGGGTAAAGCGATTGTGAAGTAAATCCTGGCAAGGTATTTACCTCAAGAAAGTAAATACCATCATCCGTAACAATAAAGTCTGAGCGAGAATAGTGACGTAGTCCTAGCGTACTGTGTACTTCTTGTGCTACTCGTGCCAACTCAGCCTTTTCTGACTTTGTAAAACGCCCCGGGCAAATCTCTTCTGTTTCACCGGTGTACTTCACTTCCGCAGCAAAAAAGCCTGCTTCCTTTGGTGGTACGATCTCAATCACGGGCATTTTATACAGAGGTTCATTGCGGAAGTTCTCCAAAATACCCACAGTTGCTTCCCTGCCGGTAATCAACTCTTCAACAATAAGATCATCATGCTCTGGAAGTGTCTCCTTTAGGACTTTACCGAGCATATGTGGATTTTCCGCAATGGTGGTTCCAATAGACGAACCACCAGACACAGGCTTCACTACATACCGAGGGCCAAAAATACGTGCAATTCCCTCTGCAGTGACAAATGGGTCTGCAACGCCTTCTTTGGTGACACGCATATGCTTCCCCATTTTTATTCCATGGTCTTTTAGGTGATCTTTTGCAAGCACCTTGTTCATTGCCAGTGCCGATGCGTACGGCGCACTCCCGGTGTACGGTATATTGAAGCGTTCAAGTATCCGCTGGACAGTCCCATCCTCACCATATGCTCCGTGTAATGCAATAAAGACCACGTCGACTCCAAACAATGCCTGTTCAGGCTCCTTCTCGTAGCCACCACACAACCACTGTCCGTTACGCGTGATAATGATGTCTTTGGTTTGTAGCGGTGAATCGGACAAAGCTTCAAGCACCCCAGCACCCGTCTGCATAGAAATAGCGTATTCTTCGCTTGGACCTCCTCGTAGTACTGCAACAGTTTGCACATTCATCCCGACCCTTACTTTTCCACTACAAACAGAGTTTGCGTGTCAAAGTGATTATAGTTTTGGTAATAGTTCGACATCATGCAATATATTTTAACCCTTTCCCCTACACTGTGGCAAAGTAAGGGTGGGATTCATAGCTTCAGTGTATCACGCGACTTAGTCTTCCCACTTAGATAAATCACCATATACCTCCTTCGCAAGATCAAGATCCTTGCCAGACTGTACAAGTAGTCGGCGGTTATACTCAGACTCAGCACGTAGCAAGTCGGAACCGAAATTATCCCCAACAACTTCTTGGTACATAGCTCGAAACGTTTCAAAGTCTTTAATAAAGCAATGACCACCAGCTCCACGCTGTCCTCCGGTTCCGTCTGTGTCATGTCCGCTAAAATGCACCGGCTGTGTGTGGCTCATACCAATACGTGGATCGTGAATAAGTGCATCGCGCACCCGATCCCAGTTTCCACCTGACTGCGTTACCATGTCATAGAGCATATTCATAAACAAAACTTTGGTATAAAGAAAACAATTACCAGCGTACTTTACCAACTCAGCATCATTTGCATCTAAAACGTGTTGGTAAGGAGCGTCAGGCAACACATCAAGCACAATCTTTGCCTTTTTTTGCATTTCGACACTGTCTTCTGGAATACCAATGATGTTTCGGTCAGGATTCGCAGCATCGTGTGCTGCAGACTTCTCGCGTAAAAACTCGGGACTGTGGAAGATAGTGATTGAGTCATCTGTTTCATTATGTAGTTGCTTGGTTGTGCCTACGGTAATCGTAGACTTAATAACAACAATAGTATCTTTACCAACGATATCAAGCGCACTACGTACGTAACTATCGTCAAATCCATTTTCTGTGGTTGGAGTAGGGACCGCAATAAAAACAACATCACATGAGGGAATATGCTCCTTATTTTTCACATAGGGCTCCTCAAGTGCATACCGCACCACATTATGTCCTCGATTTTCAAAATCGTCAGCATAATGCTTCCCAATCCATCCTTGTCCGATAAATCCAACTTTTGTCATATCTTTTTAAACCAACCTAGATCTTTGTAAGTTGCATCTACGCTACTTTACGCTTACTGCGGTGGTATTGCAGCGCAAAACGGTGTGATTCAGCATTGGCAAGCAGTATAGCATGTTCATGTTTTTCTAATAATTTCTTTGCTGCAATAAGACGAACAGGCTTATGGCGTTCATCCTTCACCACTGCAACCACAGGGATCAGTACACCCACTTTACGTAAAACGTGCTCTGCTGCATTTTTTTGTGCAGTACTTCCATCAACCACAATCACTTGAGGATATGGCCATTGGGGATGCTGTAAACGTCGCTCGAGCACTTCTTTTAGCGCTGCAGGGTCATTACTGCCAGTTACGCTTTGTATTTTAAACTTTCTGTATTCACTTTTTGCCACCTCACCACCTTCCACAACAGTCATCACGCCCACCATGTCCTCACCATTAAGGTGAGCGATGTCGTACGCTTCAATGCGTATGCGATTTTCATCTCGATACAGTCTGTTTTCATCTTTAATCAGCGCAACATCCTGAATGTGCTGCAATGCAAACACCTTACGTTTAATCATTTCTGCCTCCTCAAAACGCTGTTCTGCAGCATGCTGCATCATTTCAACTTCAAGCTCAGCAATAACCTCAGCTTTCTTACCCTCAAAAAACAAGCGTATATGTCGAATAGTGCGGAGATACTCTTCCCTGTTATTCTCAGTAGGATACAGACCAATCTGACGATTGAAGTCAATTTTCCCTCGTTCAACCTTCGTTTTTTCAGAGCCTACAGGGTTGTTTGTATCATAGTACTTAAAGAGCTTCCGTACTATCTTCAATGCCTCCTTAAAGAGTGAACCGCTTGTGAACGGGCCGAAGTGATATAAAATATCACCTTCTTCATATTTTTCAGTAAGATCTTTTGCTCGAATAACCAAAACACGTGGGAACTCCTCATTGGTGATAATAAGCTGGTTGTAGCTTTTATCGTCTTTTGCAATCGTGTTGTACTTCGGCTTGTGTGACCGGATGAGGTTACTCTCGAGAATAAGGGCTTCAAGCACTGAGTCGGTCACCGTCCATTCCACCGTTTTTGCCTCATCGACCATCTGTGCAATCATTTTTGAACGCTTATCTGAAAGGTCTTTTGCAAAATAGCTTCGAACACGGTTCTTTAGGGAGGTTGCTTTCCCGATGTATAAAATTTCTTTTTTTGAACCCAGAAAAAAGTACACTCCCGGTGCATCAGGTAACTGCTTCTTTTGTAGATCTTCTTTTTTCACAATCGTACTATAGCAAATTTAATGTAAATCGCCCCAAGTTCTTGGGGCGAAGTACTTAGACTTCATACTCATCAGCCATTTTTGCTGAGGCAGCTTGCAGTACAAACGGTGCGACTTTTTTCTCTTTACGAAAATCATCTACAGCACCTTCAACTGCTTTACCGTGAACACCTGTTGTCATACCAAACTTAGCAAAGCGTTTAAGGACTGCTTTTCTAGGTGTTTGTGGCACAAGGCCAAAGTGCTCCTGTAGAAACAGGAACGGGTTTGCAACCGCAGCTTGGTATGCGCGATTTCGTGCAGCAGACATTTTTCTACCTTTCTCTTTTTAAGATTGTGTTGGAGCTCTTCCAAAAACTAATTATACTCTCGATGACTCTTTGACAACAGCTACTTTTTCAACATCTTTTTAAGATACTTTCCCGTGTGTGACTTTTCGTTCTCAGCTACCTCCTCAGGAGTTCCTTTTACAACCAGAGCACCGCCACCAGCGCCACCCTCAGGACCAATATCGAGCACATAGTCGGCAGACTTAATAAGATCAAGGTTGTGTTCAATCACCATCACTGTGTCACCACGCTGTACCAGCTCTTGGAGAATATAAATAAGCAGCTTCACATCCTCATAGTGCAATCCAATAGTCGGCTCATCAAGCAGGTAAATTGTTTTTTGCGTATGCGGTCGATAGAGTTCCGAAGCAATCTTTACGCGTTGCGCTTCCCCACCTGAAAGCGTTGTAGCGCTTTGCCCCAGCTCTAAGTACCCCAAGCCCACATCTTGAAGCGACTTAAGTCGTTCATAGATTGCTGGCACATCTTTGAAGAACTTCACTGAGTCCTCAACAGTCATATGGAGCACTTCATGAATATTCTTGCCCTTGTAGTACACCTCAAGTGTTTCTTTGGTAAAGCGCTTTCCATCACAGACGTCGCAGGTTACATACACTGTCGGAAGGAAGTGCATCTCGACCGCAATCACACCGTTACCTTGACACGCTTCACAGCGTCCACCTTTCACGTTGAAGCTGAAACGTCCTGGCTTCCAGCCACGAGCACGTGCTTCGCTGGTTGCTGCAAACATATCACGAATATGAGTAAAAGCACCGGTGTACGTTGCCGGGTTTGAACGTGGTGTTCGTCCAATTGGTGATTGATCGATGAGGATTGATCGTCCAAGGTACTCTGTACCGGTAACCGACTTTGCATTGTAGGTTTGCGCAGAACGATGTTTTTTGTCCATTCGAGCCAGCAGGTTCTTATGGAGAATTTCATACATAAAGGTAGATTTACCAGAACCAGAAACTCCTGAAACAGCAATGAGCTTCCCGAGCGGGATATCTACGTTCATATTTTTTATGTTGAACGCCTTTCCTCCACGAATCTTAATTGATCCCTTCTCTGCCGATCGACGCTCAGGAACCTCAATCGCCTTATCTCCTCGGAGGTAGTCAAGGGTCACTGACTTCGCATCGTTTTTTGATGCATTAAGAAGCTTCTGAAGATAATCAGAAACAACCACTTCTCCGCCGTGCACACCCGCCCCCGGTCCGATTTCAACAATATAGTCTGCAGCGAGCATTGTGTCTTCATCGTGTTCTACGATAACAATAGTATTTCCAAGATCGCGAAGTTCGGTGAGTGTTTGAATAAGTTTGTCGTTATCACGCTGATGCAGGCCAATGGTTGGCTCATCAAGTACATACAGTGCACCCACAAGCCCTGAACCAAGCTGTGAGGCAAGGCGAATACGTTGTGCCTCCCCTCCTGAGAGGGTGTTTGCACGACGATCAAGCGTAAGGTACTCAATACCCACGTTTTTCATAAACTCAAGGCGCTCGATGATCTCTCGTAGTGCAGGCCAGGCAATATCTTGCTGCTTCTTGGAGAGCTTCAGGTCATTGATGAACGTTGCTGCTTGCTCTACAGTCAGTGACGTGAAATCTACAATGTTCATTCCAAGGTCTTTCTTACCATCACCACCAAGATACACACGCAGCGCCTCCTTACGCAGACGTGCTCCGTTACACAGTTGGCATACATCTGTATTGAAGATACCAACTACACCGAGACCATTACACTCCTCACATGCACCGTACGGTGAGTTAAACGAGAACAGACGTGGTTCAACCTCAGGGAACGATGAACCATCCACTGGACAAATAAACTTGGCAGAAAGGGTGCGTTCTGAGCCATCTGGTGACTCAATCTTCACCAAGCCGTTTGCTTGAGCTAGTGCAAGTTCCACCGCTTCAGAAAGACGTTCATGTGACCCTTTAGGATCATCGGTAAATTCACTGACATAAATTTCATCAATGAGCACATCGATGTCGTGTCGCTTTGTTTTCGTAAGCGTGATTTTCTCACGCAGTTGTTTGATCTCCCCGTCGATCTTCACAGTCTCGAAGCCCTTACTCAACAAATCGTAAAGCATCTGATAGTACTCACCCTTACGCCCTACAACTACGGGAGCAAAGACAGACACACGACCTTTAGATACTTCAATACCCATCACGCTTTGTGACTGTGCTTTCGTCGCTTTTTTTACCTCTTTCTGTTCAATGGAATCGAGTACAATGCCCAAAATTTCGTCTTGAGAAAGTTTTTGAATTTCTACGTCTACGTCCAGACAGTACGGTTGTCCAACCCGTGCATAGAGGATACGCAAATAGTCATAAATCTCAGTAATGGTCGCGACCGTCGAACGTGGATTTCGGGAGGCTGATTTTTGATCGATTGAAATAGCAGGTGAAAGTCCTGCAATTTCATCGACGTCAGGTTTCTGCATTTTATTTAAAAATTGGCGCGCATACGGGGAAAGTGATTCGACGTATCGTCGCTGACCTTCTGCAAAAATAGTATCAAACGCAAGTGATGACTTACCTGAACCTGAAGGGCCTGTAATAGCAATCATCTTTCCACGAGGCATCTCTACATCGATATTTTTCAAGTTATGGGTACGTGCGCCACGCACAACAATCTTGCCATGCTTTTCGTCGTTGATATCCCACGTTACTTTTGTTTTCTTTTTGTCTTCTTTTGACATAACGCCATTACACCACTGGATGGAGCCAGTGGTCGGTATAGATTATTACTGAGCATTATAGAGCAATTTATCTTTTTTTGACAGCCTTTTTTGACAGCTCTTTTGGTAGTGTAAGCACCAAGTGTGTACCTACACCCTTAATAGACTCAACTGCAATTTTTCCACCCATAAGTTCCACCAGCTGCTTAGTAATCCACATACCAAGTCCCGTACCAGTGATTTTACTCACATCATCACTCTGTACACGGTAAAACGGTGCAAACAATTTCTTTTGATCTTCAGAAGAAATACCCATACCAGTATCTTTCACGCGAACCTCCACTGTTGAGTACTTTTCTTCAATAGCAAGTTCAATCGCACCTTCGGGTGTGTATTTGATGGCATTACTCACGAGATTGGTCAACGCTTGGTGCATGCGCTTACGATCACCATCAACAAGATGTGTTTCTATTGCACCAGTGTGTGAAAGCTTAATCTGCTTTTCATAGGCTGAAACATGTAGCTCGTCTGTTACGGCTATCACCACCTCAGACATATCAAACAGCTCTTGCTCAACTGAAAGTTTACCTGACTGGATACGTGCCACATCAAGTAAATCGTTCACAATCGCCAGTAGTCGCTCAGACGAATCTTTCACCCGAACTGCGTATTTAGTTTGCTCACTGTCAGTTGATGACTCTTCAATCATTGACGCATAGCCACGAATTGCGGTCAGGGGTGCACGGAGCTCATGTGCAATCATGTTTGTAAATAAATCCTTCATCTCGTTTGCCTTACGTACCTTTATGTATAAATAATGGTAATCAGTGAGTTTGATGTGCCAGTATGCAAGTGCAAGAATAAAAAGATAAATGGGGACTAGAGAAAACAAAATTCGTTGCTTCTGTATACGCAACAGTCGATCCATGCCCTCTAAGGAGCTTGCTGTCAGTATGAAATAATCCACATCGTCGACCTCAAACTGTCGCACAGCTTCATTGTAACGAATACCGTCGACCTCTTTTATAGAAACCAAGGACTCACCTTCATATGTGTATGCGTACTTGTACAGTGCCGAATTATCAGGTTCATTAAGTACCTCCTCATTGAGGGCAACTCGCGGAATAAATACGCCTTCAGAACGTTCTGCAATACGAAACACTACTATATCAGGATTCTCTGAGACAATATCAATCATCTCTTGACGGATAGGATGCAGGTCTTCTGTACCATTAACCTGCACCAGCGAAACAAAGACATCATGCATCAAACCAATACGTTCTCGCGCAATAGTTTGTTGATCAGCAGATCCTGCCTGTAGTGCGCCTAAACTTGAATACAAAAATAGCAATGGGACAACGAGAATCAAGATAATTACGAAGAACAGCTGCGGATGTTCTTTTGTGTAACGCAGCGAATGTTCAATCGCATTGAGAATGCGAGACACCATACTACTGTTCCCTGTTAACTACCTCGGGATAGCGACGTCCACGTGTGTCCAGATGCAGTCCGAGCAAAATGAGTACGAGTCCAATTGAGACCACTGAGATAGAAACGATCAAAAGCACCATGTACTGCGAAAGAAGTGAGACATCTTGGTCGGGATCAACCATCTGCGCCGAACCTGAAACCGCTGCATCGATCGGTGAAAACGCTTGTGCTTCTTTAATGAACGCGAATGGTTCTGATTTAGCAACAATCTTTCCTGCATTGTCTGTTACACCCACATATACATTATGTTCGCCGTCTTCAAGTTTTTTGTCAAAGCGATAACGCCATGCTCCGTCCTCGTCTGTTTTTACTGTCACCACAACTGGCGTACTATAGATATAAATTGTCACGTAGCTATTTGGAAGTGCTGTACCAGTAATCACCGCCTGCACTTTTACATCACCTTCATCTTCGTCAGCATCTTCGTCTACAACAGGTGTTATCGACTCTACCTTCAAAACGTCAGCACGTACTACTCCAGTTTCCTTCGGTGATTCATATACAATTGCAGCTTCACGCTTTGGGTCTATTGGGTTAAAACCACTTTCAATCTCTGCGCCGTCAATAAAACCATCTCCGTCTGAGTCAGCTACTAACGGGTTTGTGTTGTAAATACGTACTTCATCATAATCAGAAATGCCGTCTTTATCAGAGTCAGCAAACACATTTTCTTTAACACGTTCTGCAATCAATACATCCGCTTCTTGTATTGCTTCCTCGGATTGAATTACAACTGTATCGATATACTTATTTATCTCGCGAATGATCGCATCAGGATCTTCGTAAGGCGTTGCTTGCGCACCGATTTCCGCCTTTAAACGCACAATACGTTCGTTTGTAAGTGTCATGCGTTCTTCATCCTTGGAGCGGTATGCTGCAGCAAACCGTTGAAGCTCTTTGTCAATACGCTCTTTAAAATTTGCAAGAATCGATTCAGCGCGTTTTTGCTCTGGATTTTCAAGTGCGTTGTCTGAAGAGGAAGCCGTATTCTCATCTTCCGACTGCGTTATGGTCGAATTGGTGTTGCGTAGAGCTTCCTGTTCGATTGTTGCCGCGTCTGCTACAGCTTCTGTAATAGCTGTTTTCTTTTCTACATTAAACGTAAATGGTGTTGCATTATCTAATGTCACCGAAACTTTTTCTCCTGCATAGACTCCAAAAGTATTTGTCACCTCTGGATACAGATCGTATGCACCATTTGGAAGTGCTTTTGTGTAGTATCGAAGAATCCAAATACTTGGCGCAATCTTCCGTGCAGCTCCTATATGTTTTTTGACTGTTGCACCATCAGGTATTGCATATACACGAACAGACTGGGCATCTGGTGTATCAATACGCATTTCCGCAAAACCACTGAGTGTAGTACCGTCCCTGATGGATAATTTTGCTTTTGGAACATCTACAGCAACTTCCTCCTCCGGCTCTACTGTAAGATCTTCAATTTCTGCTGGTTTATCTAGCACTCCCGGTTCACTTCCAGTTGCATGTTCAACTTCAACAGTAGTAAACCCTGCATTGTATTTGTTACCAGAGTACGCATTTTTAACTCGGGCTGTAACCCGATAGGTGTCCGAAACGTATTTTGAGGTATCCCAAGTATATAACCAGACACCACTGTCAGATGGAGTTTCAGTAGCCGAACCGCTTAAATAACTTATGGACCCACCACTATCTTTAACAGCGAAACGTACCTCAGAGGCGTCAGGCACCACAACACGTAAATCTGCCGTCTGATCCACAGGACTTGGAGTGCTAAGAGTAACATCAGCTGACGGTGCTGTATCGATAGTTACATCGGGACTTGCAATTGTGCTGGTGTTGCGTACTTCAAAAGCACTCGGGTGATCTTGGCTGTACCCTGAAGTTTCATACTGATTGTAAATTCGTGCTCGTATAAAATAGTCTCCATCTGGATATGCGGTTGTATCCCAATCATACACCCAGTCGTCGGCTGACTGGTTGTATGCGTCGAACTGATCAATTAAATTATTCCATCCTTGGTAAATACGAATTTGAACATACGATGCGCCATTGACCGTAACCGTAATCGGGAGAGAGTCTTGTACCGGGGATGTGTTTCCAAAAGAGAAGGTAGCAGCTGGTTGTGTGTTATCGACACTTAAGATGCTTGGATCAGGTGGTGGAATCTCCTCTTCAGCAGTAGTAATCTGTTCTTCGGCTGGAGCAATTTCCTCTTCAGCAGCTACAATTTCTTCAGCTGCTGTATCTACTTGCCCAGCTGCCGTACATTGATAATACTCAGGTGAAAACTGAGGATATACATCACATGGTCCGGCAGTCATACCACCAATATTCTGCGTCAAAATCGAATTATTACCTAAAACGTATTGTGAGAAGTTGAGTGCAAAAAAACCACCAAGCACCACAAATGCAATACCGCCAATACGCGCTGTTTGTATCGCAAGTGCATCGATGTTTGCGGGAAAGAATGCCGGGGTAAACACTGCAAGTGAAAGTTTGTCACGAAGTACAGGCTTTTTTAGACGCTGTTTACTTGGTAGCTTTGACTTCTTCGAAGTGAAGACTGTCTCTTTCTGCTCTTTTTTTGTATGCAATATTTCAACCGCAGCCAACTTATCGTTAAAACTTGTGCGATCCTCTCTGGTTCGGTCAGTAACCGCAATTTTCTTGGCCGCTGCCTTCAGCGTCTTTTTAACAGTCTTCTTTGCAGTCTTCTTAGTTGTTTTTTTAGCGCGCTTTAAAGAAGTAGCGGTCTTTTTGACTGCTTTTTTTTGAGTTACCTTCTTGCGTGCGACTTTTTTAGTCGTAGCCATTGCTCTTAGTATACCGCTTGTACCGATAACAATACATTACCACTGTCGATAACTTAGCGCATGATGCTCTGAACCGCATCTACAAGTTCGCCGGTACCCGTCATTGCCTTAAAAAAATATACCGCATTTAAACTCTTTGATCTCTCTTCAACGACGTGTCCTGTTTCATTCGAGAAAATAATGACTGGTAAATCCTCAAAATCTTTATGTTGGCGAATCTCCTCAAGCACTTCAAACCCGTGTTTATTTGGAAGCATGAGGTCAAGTAGCAAAATGTCAGGTTGCACTTGCTCTAATTCCCTGATCACCTGATTTCCTCTTGCAACTATACGCACTTCATAGCCAGCCTTTACAAGTTTCGACTGTGCGATATCGCGAATAAACACATCGTCCTCTGCTATCAGCACTTTTTTCATTATGTGTAGTATAGCACCTGCTTATTGCGCAACAGGCAATTCTTCCAGGTATGCGATTTCGTCACGTAACACAGCCGCTGTTTCAAAGTTGAGCATTGCGACTGCTGCCTCCATCTGCTTTCTTTTTTCCTTCAGTACCTTCTGTGGATTCTTTTTGTATCGCTCCACGTCAATAGTCAACTCTGCCTCCACAACCTCCTCGTGTTGTGTACGCATCTGATCAGCAATCGACTTAATTTCCTTTTGTATGCTCTGAGGAGTGATACGGTGCTTTGTATTATATTCCATTTGTAGGTTCCGACGCCGATTTGTCTCAGTTACTGCATACGTGAGTGCATCAGTCATCTCGTCTGCGTAGAGCACTACTCGCCCTTTTACGTTTCGTGCAGCGCGTCCAATGGTTTGAATAAGGGCTGTTTCACTACGCAAAAAACCTGCTTTGTCTGCATCGAGTATTGCTACAAGTTCTACTTCAGGTAAATCAAGTCCTTCGCGTAGAAGGTTGACTCCAACCAAACAGTCAAACGCACCTTTACGGAAGTCAGTAAGGATTTCAATACGTTCGATAGTGTCTACGTCACTGTGGATATATTTTGTCTTTATTCCTTTTTCTTCAAGAAACTCCGAAAGGTCTTCTGCCATTTTTTTGGTAAGGGTTGTTGTCAGAACACGAGCCCCACTTTTTATCACACTTTCTGCTTCTTGGATAAAGTTTTTTACTTGACCTGGATATCCCCCTCGTTCATTTACGGGACGGAGGTCAATTTCAGGATCGAGCAATCCTGTCGGGCGAATCACTTGTTCTACGATCTGACCTTCACCCTTTTGGGTTTTTTCTAGCTCATACTTCCCTGGGGTTGCGGTAGTGTATATAACCTGCCCCACTTGTTTTTCAAACTCCTGGAAGTTTAACGGACGATTGTCGACAGCTGACGGGAGACGGAAGCCAAACTCAACAAGATTTTCCTTTCGCGAACGGTCTGCTGCATACATACCGCGAATTTGAGGAACAGTGACATGCGATTCATCAATGATAGTGAGAAAATCTGGAGACCCGTCTTCTTTATGTGGGAAGTAAGAGAGAAGTGTGTATGGTGCTTCACCAGACGCTCGACCATCAAAGTGGCGTGAGTAGTTTTCAATTCCAGGACAAAAACCCACCTCACGCATAAGTGCCATATCGTGTTCAGTACGACGTTTCAATCTCTCAGACTCAAGTAGCTTCCCTTCTTTTTTAAACTTCTGCAGCTGTTTCTTAAGCTCAACCTCAATGTCAGTAACTGCCCGCTTTCGTTCATCTTCAGGGGTCACAAAGTGTTTCGCTGGAAAGAGAAAAAATACATCCACATCAGAAATGATCTGTCGCGAGACTGCATCTATTTTTGTAATAGAACTCACGCTGTCTCCTGAAAAATTCAACCGGTAGATAACGCGTTCATTAGTAGGCATTATTTCCACTGTGTTCCCTACCGCCCTGAACATTCCTGGCGTTAGGTCTGCATTTGTACGATTAAAGTACATCGAAACTAAGAGACGGAGCATATCGGTACGAGTGCTCTGGTATCCTTTTTCAATCTTCTTGTGTACCTTCTTATACTGTTCAGGTGAACCCAAACCATAAATACACGAAACTGACGCAACAATAATTACATCGCTTCTGGTTAGAAGTGCTTGGGTTGAGGCGTGACGCAAACGATCAATTTCTTCGTTAATCTGCGACTCTTTCTCTATATATGTATCCGACGTCGCCATGTACGCCTCTGGTTGATAATAGTCATAGTACGATACAAAGTAACGTACCTCATTATTTGGAAAGAAGTCTTTATATTCCTGCGCAAGCTGTGCAGCAAGTGTTTTGTTGTGTGCGATAACGAGCGTCGGCTTCTGTACTTGTTGGATTACGTTAGCGGCGGTAAAAGTTTTTCCTGAACCAGTTACTCCTAAAAGCGTTTGGTGGTCTAACCCATTTTTAAGTCCAGAAACAAGAGCCTCAATTGCTTGTGGCTGATCCCCAGCTGGTGTTTTATCTGTAGCAATTTCAAACATAAATACATAGTATACATATATATGTATAGATACCTATACTTCGGGTTCTACAATCGGCTCTTGGTCGGGCTCTGGGATAGGTTCAGGGTCCTGCTGAGACTCATTTTCTGGTTCTTCTTCAACCATCACCTCAACAGGTTCTTCTTCTGCTACCACTCCCTCTGAAACTTCATCTTCAACCGCTTCTTCTAACTCGGTAGTAATGGTTTCAGTATCGTCAGCCGTCTGACTTGTTGTGATTGCTGTGTCATCAGTAGTGCTAGTGGTCGAATTATTAGTACTGCTTGCGGTGGCATCACCGGCATTGTTTCCATCTTCTACATTTTCACTGATGCTACCTCCGTTGTCAGTTGAGGAGGCAGTATCGTCAGTAGATGTAGCGTTTAAAGGAGTCGTGGTACTTGTTTCTTCGTCTAATAAATCATCTGAAGTAGACCCTACATCTGCATCATCGCTATTGGTATTAGTTGTTCCAGAATTATTTTCTTCGGAATTATTAGTATTAGACTGAACTGTTTCAAAATCATAAGAATCCACATCGATATCGTCACATGTACCAGACAGGTTATATGCTTCACCATTTGCTACGACAGAACAATATGGTTCTCCTGTAACAACATCGTAGATAGTGATTCCTGCAGCTTGATTTTCAGTCCCTACAGTCAACCCCATAAGTGCCAACGTTCCATCAACAAACCCACTGGCCAACGTCACTAAGCGTGACCACAGGGTGTCTTTTTCTTGTATGGTGACAAGAGTGGTGGAAGCAAACAGACTACTTGCGGTACTGCTACCGAAGTCGGTTTCTAGTATATCGAGTGTATCAACCAAACTTGCAATTTGTGCGCCCCCCTCCCAGTTTGGTGAAACAAAGACAAGGACCGTACCACAAGTCACACTGCCCGGAGTACCGGACGGACATACTTGGGTTTCCCCTGTCTCTGGATAGAAGGTCGTTAAAGCAGTACCGATGACGTATCCAGCATCAGTAGCTTTCATACCAAAACCAGCAATCTCTGAGGTGGTAATACTGTCACCCACCTGAATAGGTCCGTTAACGTCTGAAACGTTGACCGGAACTCGTCCTGCCAGGGCAACTGGCGGGTTATCACCTATCTCGAAATTCCGTGCGCCAATCTCTAACTCACTACCTGAGAAAAGGATGGCCGGATTGACCGATACGGGTCCAATAACTGCTTTTTGGTAGGCTTCTGTGCTCTTTTCTGCGAGTTCGTTACCTTCTGATGCTACGAGGATGTCACCACCCTGTACGGTCTGTGTGACTGTATATCGCTCGGCGACGTCGAGACCGGCGGCATAGCTGTATCCTGAGTCATTGTCCAAATCGATAAATGCCGCCTTCGTGTAATTTGTAATAGCTGTAGAATCCCAAGCGTCTTTATTGGTCCAAGCTGGACCTGAAACAGAGCCGGTGTTTTCGTAGGCTTGGACACTGGCAAGAGAGCTTCCTACCATTAAGTCGTAGTCACCATCATTATCGAGGTCATTGAAGGAGGGTGCCGTATAACCATTAGAAAATGACAGGTCCCAAGCGTCTTTATTGGTCCAGGTTGGACTTGAAGCAGAGCCGGTGTTTTCGTAAGCTTGCACAACAGTTCCTGTACTACCAATAAGTATATCGTAGTCCCCGTCATTATCGAGGTCTGCAACTCCTGGTGAAGCACGTGTACCTATATCAGCGGAGTCCCAAGCGTCTTTATTGGTCCAGGTTGGACTTGAAGCAGACCCGGTGTTTTCATATCCATGCACGACGCCGGCACTTTCACCGATCAGGAGGTCAAGGTCACCGTCGTTATCAAGGTCCACAAGCGCAGGGTTCGCGTAGGAACCGACGTCAGCGGAGTCCCAAGCGTCTTTATTGGTCCAGGTTGGACTTGAAGCAGACCCGGTGTTTTCATATCCATGCACGACGCCGGCACTTTCACCAATCATCAAATCGTAATCACCATCATTATCGAGGTCAGCAAAAAATGGTTTTACTTGGGTACCGACATCAGGAGTATTCCATGCAGACTTGGCCGTCCAAACCAAGCTTTCGATATCCCCAGTGTTTTCGTAACCGTACGAAATTCCGTTACTTGTTGCCACCAACATATCAGTATCCCCTCGACTATAAATACCAGTACTGGTCTTAATCGCCCCAACTACGTGTAGTGCTTCTTCTGGAGCCGTAGTGCCAATCCCGACGTTGCCTCCAAAATATGAATCAGAAGTACCACCAATCTTTGTAGCATAGAGTGCAGTATTTGTAGCCGTGGTATTACTAGAAGATTTGACATAAAAATCATTTGCCCCAGAAGATGTAAAGCTTTGACCAACAAAGAGCCTGTTTGCTTGCCCGGATGAACGAACACTGAAAATGGCTCCATTTGATGGATTATTTGCTGTACGGAGCGTTACACCTGCACCATCTTCATTATCGTTACTATTATTTTCAAAATAAACATCTCCACGTCCTACATTGAAGGTTGTTGCTCCAGCAAGTAATGTGTTCCCTTCAACGTGTAACAATGCACTCGGTGTCGTCGTCCCAATCCCGACGTTGCCGTTGAAATATGCTGTACTTTGCACAGACAACTGGCCTGATGAGGTAAGCGGGACACTTCCATTTGTGTAACTTCCAATTGCGAACGCTGAATTCCATACGGTCATAGCGTTGTCACGACTAATAAAACGCGTGTCTCCACCTTCACCATCATAATCTGAAAGAATTAGATAATTATCGCCACGAATGACACCTTCTACATCCAATTTATGCTCCGGCGTCGTAGTACCAATCCCTACTCGTCCCGTACTAGTATCAACATACAACTCATCATCATTTCCCAGTGCAATGTCTCCAGTGTCATAGAAGGCCGCCATGTTGGTAGTAACATCACGTACAAAGAAGTCAGCGGTGCCATCGAGGTCTATGTAGAAGTTTTCTCCAGTGCCGACATTGATCTGCGTTGACGCATCTAAGTCAAGGGTGTTTTGGAAGTCAACAAAATCAAGAATATTGTTCTGGATTTCACTTTGGTCTATTGAGCCATCAGTGATAGCATCACCGGCTACTATTGAAGACGCACCGATGGTAAGAGTGTCACTGATTTCACTGTTAGCCCAATCAAAACTAAGGGTACCTGAGTTCGCAATCGCTGCTTTGTTCACTGTGTTTGCACCTGATAGTTGTCCATCTGCTAGGTCGGTGAGTTGTGCGTCATAGGCTTGGATGGTTGAGCCGATGTCGGCTGGCTGCAAAGCTGTGTCAAGGACTCCACCGTCAGTTGCAATGTCGCGGCCGTCGACGGTGCCGGTGACGGTGATGTTGCCGGTAACATCGAGGCCCGCGTTCGCATCAAGATTAACCGCAAAGTCGGCAGCGCTAAGGGTAAGGTCCAGCACCTCCGTAGCACCAACCGCTACGCCAGCGGTTACATTGTCTTGCAGTTGGAAAGCCATCCCTGCTGTCACAGAATCAACGTTTGTTACTATCCGCGCTGAAGAACCACTAGCATCTGGCGTTCCCGACCGGTGATTAAAAGCCAGGTTAGCGTTCCCATAACCGTCGTTAATAGTAAGCGCTACTCCACCACTCCCATTACCAGCTTCTAAGTAGCTAGTGCTCACCAAGCTACCACTCATTGTATCTCCCGTATTGAGTACAAAGGCATCGTCAACATTAAGCGTGTCACCAGAGAGTGTAATGTTAGTGCCAGCGACTAAGTTTGTATCGCTTGAGATATCGACGGTGGTCAGGTAGCCGACGTCGTCGGTGAAGTCGCTCAGTGTCACCGCACCGTAGTTAATCTCTGAGTCGGCGACAGAGTTAGCTGCCAGTTCTGAAGCATCGATCGAGCCGTCGGTGATGGCGTCGCCTGCCACAGTAGAGCCAGCACCGATGGTGAGGGTGTCGCTCACCTCACTATCTACCCAATCAAAAGATATGGTCCCGCCGTCGGTGAGTTGAGTACTCGATAGTGAGGCGTTAGTGATGACTCCAGTAGCTGAAATATCCCAGTCGCTGGTGTTGATTGATCCAGTGTCACCGTTATCGCCTAAAGTAAAGGTACTGTTGAGCGAAACATCTCCCGCAAAAGTATATGCACCTGTTGCTGCATCTCCATTATTGAGTAAGAATGCATCATCAACATTGAAAGTAATTCCTTGAGTTCCTGCAGTATTTGCTGCTGTATTAGTTATAGTTAGATTAGTCCCACCAGTTATGTTTGATGTGTCTAAAAGCGTATATCCGCCAACGCCAGTCTCCTGTCCCACTTGTTGTGTTCTATATAATATAAGTCCACGAGATGAGTCGAAGCCAAGCTCCCCATCTGATGCGAGATCAGTTGGTTCATCATTATCGTGAATAACACGACCCATAGTAGATCCGTCTCCGATGGTGAGAGTGTCGCTGACTTCATTATCTGCCCAAGGGTTGGCGGTATTGACCCAGTTACTTGAGATAGTTTCTGCTTCGTTGAGGAAAGCAGCGTTGTCCGCGATGTTTTTGCCGTCGACGGTGCCGGTGACGGTGATGTTGCCATTTATTTCAGCGTCGCCTACGACGTCTAGCGTAGCACTTGGTGAAATGGTCCCGATTCCGACGTTGCCACTACTATTTATACGCATCACTTCAGTTGTTGTACTATATGAAGAGATACCTCCAGTTCCAAAGATGATGCCTTGTCTTGAAAAAACACCTAGTTTATCCGAATCGACAACTCCTATCGCCATTAGATCAGCATCTGAGGTGGTGCGTGAGAACGTTATTCCGACACCCTCATTACTGAATCCGTCGTGTGCCAACTGATCAATGCCTAGATTAAGGTTCGTACCCGCAGAAATGTCTAGTTGTGCACCAGGATTATTTGTGCCTATTCCCACCTGCCCGGTAGAGTCAACATAAATACCCTCATCCCCGCCATCACCACTTAGGTAGTTAGAACCAAGGGAGATGTTGGCTGTACTTCCTAGTAGTGATAGCTCTT
>CAJXAG010000009.1 GCA_913050645.1 uncultured bacterium | reverse complement strand
GACACCAAGGTTCTAAAAGGTCTCGACTTCACGATTGAAGAGGGTGAATTTGTTTCAATCATGGGACCGTCTGGTTCGGGTAAATCTACCTTGCTTCATATTCTCGGTTTCTTGGCTGACCATACGGCTGGCGAGTATCGCTTTAAGGGTCGTCGGTACCAAGAGCATACCGATGACGAAATTGCTACCATCCGCAACACTGACATGGGCTTTGTGTTTCAGTCGTTTAATTTATTACCCCGACAGACAGTATTTGAAAACGTGCAGTTGCCGCTCATGTACTCAGGTCGCCCTGAACGTGAATGGCGAGAGCGGGTCGAAGAGGTGGTCGAGATAGTCGGACTAACGCATCGTCTTGATTACGAAACATACAAACTCTCTGGTGGTGAAAAGCAGCGGGTGGCGATAGCAAGAGCTTTAGTAAATGGGCCCAGTGTAATTTTTGCTGATGAGCCAACAGGTAACCTTGATTCAAAAACAGGGCAGGCGGTCATGCAGACACTCCAGCGACTCCATGATGAGCTGGGTCATACAGTCATTCTTATTACTCACGAAACATTCACCGCCGAACATGCTGACCGAATGATTTATATCGTGGACGGCTTAGTAGAACGAGACGAACCAATCAAAAATCGTCGTAATGCGAAAGCGGAATTTAGTAAATAAGTATGCCTTTCAAACACGTTCTCATCACTGCCTTCAGAGGATTACGAACTCACATGACTCGTTCGGCTTTGACGATTTTGGGTATTGTCATTGGGGTGGCCGCCATCATTATTGTGATGTCGCTTGGGCAAGGAGCACAAAACCTTATCCTTGATCAAGTCAGTGGTCTTGGCCCAGAAACCATCGTACTGAATCCTGGCGGAGATACCACAGACATCACCTCGCTGTTGTTTGCTCAATCTATTACGCAAGAAGACATTGATGCTTTGGAACGAAAGCAAAACGTACCTAACCTTGTACGGACTGCACCGTTTGTTACCGTTCCTGACCCAATCGAGTATCGGGGAGAAGTATTTCGAACCACTATCATGGGTGGCTCGGCTCTCCATATGGCCACCATGCTTGATTTTGGCGTTGAAGACGGGCAGTTCTATACTGATGATGATATTGAACAAAGGGCCCGTGTGGTCATGATTGGGGCGGATGTGAAGAATGATCTCTTTGGTAACGGACGAGCAGTTGGTGAACAAATCCAGATTGGTGAACGTAAGTTCAAGATTGTAGGCGTATTCGAGGACGCTGGAAATATTGCAGGTTTTGATTTGGGTAAGTTGGTAATGCTTCCGCACACCAGTGCTCAAACTTACATCACAGGAAATGATTTTTATAACGAAGTACACTTGATAGCAGACGACCCAGCTAATGTGCCAAAAATGGCGTACGACATTACCCTGACGTTACGTGAGACTCACGAAATCGGTTTCGGTGAAGCAGATGACTTCCAAGTGAATACTCAAGAGACGGTCATTGAGCAGATAAACACTATTGTAAATGTCTTCACGGCTTTCTTAGTAGCGGTAGTATCCATTTCACTCGTTGTTGGTGGAATTGGCATTATGAATATCATGTTGGTGTCAGTCTCTGAACGAACGAAAGAGATTGGGTTGCGTAAAGCACTGGGAGCACGGAGTAAAGACATTCTCACTCAGTTTTTAACAGAAGCAATCATTCTTACAAGTATTGGAGGTATCATCGGCACAGTCATTGGTGCACTGATTTCACTTGGAGTATCAATCGTTTTGGCACAAACAGTCGCAGAGGGCTGGTCATTTAGTTTCCCTGTGTTGGGGGCACTGCTTGGTGTTGGCGTATCGGCAACAGTAGGTCTTATCTTTGGTATTTATCCGGCTAATCAGGCATCAAAGAAGAGTCCGATTGAGGCGTTACGGTACGAATAAGAACTACTTACTTAACTGCACTTTCTTATTTGCTAAAGTGAGCGTACTACTAAAACAACTTAAAATTTCTCGTTTTTCGTGGTCTTTTCCGTGTACAAGTAAAAACTTCACATAGTCTTTTACATCAATATCTTTCACAGCCATCTTTGAACTTTCACCCAACAGCGACTTACTAAACTTTTTGTACCTCGCCACTTCCTCCCGCACTTTCTTCAGGACGCTCGTCTCACTTAATTCAACCGTATTAATGAGTGCTTGTAGTTGCTCGATGAGATCAGTCTCATTGATATAGCCACACTTGCAGTGTTTGTCTCTCGCTTTAGTGCAACCGTAGTAGATGTGAGTATTAATCTTTCCGTTCTTGAGTTTCTTATATTTCTCATCAGCACTAATACCAGAGCCGCACAGTCCGCAGGTCATAAGCTTCGTGAAGGCAAACTCTTTTTCCTGACGGGTTTTTAGTTCGTTACCCTTAAGTTGCTCTTGTACTAAATCAAATAGTTCTTTGGTGATGATTGGTTCATGTTTACCTTGGTACCAGTTACCACTATTACGTGGATACTCAAAGATACCGTAGTAAAAGTGGTTTTCGAGGAGTCGGTAGATGTTGCCGAGACTTAGTGGCTTCTTGCTTGGCAAGGCAGTGAAGTTAAGTTCGAACCGTAGCCAGTTGTATACTTTGCGACCACTCCATTTTTCATAGGCTACTTTCTCAAACATCTTTTTGATGATTGGTGCTCGCTCAGGATCAATTAACGTCTCGCACTTTCTATCCATACGCTTTTCTTTGACGTAGCCACATGGTGCTGGAGCAGGCCACAGTCCCATCTCAACTCGAGCTTTCAAACCACGTTTGACGTTGATACTCTTGTTATCGTTTTCAAGCTTTGCCTGAGAACATAAAATCATGAGGAGAAATTTTTCACTCGGATTATTAGTGAAGGCTTGTCCGTTAGTTCGTATCTCAACTAGCAGCTTTTGATCCATGAGATCAACTAGCTCACCTAAATCACCAGCGTTACGACTTAAACGGTCAGGATGCCAAACGATAATACCGTTGAACTTTTCGCGGCGTATATCTTCTAGTATTTCTCGATATACTGGACGTTGTCCTGAGGCTTTGGCTGAATGCGCTTCACGCCTAACTTCAACAATATCCAAACCCTCTTTCTCAGCCATCTGCATCATTTCGTTCACTTGCGATTCAATTGAAAGGGCTTGGCGCTCATCTTGTTCGGTACTTTTACGTGCGTATAAAACATAGCGCACCGCCACTGCTGGCGGTGTGACTGAATGGCTCATGCGGGCTGATGTCTGTTGCGTTTCCATATCTATATTAATGACAGAAACGCCCGAGGTGCATAGCTATGCAGGCTAAGTAGAACGTCGCATACTCGCTTAGCAAACACCTCAATCAGCGATACAATCCCAGTAATAGTAGTTTTCTGCTATTATGTTCATCACAACACCTAACCCAGAACTATATTCTGGCATGGTGATAAAATCCCACGCGAGTAGAAACGGCCACATAAGCCGGCACTTACTCGCGTGGGTTCATATCCGAAAGGATGTGGGATAGCTTCCGAAAGGTCGCTGTCGTCGGTCTTGTGTGGCCATTTGTGTTCCTCAAGATTTTTATAACTAAAACCCCACGCGAAATTATGGAGACAAAAGAAAAGAAGAAAGTGACCAAGGGTCAAATTATTGGAATTGTAGTTTTTATATTCTTTCTCAGCTGGCTATTCAACGGCAACGAAACAAACCCAACTACATCTATACAGTCTGAAGAAACTACTGAGGCAGAAGTAACTGATTCGCAACGCTATATTATTTCCCAAAGTTTTGTAGAAGAAATACTAAAAGCCCCAGCGACCGCTGATTTTCCACTTGGCGCAACTGCTCAGATTCAGAATGATGAAGATACCTACACCGTCACCTCATACGTTGATTCAGAAAATGGATTTGGCGCTAACGTGCGAAGTAACTGGACAGTTACCTTAACTTATAACGGAGGAGACTGGGCCACTCAAAGTAACTGGACGCTCGATCGCCTCATATTTGATGGTGAAGCAGTCTATGTGAGTGAAAACTTTGAGGAAGCCATAAGTACACTTGATGAAGGCTTAGCCGAATAAAATTCCTTTCTTCTTCGGCTTGCGATTCACTAATACTTCAAGCACTGCTAGTGAGAAAGCATCAGCTAAATCATCATGCTTCTCAACACCGAAGTTGATGAGTTCCTGTTCAAGCTCATTAGACTCACCAAACGGAAAGAATATTTGTCCGGCACTGAGGGGTGTGGCAGTTAGGCTGAGTCGTTCACGTTTATCTCCCTGTGGCCTGACCCCTTCAACATTTACGTCTTCTTCTTTGAGCTGTTGCACAATAGCTTCTTGATAGGCAACGTTCTCAATAAAGAATAGTGGGGCTAGCAAGTACTCAGAGCGCAATTTGTATTCGAGTAGTTTTATCTCCATACAGGTTTCGGGAAAACTCAGTCGTTTGCAGACAATTTCAGGCAGAACATACAGGTACAATTTCCTGTCCTTCTCACACACCAAGATTGGGACCATGGTTGTGTAATCAGCGTGGGTATTTTTAGAGATAGCGAGATCCACTCCAACATAGATACCTAACTGGTGCATATCGTCTGGAATATCGTGATAATGACGTATCCAAAGGGCATCAATAATCTGACCCTCATCAGGAATCATACGAAGCAAGTATTCACGTTCCCATGCTTTAGCACTCATGACCTCTTTCTTGAGTTCAGCCAGAGACTCGGGTGTAGCAAACTTCTCTTGCCACAAACATTCACCGTACTTGTCGATAAGCGGAAATGCTTTGAATACAGCACTCACTTCTCCAAACTCAATCTTTTCTTTAAGACGCATGATAAGTGAGTCATCATGCACTAAGTTACCAACTAAGATGACTTTAGTACCAAGGTCACCAGAAGGGATGATTTCACCAGTGAACCAATTGAACGTCTTATCTCGACCTTCTTGGGTTTTGGTAGAGCTGATGTCTTCAATGTCGTCGCAAATAATGAGATCAGGACGATGACTCTTATGTCTCAGTCCACGCATACTTTGGTCAGCAGACAGAACAGTGATACGAGCATCATATTTAGACAGTACGATTGATGACGCTCGCCATTCGTCTTGTGGTTCTTCAAATGGACCGAGGTCTTGTTGCAATAACTCATTGCGTTCCAATTCAGCTTTGATGTTTTGCAGGAGCTGTCTGGCTTGGGTTTGAGTACGTGAGATGAGTAATACAAACTTCTTTTGCTGTACACCAAGTATCGACCAAATCGGATACGACAGTGAAAAGATAGTAGATTTGGCCGAGCCACGAAACGCCACGACTACACCCAGCTTCAAATCAGTTCGTTCAGTGATTTCAATCATTTCAGAATGAAACTTTGCACTCGGGTGTTTGAGGTAGTCACTAAAGTACACAGGCATAAAGTATCCATGACTTCTAGCAGTCACTTCTCGTCGCACCAACGGGTCAGAGATAATCCGCTCTAGCAGTTCTGGAGGTAAGTTATTCATGATCAGGTTTGATTAAGTTGGCATATTGCAGTGCCTGTTTAATAGTGTCTTTTTGGTCGTCAGATAATTCTGTATTTTTCTCACTCTGTGATTTGAGTGACTTAGTTGCAAAGCGTTTGTGATTACTGGTGAGCCATAATCGAATAGCTGAGAATTTTCTATCTTTAATCAGTTGCAGGAGCTGACTTTCACTCATGTCATTTACGAACTCCACACCAGCCGCCTCAGCTTCAGCGTACTCTTTGGCAAACTCTTTATCTTCTCTAAGCCAACGATAAACCGTGTTGCGCGAAATTCCTGATTTCTCACAAGCTACTTGTACAATTGGTACTTTGCGAAGTTCGTCTAAGAACCTCGGGGCATGACTATCCTTTTTCATAGAAGCCTTTGATTATCTCTACTTTGTTACCAGTGAGTTTCTCGTACCGTCGTCGTACCACTTCACAAAAGATTGGGTTTTGCTCAATGGTATACACTCGACGATTTAGTGATTCAGCTGCAATCAAGGTGCTACCAGAGCCAGCAAATGAATCAAGAATGATGTCGTTTGGTTCAGTGCAACGCTTAATAGCTTTCTCATGGAGTGACGGCGGTTTTGAGGTCGGATGTTGATATTGAGACGCACTGAGACGTTTGGCAGACCAGACGTTGCTGAGGTCTTCTAGTAGTTGGTTACCAGTACCTAACTCCTTATTCATCACACCAGTAGCATCAAGTACTTGTTTGGAGAGGTAAGGAGAACCAAGTGTGCCGTAAATACACATTTCCGTAACTTTGTTGAAGGCTACGTTGGGTGTGGGTGAAGCATTGTTCTTCAACCAAATGTTCAAACGACGATTCTTGATACCAAGCTCGTTGTAGAGTATTTGTGTTACCCAGACCCAAGCTTCATCTGCCCAATAGAACAAATGTGTGTTTTTGGTAGCTACAGATAAAGCTGCTTCGAGTGTTTGTCTCACAAAAGCTTTGTATTGTTCGGGACTTTTATCATCGTCAACATCTCCTCCGTAGTTGGCACGTAGCCCAACGCCCTTGTCGTAATCCAATTTTGTATTGAATGGCGGGTCGCTATAGATCATGCTGGTGCGCTCGTCACCAAAGAGGGCTTTTAAAGCGTCACTATCAGTACAATCTGAGCAAAGCAGCTTGTGCTTGCCGAGTATAAGAAGGTCACCAAGCTCAATATCCGTAGTCTTCGCTCCTTCGACTGCTTTCTCCTCGTCGAATTCATCGTCTTCAGTGGTAAGGTCTCTGTCCCAGAAATCAGCTAGTTCAAGGTCGTCAAAACCCGAGTCAGTGAGAAGATCTAAATCAAAGCTCTTTAGTGCTTCAAGGTCCCAATCTCCGCCCAGCTTATTAGACGAGATAAGGTATTGGTTAGCTTCAGCTTTGGTCAGCTTCCGATTAGGAATACGAACGTCTATTTTTTCAGATCCTTTACCAAGTAATTTGAGAGCTTTCACACGTTGGTGGCCTGCAAGGATTGAGCCATCTGCATCAATGGCTGGTATCTCAGCCAGACCGAACTTTTTAAGACTTTTCTTCAAGTCCGACATTTGCTTGTCGGTAATTGTGCGAGGGTTAATCGCTTGGGGGATGAGTTCATCCACGGCGCGCACTTCGGTACGCCATTGTAGTTTCTTCATTTTATTTAGTCCTTACTTAAATAAAATGTATGGATATAGAAAAAGCCTACGTCCACACACGAAATAAGTAGCACTTGGCTTCTTATCTCTTGTGCGAAATAGGCATGGTCGCGAGACGATACACTACTTGCTTTCTACTACACAAGCAATCTATACGATTGTTACTATCTATTATACATCATTATTCCTTTCAATGTGTCTAGATTTACGTTCACCTTTGATTCCTTTCATAAATTCTTCAGCATCTTTAGCAAGAAAGGTAGGAATACCACCTTCTGGTAATCCAAGTATCACTGTCACGCCTTTAGCTTGTTCTTTCTTTACATAGTCACTGAAGTACGGATCACTAAATAAGAATCCGAGTATATTTGATTTGGTGGTTAGAGTATCTTCATCTTTTTGTTCAATGTCTTCTAGCTTATGAAAGGTACGAACTGGTTTCAGTTTTTGCATCGCTTTTACTATCTTCTTACCTTGATTTTCAGTTGGTCGTTTATGGTTACCATGAAATTGAAGATCGGTAATTTCCAGTATGGTGTACTTACCAGACTTTGGCTTGGAGATTGGATTGAGGTCTAGATCAAATAAATACATTATGTTTAATAATACAACGTTTTTTCTTGGCCTTGGAAGTTGACAAAACTATCAATAGTTCTATTGTTAGCGTAATGGACACGGTTACCAGACAGGTGTATTTCTACCAAACCGCCGTTATGAACGGCGGTTTTAAAGATGTGTTCACACAAATTGCCGCCTTGGCAGGTGACGAGGTTTTTTGGGAGCCAGAAGAAAATAAGAAAATTTTTTGCAGCTTAAAAGATGTTGGTAAAGAAGTAGTACACGGCAGCCTTTATGAGTGGCGAGCTAATGATTTTCCGTCAGTCGCTTCTACAGACGACACAGTGGTGCGTCCGTTGAAGCTTGGTAAAAAGGAAGGTTTGGTTACAACAACCCACTTTGTGTATTTTCCAGAAAAAGACATCCTTGCTATGGAGTATAACTTTTATGGACCTCGCATTGGTACGCTCAATAAGTACCTAAATGAAAAAATGAATAATGTTGGTGTGAAAAATCCTCTATTCCTCACCTTTACCGCACTATTTAGCAAAGATGCTGTACGTCAGATTAATCGAATGGGTGACATTACTTCAATCTCCATGATGGTACATAAGAACCATATTGATAGCATCAAAAACTTTGATGATACTATCTTCTCATCTCTTAAAACAGCGGCTGCGTTTGGTGACCTAGAGGAAATTGAGTTAGTGCTACGACCAAAGAAACGAGGCCGAAATCCTATTTTGAAAGGCAAGGAACGGAAGTCGTTTTTAAATCGTCTAAAAGCGTATGCGAAGCAAAACTATCCTGGAGAACAGTTTGATCGGTTTAACATCAAAGCGTGGGACTCTCAGACCAGCAAGGTCACTGAATTCGACTTGTTGAAAGACAAAATGGTGTATGAAGTGCGTACCACCAAACTGAATAGCGCTCGTGGAGTAGATCCGGAAGATATGTTTAAAAACATTAAATCGGCTTATAAAAAGAAGCACAGTGATTTGTTGGCTCTTGTAGGTGAATAATATGATTCGTTATTTTTTCAGAAAGTTTTTTCAGCCAATTGATACAGTAGTTGCCTTTGCGGCTTCAACACTGATTACCTGGCTTTTACTCCACTTTAAACTTTTTACTGAATTGAGCACTGATTTGGTGCAGACAATGATTGAATCGTTGATCGGCCTACTTGGTTTGATTATGGCATTCATGGCCATTATTTTTTCATTCAATGACAGCGAGAAGTTGCAGTATTTTAAGAAAACTGAGTCTTTTGCCACAGTTATGGATATTATCGTCAGTGCTATTGTTTGGATTTCACTCAGTGTCGTCACACTCATCTCAATTAATTTACTTAATATTCAAATTCCAGCTAAGTTTGAACTAGGTATCTTTATCGGTGTCTGTACAATTGTTATTGTGAAGACTGGTAGGTGTGTATGGATTACTAAAAAGCTATTTGATTTGTCTGTGAAGTAAAAAGTGACACAGCGCTGTCACTTTGTGACACACTCAAATATGTGTAACTTTTGTCACTTTTTTCTATAACGAATTCGAGCTAGCACGACTTGCGTCATAACGACGCGTCTCGTGCTAGCTCGACTTGGCGGTGAGGGCGGGATTCGAACCCACGGTACGCATAAACGTACACTGCCTTTCCAAGGCAGCGCATTCGACCACTCTGCCACCTCACCGATGGACGACATAATACAGCATCCTTGTGCTTGCGTAAAAGAAAACTTGGTATACTGTACGTAATCTTATGGATACAAAGACTTGGCTTACACTCGGCTTCACCTTTATTGTAGGTGTGTTTTCTGGGGCGTATCTTTATGTGACCGTTTTTGCACCCCAGTACAACGATGATGGTTTTGAAGACCCTTCAGAAATTGCACTCCGCATACAAGGACAAACATATGGTGGGTGCCAGAGGACGGGCAGCTGTCCTCAGTTTGAACTTGAGAACAATCGGCGGTACACATACACCAAGCAAGCGCAACGACTCGATGGAGAAGATGAAGTGATGACCGGAAAGATGGATCGGGAGCGCTTTGCTCAGTTGGCCGATTTGCTGATGGAAACGAACTTTAGTGCACTTGCACAAGAGACACAGCGCTCGTGTGATTCGTATGTAGACGGGGTTGACTATCGGTACAATGTCATACTCGAAGGGGAGCAGTTTGAACTCGATACCTGCGGTACTGCATTTTATAACTCTACGCTCGAACGCGCGCTACGTCCACTTTGGGGACAGTTTGCTACCACCACAAGTGATTTGCCCTATATTCTCGAGCGCGGTATGACTGGTGCCGCACAAGATGCTCTTGACAACTTGTTTCAGTATGATGAAAAACGTGATGCGCGCAAATGACTGAAATAGGAGTTTCCCCTATGCGTAGTAGTTGATGAAGCAGGCAGCTTGCCCTCATGAAAGACTTTGCAAGAAGGGACATGACTGATGCTTCACTTGGAAAGAGAATATTGTTCGAACAAACACTCTGAAATTAGTCACTATTAACTTACAGTTACGTAGCTTGTTACGTAACAAGCTACGTAACTGAATATTATCCATGAACAAAACAACAAAAGCACTGCTGATTCCTATTGCAGCATTCGCAGTAACGGTAACCGGTGCAAGTGCATTTAACAGCGAAGTGTTAGTGAAAGCTGGTCTCAATACCGATCAAGTAGCAGCATTTGAACGAGCTCATGAACTTCGAATGGAGGGAGATAAAGAAGCGGCGCGAGAGCTCATTATGGGAGCTGGTATCGACATGGAAACCATGCATTCGATACGTGATGCGATGCATGAGCATCAACAAGAAATGCGTTCAGTAATTGACGACGCTGTAGAAGCACGAGACTATGCTGCATTTATAGAAGCAGTAGAAGGGTCTCCGGTGGCGGACATTGTCACTTCAGAAGATGACTTTAAGCGGTTTGTGCAAGCGCACGAACTTCGCGCAGAGGGAGATAAAGAAGCTGCTCAAGCGATCATGAACGACCTTGGCTTTGAACCTAAAGAAGGTCGCATGAAAGGCCATGCTGGTATGCACAAGGAAAATGATGAAAGTGCAGATCATCGGAATGGTCGTGGCGCGCGCCATGCCCAATAGAACTTGAAAGTACAGTAAGCAATCCCATACAAAGCGCGTCAACATGGCGCGCTTTTGGTATTATTAGGGTATGAAATACATTCTGATTGTTTTGGTTTATTTTTTCTTCTCCGGAGGGATCGTGTTTGCGTCGGTGTTAAGCGAACCAGACAATTCCTTTATCTTACTTGATATTGATAATGCATCAGAAAGTGAAACCTACTATGGTCGTCTGAATAACTTTCCGCACACATATCAATTCCGCGTCCCCGAAGGAGAAACAGTGTTGTTTAGTGCACAAGTCGCCGGTGTACCACAGGTAAATGTAGTGCGAGAGGTACCAGACAATGAAGCGTCGACAGCGCAGGAATTCACAGAGAAATTGGTGCAAGAAGATACGCCTGATCTTTCGCTCATTTTAGTAAAAGAAGAACGTCGTGGAGTCTCCGAAATTGGTCGTACGCGTGCTGAATCCACAACATGGACAAAGATGAAGCGAGGGGATGTAGGATTGCCGTTGCAAGAAAGCACGGTACTTACCGCAGAATTAGAAACTGGTGTGTATAAAATTGAGGTAAGTGCACCAGAGAATGTATCGCCATATCAGCTTCGTATCAACGGTGGTGCTCGTGGGTCATACAAAGAGTTATTTATGGCTCGCTCCGTGTTTGATACAGGATGGCTCAGTCTTTTGTTTCAATGGCGTATATATATTCCACTTCTTTTAATACTTGGTTTTTGGTATTGGCGTAAACAAAAGAAACATGTTTAAGATACTTATTATCGTTATTGCTGCATGTGTATTTGCGTACTATGCATACTGGGCGTTCTCGGGCGTGTATTTCGATGTGCCGTTTATTGATTTTCTGTGAGTCGCCGGTTTATGTTTGATAAAGAAGGTATGAGTAAGTGGTTTGTCTATATGCTGCGTTGTGCTGACGATACGTTGTATACGGGTATTACTACTGATGTAGCACGTCGCGTGAAGGAGCACAACGGTGAGATAAAAGGGAAGGGCGCGAAGTGTACGCGCGCACGTAGGCCGGTTAAGCTAGTGTATCAAGAGACGTGCGCTGATCGTAGCGCAGCAGGAAAACGCGAATGGGAAATTAAGCAATTTTCACGAGCTGAGAAAGATGCGCTGATAAAGTGAGCTAGACATTAGCTTTTTACATGGTATTCTAGTGCCGTATTAGAAGTCGCACGACTTGTGCGGCATTTTTATTTCAAAACAAACAAAATAACAACGTACAGGGGACATCCGATGTCCCCTGTACTAACTACAATAGACATTATGAGTCAGGATATTAGAAACATTGCGATTATCGCACACGTGGACCACGGGAAGACTACTTTGACCGATGGCCTTATGGAATATACCGGTGACCGAGAGGGTGACGCATCAATGGACAATAACGCTATCGAGCAAGAGCGCGGTATTACCATTTATGCGAAGAATACTTCAGTAACGTACAAAGATACGAAGATCAATATCGTCGATACTCCTGGTCACGCCGACTTTGGATCTGAAGTGGAGCGTGTGCTTCGTTCTATCGACTCGGTGCTTTTGGTGGTGGACGCACAAGAAGGTCCAATGCCACAGACTCGTTTTGTTTTGAAAAAGTCTCTCGAATTAGGTCTGAAGCCTATTGTGATCATTAATAAGATCGATAAGCCAGCGGCTGATCCTGATCGCTGTGAGGAGCAGGTACTTGAGCTCTTCTTGGAGCTTGGTGCTGACGATGAGCAGTCAGACTTCGAAGTGGTGTACGCCATTGGTCGCGATGGAGTTGCTAAGCGCAACATGGACGATGAGCTTACCGACCTTTCTCCAGTGCTTGACTGTATTCTCGAAACCGTGCCGGCTGCTAAGGGGTACAACGAAGGTGATGCACTGCGTGCACAGGTATTTAACCTCGGGTACGACAATTTCCTGGGGCGTCTTGCAGTGGCGCGTATTTATGATGGAAAAGTTGCAAAAGGGCAGCAGATTCTCGTGAAGTCAGAAGACGGTATCAAGAAAGGAAAGATCGTGAAGATGTCAGGGTACAAAGGTGTGCAGCAAGTAGAGCTTGATGAAGCGTTTGCAGGAGACATTGTGCTCATTGCAGGTCTTGAAGACATCAACATCGGTGAGACAATTACTGATTCTGAAGATGCTGAGCTCTTGCCAGCTATCTCAGTGGATGAACCAACGGTTGCCATGCAGTTTTTGGTAAACAGCTCTCCGTTTGCGGGGCGTGAGGGGAAGTATGTAACGAGTCGTCAGATTGGTGAGCGTCTTGAAAAAGAGCTTGAGATCAACGTGGGACTCCAGGTTGAATCAGCTTCAGGTGATGCATACGACGTGAAAGGTCGTGGAGAAATGCATATTGCAGTACTGCTTGAGAATATGCGCCGAGAAGGCTATGAGCTCTCTGTGTCACAGCCACAGGTGATTATTAAAGAAATCGACGGCGTGAAGTCTGAACCGTTTGAAGAGGTGACGATCGACGTGCCAAGTGAGTACCAGGGGTCAGTGATTGAACGTTTGAGTAACCGTGGGTTTATTATGCAAAACATGGTGCCACACGAGAACCAGGTACGACTGCTGTTTGAAGGTCCGACACGAGGTCTGCTTGGATACAAAAACCAGTTTGTGGTGGATACACGCGGTGAGGGTATTCTTGCGTCACGTTTCCTTGAGTTCCGTCCGTATGCAGGAGAGATCAAGAAACGTAAAGTTGGTTCAATGACGTCTATGGCACAAGGTAAAGCATTAGGCTTTGCACTGTTTGGTCTGCAAGACCGTGGTGAGCTCTATATCGGCGCCGGTGCAGAAGTGTATGAAGGTATGGTGATTGGAAACACCTCAAAGGGTGAAGAGATGATTGCAAATCCAACAAAAGGAAAGAATCTCACTAACGTTCGCTCTTCAAGTAGTGACGAAGCGATCACGCTTACGCCACACAGGGCACTTACGATTGAAATGGGACTTGAGATCATGCATGAGGATGAGTATCTTGAAGTGTGTCCTGAATCAATCCGACTGCGCAAGCAACACTTGAAGGAAAGCGACCGAAAGCGACCGAAATAAAAAACAAAAAACTCCCCTTAGGGAGTTTTTTGTTTTTTCCAGGCGCTTTTGCCAAATATAGTTTGTGTGGTATTTTACCTTATGGAAAAGGAGCCTTAATTCAGGCCTCAATTAGGACACTCTCTTTTAATAATCCAGCTCGTCTAAATACCTCCTCCGAGCTTTTGTATCCGAGAATCTTTCTCGGCTTTTTATTTATAATAGCAACAATCTCATCCAAATCACCCTGAGTGATGGTGACAAGGTCAGTCCCCTTGGGAATATACCGCCTAATCATCTTGTTCACGTTCTCAACGGTACCTTTTTGCCAGGAACTATAGGGATCACAGAAGTATGTTGATACTCCAATGTCTTGGTGATAGATATTCTCAATCCCGTTATCAAAAGTGATGCTTTGTATCTTGATGTTGTGACGGATATCGTGGAGTTTGTTTGATACACCACGTGGCTTGAGATTCTCTAGCTTCCAGAGGTGGACCTGTCGACTCTTTCGCTCTATGAGTACGAGAATAGCTCCAGAACCATTCCTGCAAGATACAACAGTATCTGCTTCATAATGACCATACCGGGAGCGATTGGTTGCCCCTTGCGGTCTGTTTTCTATACTCACACGCTCTGGTATGAGTACCCGCTTTATTTTCTGTTTGTGTTTCTTCACGTAATGACGTTGGCTGTATAGCAGATCACAGTATCGATCACCACGACCGGTATGCAACCAGTTGTATATAGATGACTTAGAGACATATAGCTTTGGTTGGTTATCTTTTAACCAACCAGCTATTTCGTCTGGATTCCAGTGTTTCTTAAGCTTTTCTATGATGATTTGTTTTATCTCTGGATGTTTTTCTATCTTGGAATATTGAAAACGACGGTACTTCTTCCTTGTTTGTGCCTTTAGGTGTGCTTTGTGTGGGTCATACTCACCGTTCACGCTGTTTGTCTTAATCTCGTACGAGATAGTGTTGGGACTGCGTTCCATCGCTTTTGCTATTGCACGCATTGAATAGTCTTTGTTTAACAATATCTTGATTTCCAAGCGTTCCGCTTTGGTTACGTCTCCTTTGTTCATAACACTCAATTTTAACTGAGTGTCCTAATAGATTGTGGAATTAATAGAGTGTAGAAATGTTGAAAAAAATTGATGATTTTCTGTTTGATAATCCAATCGGATTTCAGAAGATTTCGGAGACAATAGAGTACTATACACACATGCAACATACGGTGCAGGCACGGATTGTCGCGCTGCTATGTTTTGGTTATACAGCGGCCATGGAGTGGGTTTTGTTTACTTCCGACCCTGGGGGCAGTAGCCTTTTTGGCTTTATCATGACTAACATTTTGGTGTTGTTGGTCTTGGTGCAAAGTATGCTTGTTGAATCGCTAACTAAGAATCGTAAATTCAAAAACCCATTGCGCGAAATGGATATCTATAGAATTTTTCGACTCCTGTTCATTTTCTCGCTATTTTTGGGACTGCAAAACACTTTTGTGTCTGGCGAGTTATGGAAATTGTCATCAGGAATTGGGGTTACTGTTGTCGTCTATTTGCTTGCATGTCAGTCACTTCCTCCCGGCGATCGGTTCTGGAGTAAATCACGTAAAACTGTACATTCGTAACAAAACGCGCGATAAAGTCGCGCGTTTTTCTGTTGGTTTAGTCAAGTAGTACAATAAAAACCTTTCGGTTAACCGAAAGGTTTTTACTATCGATCTTTGGGAGCAAAGCCCTCGCCTTCAGGCGATCCTTTTAAGTAGTTAGTCGCTGTACCACGAGTGGTCATTTGGTTAGTAGCATTACTGCAAAGTATGTTTTAGTTTATATCTAAAGACACATGCTGTGTCACTAGATATACCACTTCTCACTTCAGGACTTTAGTCCGCAGTCATGTGCCACATACAAAACCCCTCGCCTTTAGGCGAGGGTGGTTTAGTTTTTATTTCTTTATCCCAAGTTCTTTCATGAATGCTGCGAGTTCTGGTCCTGTGATCTTTCGGAACTGGTTTGGTTTGAGTTCCCCAAGCTCTACATTCATCACACGGTTACGCTTCAGGCTCTGCACCTGGTAGCCGCAGGCGGCACACATGCGACGAATCTGATGTTTCTTTCCTTCAGTGAGGATAAGGGTGAACTTCCGTGCATTTTTTTCTGACTTTACTGCTTTTGCTGGTTTGGTCATGTATCCTTCAATATCTACTCCTTTTGCAAAGTTGTTGGTAAGGATGCCGGTTACGTTTTTATCTACCAAGACCTCGTATTCTTTTTCATGGTTGGCATCAGGGTCCAACAGTGGCCCAGTGATACGTCCATCATTTGAGAGGATGATGAGTCCTTCAGAGTCTTTATCAAGGCGACCAACCGGGTGTACGTCGGTAATACCGTAGTCTTTCTTTAGGCGCATTTCGATGTCAGTCTCACCTTCGGCAGGAGAGTGGGTGATGATCCCACGGCCTTTGTAGTATGCGAGGTATTTCTTTTCTTTGGTTGCACCAGCGAGCTCAACAACGTCGTCTTTGTCCACTTTCTGACCCATCTGCGCTTTCTTGCCATTTATCAAAATTGCCCCCTTCTCGATGAGGGTATCTGCTTCACGTCGTGATGCCCAGCCTTGTAAAGCGACGTACTTATTGATGCGTATTGGATATTCCATGGTATTTAATGAATCTAAACATTTACAGGGGACATCCGATGTCCCCTGTAAATGGGAGGAGTGTGATGTGTCCTTGATTTAGAGCGCAATTATGCTATTATTCGCGTTCTATGTCAACCGATCGAGAGTCATTAGGTCGCCATTATGACGTTATTGTCATTGGAGGTGGTCCGTCAGGGATGATGGCAGCAGGCGTCGCCGCCCAGCGCGGTAAGCGCGTTTTGCTTGTCGAGAAAAATAAACAGCTTGGTAAGAAGCTGTCGGTGACTGGTGGTGGCCGATGCAATATTCTCAATGCTGAAACTGACACGAAGAAACTGATTGAAAACTATGGTGATGCTGCAAAGTACCTTTATTCACCATTTTCACAACACTCCATGCAGGACTCATGGGATTTCTTTGAAAAGCGCGGTGTGCCGATTGTGGTTGAGGCACGTAAGCGAGCATTTCCAGAGTCGCAAAAAGCTGAAGACGTCACGCAAGCGATGCGTTCTTTCGTGACGAAGAATGGGGTGACACTCAAGCTTGGAACACGACTTAAAGAGTTTGTGGTAGACGAAGAAGAGAAAAAAGTGCTTGGTATCAAAACTACCGACGAGTCTTTCTCAGCTGATTCATTCATTCTTGCTACCGGAGGCTCTGCACGTGCGGCAGAAACGGGTGCCACTAGCGAAAGTGTTGAGCTCCTAAAGCAGTATGGGCACACGGTACACGAACCAAACCCAAACATTGTGCCACTGAAGGTTGAGGATCAATGGGTGAAGGACATCTCAGGAGTAACGCTTTCGTTTATGAAAATTACATTCTGGGACCACAAGTACTCTAAAGAAACGAAGTTTTCACGAACGGGGAAGATTCTCTTTACACACTTTGGGCTTTCAGGGCCACTTATTCTCAATGCTGCACATGAGGTGAAGAAACTCCTTGCAAAGGGCCAGGTTCACGCGACGATTGATATGTATCCTGATACGGAAGTAGGGACACTGCGTAACCGAGTACTTGAGGTGTTTAATCTTCATAAAAACAAGGAGTTGCGCAATGTGCTCAAAGAGTTCGTGCCTGCAGGTATGGATAGCGCAGTGGCTGCACAGTGTGACGAGGAATTGCTTGCAACTCGTGTACATAGTGTCACCAAGGAAGACCGTAATGACTTGGTGGATCGCTTGAAGGCTATGCCAATGACCGTTTTTGGCACTATGGGCCTTGATTGGGCGGTGATCTCTGACGGAGGTGTTGATCTCTCTGAGGTAGATACAAAGACCATGGCGTCAAAGAAACTTACAAACCTGCACTTTACAGGGGACGTTTTGAATATTAATCGTCCTTCGGGAGGATTCTCACTTCAGCTTTGTTGGACTACGGGTCATGTAGCAGGCTCACACTGCTAACTCAAATTTTCCTAGGGCTGCCTAGGGAAAGTGTCATAATAAAATCCCACAGGTCTTTCCTGTGGGATTTAAAAAAGCACTATGTATGCTTTTTTGGTCTATAAATATAAACTTTTTCATTTTGAAAATCGATTTGTACAACGTCTTCTAGTGTGGTGATGTGCTCCACTTCTTTAACAAAGTTTGGACCTGTTGCTAAGTACCAGTCATCAGTTTCAAGAGGGTGGACAAATACGCGACCCTTGTCAACGCAGGATAAGTTGCGTATTTCAAGGTGCATACCGTGTTGATGTGTGATAGTAATTAAAAATATCTCCTATCCTGCTTCTAAGTGCAATATAGCGAAATTTCACAGAAAAGTAAATAAAAAGTCCGAGCCGTTAATTCTCCCTAGGGCTGCCTAGGGAAAGTGTCATAATAAAATCCCACAGGTCTTTCCTGTGGGATTTTGTTATTTATTGAGGCCGATTTGCTTGGTTTTGTAGGAAGCGAGTGTTTCGAGCTTTTGTGCACTTTTGTTTCCGTCGCGAATGACCGTAAATGGCAGGTTGGTTACCTGCAGACCATACTTTGCTTTCGGATCATTTTCGTTGAGTTTGAGAATCACAAATAGCGTAAATGAAGCAGTGGTGTATGGCGGTACATAGTATGAACCATTGTTACTTTGAAGATCACTAAAAACCACGCCTGCGGATTTTCCTGCTGTGGTGTCACCACCTTCGGTGCTCGTGAATGTGTAGCCGACTTCTGAGGAATTTTCAGTTTCATCTGATCGTTGTGTGAACTGAGGAACCTGTAGTGCGTAGTCTTCAGTAGTGAAGCTGTATGAGACTGTGTAAAAACCTGCCTGATCGGTTATAGCAGTTGCGGTCCCGTCTGCATATACCACCGGACTGAGGAAGAGGAATAAAAAAGAAAAAACAATGAGTTTTGAAATATTGATACCATTCATACGTATATTCTAACGTAGCTCATATAAACCACAACTTCCATGCGGTTGTGCATAAACTACGGTAGGATATGGTAATGCAGGAAAATGTGCACGACATGACAGATGCAGAAATCATTGAGAAGACATTGGATGACCAAGTTTTCTTTGGGCACATTGTGATGCGTTACGAAGAAAAGCTTTCACGGTACATGCAGCGACTTGGTGTTCGTAGCCGAGAAGACCGGCAGGATGTATTACAGGAAGTTTTTATCAAAGTGTATCGAAATTTACATGCGTTTGATGCTACGTTTTCCTTTTCATCATGGGTGTATCGTATTGCACACAACGAAGCAATTTCGTTATATCGTAAGAAAAACGTACGCCCTGAAGGACATCTTATCGACGAAGGAGATGATCGCGTGTTTCGGGAGATGGCCAGCGGTGATGGTGCTGAGGAACTCTATGACAAAGAGCTTAATGCACAACGTGTGCAAGAAGCACTTGAGCAACTTGAGGAGAAGTATCGTGACGTGTTGATTCTTCGATTTTTTGAGCATATGGAGTATGAAGAAATATCAGATGTTCTAAAAATACCTATAGGGTCCGTTGGAACCTTGATTCATCGAGGAAAGCAACGTTTGCGAAAGATTTTAAATACTGAACATCTGCGTGTGTAACCAGCCGAGATCAAATCGCTTATGTTTTGATATCAAAGATTTTATGAGAAAAGAAAAAACCAGACAACAAAACCCAGTTGAGAGTGGACATCAGACATCCTCTGTTTTTAATGCAAGGGCAAACAAAGCAGTATCAACAACAAAACGGACAGAACTTGTCACCTCAGTACTGAAGCGCATAGAGGGTGAGCATGTGGTGCCGAGTAGTAAATGGCGTTTTGTGTGCACTGAGTATGGTATTTGGGCATTGTGGGCGCTGACCGTGGTGATTGGGGCTCTTTCTGTAGCAGTGATGATATTTGTGGGAGGACATGCACGCTTTGCCTTGTATGAAGCAACCCATGACACGGCGCTGTCATTTTTTGTTGAGGTGTTGCCATATATATGGATTGTTGTCTTTGTTGTCATGACCGTTTTGGCGTATGTAAATCTACGACATACAAAACGGGGGTACCGTTATCAGGTCTATCACGTAGTCATTAGTAGCGTTGTCTTTAGTGTTGTAGGGGGTCTGGTATTACATGTGTTTGGTATTGGTTCACTTATTGACACACAGTTTGGCAAGCGCATGCCGAATTATCAATCAATGGAAAAAGCAGAAATTCGCATGTGGCAAGCGCCAAAGGAAGGGCGTTTGGTCGGCATTTTTTCCGCAATGGACGAGACTGACACGTTGTATGTATTTACGGATGAGGCGGGGCAGGTGTGGAAGATTGAAACGCTTGAACTTCGTGATCGTGACAAAGAACTTCTTTCTTCTGGGTACCAAGTGCGCGTACTAGGTACGACCACTGACGCAGCGCAGTATCGTTTCTATGCATGTGGAGTATTCCCCTGGATGTTTGGTAAAGATGTGTCCACAATGGATATACGTGAGGATCGGAAACAGTTTGTTGCTCGTATGTATGAGCACATGGAGACACGCAAACGGTTACTCGACATACAGCGAGAAACCTATGGAAATGATATACCAATGCCCTTTGTAGAGGGGAAGTGTGGGGAACTTGCAGTTATGGAACGAATGAAGTTTTAGATGAGCGGATGGTGACGATGAAAAAGCCCCAAAAGCATAGCTTTTTGGGCTTTTTCATCATATCGCAACTCAAAATTTGCGTTTGCAAAAAAAATGTGGCAAAACTTGCAAAAGTGAAATAAGCAGAGTATAGTAAACGTACATATGGCGCTCTACGAGTGCTGCGTGTGGGATACTTAACAGTTCACGTGAATGCTGATGCAAAGACAGGGGGAGGGTCAGTGTATCTGCGTATTTAGCGTGGTTATAAGACCAAACATTATGAATATCTTTACGCAAACAAACAAAGTTACAGCACAAGCAATCGCTGTACTAGCAGCTTTTGCGATGATTTTGAGTACACTACCGGTGTATTTTTTTGTTGCAAATGCTCAACAAATTCCTCTGGATGTACCTGGCTGCATGGATGCAGGAGCAACTAACTTTGATCCAAGAGCAACAATTGATGACGGATCATGTGTTCTCGATGTTGTGCCGGTACCAGTACCGGCTGCACCGATCCAGCTGCAGACAACTACGATCCATTAGCCTCAGAAGAAGATGGATCGTGTATATTCCCACCAGCTCCAGTTGCGGATGAACACTCTGTTTCTGATACACGTGTTGCACAAACGGCAGGACCTCAGAATCCAGACGTTGCATTTTGTCACGTTGATGACCACGATGGTCCGGATGGTCCATTTGACTACATGACACGCAGTCCACATCAGATCTTCGCGCAGGGTCATGCAAACGATGGTGTGTATGACATCATCCCACCGTTTATTTATGGGAATGCACAGCAACATCCAGGGGTAAACTGGCCATCAGACCCTGCAGACCAAGCAGATCTGGAAGCATTTATTGCTAACAGCTGTTCTGACCTTGGTTCTATAGCGGGAACTAAATGGAATGACCAAAACGGTGACGGTGCATGGGACAACAGTGAAGCAGGGCTTTCAGACTGGACAATAGAACTACATGATTCAGATGGTGTGATTGAAACTACCGCTACAAATGATAATGGTGAGTTCTGGTTCACTGATGTAGTGCCGGGAACATATACAGTATGTGAAGTACAACAAGAAGGTTGGCTTCAGACATACCCAAGTCCTGAACTATGTCAAGAAGTGACGGTAAATATTGCAGGAGAAGTTACCGATGTTGATTTTGGTAACCAGTTGATCCCACTAGAATCTCCAGTGTGTGACTATGGTTTTGGGCCAGACAACCTGTTGTCAAACGGCTCATTTGAAGAACCGGTGATTAAGCCTACTTGGGCACTTACCTCAATCACTGACTGGGTCATTACTAAGGTGTCCGACGGCACACCGGTTGATGGTGAGTTATGGCGTGGCCTTATGGGTGGTGCATCAGACGGTGAGCAAAATGTAGAGCTTGACTCCACTGAACCAACAAAGCTCACGCAAAACGTTGTTACCATTCCTGGAGCACTGTATGAGCTACGCTTTGATTTCTCAGCACGAAAAGGTTCAGATGCAACCAACAACGATGTAGACGGACTCGCGGATGGGGCACTTGTGGTAAATGCAGCAGCAGACGGTTCAAACCTCACTGAAAACGATTGGAATACCTATTCAGGCACCTTCGTTGCAGATGCATCGACAGATATCACGTTTGCAGACAATGGAACTGCAAATGGTAATGGATCATTGGTTGATAACGCAGTACTTTGTCTTGTGCAGGAGCCTGAACCGGAACCGGAAGACCCCTGGTGCTCCTTTGAAGGCAGTATAACTGACTACACACCTGATGTAGACGCAAAGAAAAATAATGGTAACCCTGTTGATGCTGCGCGTCGTAATGTGACTGCGGTGGAGACTGTTGCACCATATCAGAACATTGGTGGCAAAGAAGGAAATGATTGGCAGGTGAATCCGTTGGATTTCTTCACATTGGGAATTGAGGGGTTCTTGGTATACGAGTTTTCGGCACAGGTAGCATTTGATCAGGTTGGTGCTGACATTGGTGTGTACGAGATTACTGGTGGTACCGGAGGTCAGACTGATGAAAAGATAGAAGTATCGGTTAGTCAAAACGGTGTTGATTTCATTTCTCTGGGTGAGTTTACCGGTGACGCTGATATTGATATCAGCCCAGCTGGTCTTGATTACGTGAAATATGTTCGTTTGGATGACCGATCTTCAGGAATTCAAGGACCTAACGGCGATGGTTACGATGTTGATGCTATTGTGATTCTGAACGGAAGTTGTGGTGATGAGCCTGAGATAAATACGTGCCTCGTTGACGGTTACAAATATGATACACAAGGTCTTCCGCTTGAAGGTTGGGAGATTGGTTTAGGAGGTGAATTCTACGAGTATCTTAACAACGATGGTGGTGCATACGTGTACGAAACATACACTGATATTACTGATAAAGATGGATACTATTGTATTGAAGAGTACAGAGAAGAAGTAACGTCAACTCAACAGCAAACGCAAGACGATTCTCCATTGGAAGCTGGACGTAATTACGTAGTGGGTGAAATCATGAAAGATGGCTGGAGCTTTGATAGAGCGTTGGTAAATGATGTACCGACACCACAGTCAACGCAGCCCGATAGTTTCTTTGACATCTGGGTTGATATCAAGTTGCCATCACCTGGAGAAACAACTCGTGTGACGTTTTACAACGAAGAAGATGATGCACTTGTTTGTGCACAAGGGGTAAACCTTGTTGAAAATGGTGGTTTCGAAGCGCCGGTAGTTGATAACGATGCTGGTTGGGATATCTTTGATCTCTCAACATATCCTGCACTTGCATGGGTAGTTGAGTTTGTTGATACCTTCGCAGGAGCGCCCGATGAAGCGTCACTTGAACTACAACGAAGTGTATTAGACTGGGAAGCATCAGAGGGTGAACAGTATGCTGAGCTTGATACTGACTGGGATGGTCCTGGGGGAACAAACGGAGATGCAGCGTCCGTTATAATTTCTCAAACCATTGAAACGATTCCTGGTGAAGAGTACGAACTTTCATGGGACTTCTTGCCACGACCAGGTACCGCACAGCCTGAAAATGATCTTGAGGTCTTTGTGGGAGGAACTGAAGCTGGTGATAAGGTTGCAAACAATACCGCTGCTGGCGGTGGCGCAACAGCTGCAGATTGGGTGCCAGACAACTATGTCTTTACAGCAACTGGAGCTGAAACAGTTATTGCCTTCAGAGACGGCGGAGAACCTAACTCTGTAGGGACGTTTGTCGATAATGTTTCGCTAACCTGCAACCCGCAATCAAACGGAGGTGAGGATCTGTATAAAATCCAAGGATACGTATGGCACGATGATAACGAAGATGAAGTGTGGGACGAAGATGAGGATCCACTTGCAGGATGGACCGTAAAGGCAACTGATGGAGAATCAAGCTATGAAACTACATCAGATAGCTCCGGGTACTACTCATTTATGGTTCCTGCAGGTACCTGGACTATTACTCAAGTGGAAGAAGGAGGCTGGGTGCTTATTACGCAACCAACCTATGAGGTAACTGTGCCATCTGTGCCAGCGCTGACGCTGGGTGAAAAAATCCGCGGATTCTTTATTCCAACAGCATTTGCAGTTACACTCGAAGAAGTCTTTGGCGATTACAACTTCGGTAACAATGAAGAAAAAAGCAGTCGTAGTAGTGGAGGTCGACGCTCAAGTGGAGGTGGTGGTGATGATGCACCGGAGCCACAGGTATTGGGTGAGCAGGTAAGTATTGTGCCACTGGGTGCAGCTAATGCTGGAGCAGGGGGTGCTGCTCCGGTAGAGACAGGTGCAACAGTACTTACTGCGGCATTGGTCGGACGAACTCTTCGAAAGAATGCATAAATCCACTACAGAAAAATACTTCAAAAGTGCGGTGATACGTCGCTACCGAAAGGTAGTGGCGTTTGCCGTTTTTGGATTGGCTTCGGGTGTCTTTCTTACGTTGTTATCACAAAACTATTACCAGCCAGAAGAAACGCAGGTAGTAGAACTTCCTCAGACTGAAAGTGGACAGGTGGTGCCCATACAGGAAGGTTTGCCAGCATCCAACCCGGTGCGGTTACGAATTCCTTCCATTGGGGTTGATACCGTCTTTGAAGAACCGCTAGGTATACAGGAAAATTCTGAAATTGAGGTACCAAAATCATTTGAGACTGTTGCGTACTATAAGTACGGGCCGACACCTGGTGAGCTGGGTCCGTCAGTAGTCCTCGGCCACGTTGACTCTTTTGAAGGTCCTGCGGTGTTTTATTCGCTAGGGCAAGTGAAAATTGGTGAATTGATAGAAATAGACAGGGAAGATGGTACGACTGCTCGGTTTGTCGTTGAGTCAATGGAACGTCCAAAA
The DNA here is from genome assembly GCA_913050645.1 of uncultured bacterium. Taxonomy (GTDB): domain Bacteria; phylum Patescibacteriota; class Minisyncoccia; order Phycocordibacterales; family UBA918; genus OLB19. The sequence continues at coordinate 1,657 of CAJXAG010000009.1, read as the reverse complement.
CAGAGTGATTTTCCAACCAAGAGAGTGTATGGGAACATTGCGTATCCTGGTCTTCGACTGATTACCTGTACGGGGGTGTACGATAAAGGCAAGCTACGGTACACCAATAATCTCATTGTGTATGCGCGCCTTGTAGAGGATACGGAGGAGGGTATACAAAAAGAAATACAGGACAGTTAAATGCTTGCAGATCTAAACATACCCAATGACTTCGATGGAACGCGTGTATGGTTTTTCCTGTGTTAAAATTGGAAGGAAATTAAAACGGCGTCTTGAGCGAGTGTCACGTGCGGTATATTCGGGTTCTGGTAAAGCGAGGACTGAGCAATCCAGAGTCTGAGAATACATCTGGCTCAGATACGTTTTAAAAATGAACATCAGTGTCAGAGCAGTATCTTGCTTTTTTGTTAAAACTGTGTTATAGTGTATTTCACAAAATACGAAACAAAATATGAAAAAACATCTTAAGGATTTCTTCATTCCACACGAAGGTAACGATTACGCGCCACAAAGCTTACAAAAAATGGCTATAACGGGCATGGTAGTTTTGGTGGTGCTCTCTTTTACCTTCGCGAATCTACATGCAATCCTTTGGATTACCTCTGACTGGATGGTTTCGGCGGTGTTACCTTCAGTAGTTGTTGATCTAACCAATGAAGAACGTGTTGAAAGCGCTCTGGGTGCCCTCAAACGAAATCCTGCACTTGACGAGGCTGCACGACTAAAAGCCCAAGATATGGCTAAAAATGAGTATTTTGCTCACTATAGTCCTGATGGTATTTCGCCATGGTATTGGTTTGCACAGGCTGACTATAACTTTGTGAATGCGGGTGAGAATCTTGCGATTCATTTTACTGATTCTGCCGAACTGATGGACGCATGGATGGATTCTCCGACACACCGCACGAACATTATGAATGGCAATTATACTGAGATCGGCGTCGGTACCGCAGAGGGTACATTTGATGGATACGATACGGTGTATGTTGTGCAACTGTTTGGTACACCTGCTGCTGCGCCTGCGAGTGTAGATACGGAAATAGTGCAGGTCGCACAAGCTGCAGAGATAGAGCCTGAACCAACGACTGTCGCGTCACAGACTATTATTGAGACGGAGTCAACTGTAGCAGAGGAGGTTGCAGACGTGCTGGCACAGGAGGTGACGCTTACTGAGGATGTAGTAATTGTTGCAGCGGAGCCTGAGCCTATTACAGTAGAAGAAGTAGTCTCAGAACCAGTGGTTTCACCGACAGCAACCTCCTCAGCAGATGTGGTAGATATGGAGGTGACTGAAACGGGTGTTGTGCTTTTCTCAGATCTTGTTTCAACCTCAACCGGAGGAGTTCCAGCATCCATTTCACCTGAGGACGCACCAGTATCAAATGAAGCATCGTACATTTTTGAAGTACTCACACAGCCACATGTGATGCTACAAATGCTCTATGTGCTTGTGGGTCTGTTTGTACTTGGATCACTCCTCCTTTCAATTCTTATTGAAATTCGTCGACAGCAACCGGTACAGATTGTATACAGTGGGGCACTTTTGGCGCTTATGACTGGACTTTTCTATGTCCACTCAGCGTTAAGTGTAGGTGCAGTGGTGTTGTAGAAAAACTTTAAAAGTGTTAAACCCGCCATTTCAACCTGAAATGGCGGG
>CAJXAG010000008.1 GCA_913050645.1 uncultured bacterium | reverse complement strand
GTTCGTGAGAACAAACCAAAACCACCGGACCTTAGTCCGGTGGTCGATTATTTATATTTTCGTTGTATTATTTAATCAAACAAGTTTTTAACAGGAGGCAACAATGCTAACCGCACTAATCGGAAATACCTGGGGTGGTCGCATGCAGGATACGCTTCTGGAATTCATCAAAGACCAGTCGCAAGATGCACATTTGATGGGGCTCCAGGAGGTGAACCGTAGTGGAGCAATCACACAATTCGACCCTTTCTACGTTACCAATAAAAGTGATCTCAAAAATGGCTGGCATGATCAAATCATGCTCAATCAGTTTGAGATGCTTAAAAGGACTGCCGGATTAAAGTTCAGGTCTATGTATGCTGTTGAAAATACCCAAACCTATGCGTGTGCTACAAGTGGCAAAGAATTCCGCAACACAGACTATGGCAATGCGTTGTTTTTCTCTCGTTCATTACAGATAATCGACCAGGGTGAAGTTTTTGTTCTGGGCTCACACAACCAACAGCTTGGAAACGCGAGCTCATCGCGTATTATGCAGTATGTCGTGTTCCGTTACGGAAGTGAATTGTATCTCTTTGCACACTATCATGGTGTCTGGTATCAGGATCCTGAAACCATGAGTACCAAGAGTGATGGTTCGATTCGGATCACGCAAAGTGCCAACATATCATCGGCTCTTGAGCGCATTGCTGAGAAGCATGGTGTGAGCAAGATAGTGTTTGGGGGTGACCTTAATCTCGACCTTGATACACATGCAATTAGCATGCTCGAACAAGGTACCGTCGCTGGAAATATGCCCATGCGAAACCTCATTCGTGAGTACCGTGAGTACGGCATCACTGGCACGCGCACAGAACTGTATCGTGACTACGGAAAAGCGGGCATGTCACTGTATGCTGACTATATGTTTGTCAGCGGAGATGTAAACGTACACGGTTTTGAACTCATCGGTGCTGAGGTCTCTGATCACATGCAGATGAAGTTACTGTTCTCTTGAAAATACGAAGCGCGAGCGATAGCTCGCGCTTCTTTTCTTTTATGTACAGAGGCGTATACTGCAAAGAGGTCAACCTTTACCAGTTTTTAAGGTTATAACTACATATGAATCCCGTTAGAGATCAAACATTTGATTATAGTGCGGGACTCGGCGAATTTGTTAAGGTGAAAAGATACTTGATACCTTTAAAAGATGAATGGACACTTAGCAACCCTGCATAAAAGTAAAAGTCGACACATTAATCAAAATATTAACCATAGTGACACTACCAACCTAGTGTCCTATCTCTAACGGAATGAACACACAAACACCTAAACACTTTGTTATGCAGCTCGGGTCACTTGCTGCACTCTATGTAGCCATTACATCATTACTAGCACTACTTTTTAGTGTTATCAACCTTCAATTTCCTGATACTGCCTCGTATTACTGGGAAGGAGAGAGCGCCCGTGAAGTCATTCGAGTTTCCATAGCGACACTTGTTGTCTTTTTCCCTGCATACTTGATTCTGACGCGTATTAGTAACCACCATCGCACAAAAGAAGCCGGAGGGAAATACACCTTGCTTACTCGATGGCTTGTATACCTTTCACTGCTTGTGGCGGGTGCTGTTATGCTTGCAGACTTAGTAGTGTTGATAAACTACGTGCTCGAAGGAGAAGTTACGAAGCGTTTTCTACTTAAAGTATTCTCACTTCTTTTGGTTGTAGGAGCAACATTTCATTACTACATACTAGACATACGAGGCTACTTCACTATGAAGAAAAACTCGGCTTTGTATTTCTCAATGGGAGCAATCGTGGTGGTGGCAGCCGCACTCTTGTACGGTTTTAGCAATATCGAAACTCCAACGGTCGTGCGTGAAATGCGTATTGACGAAAACCAGGTAAGCGACCTACAAGATATACAGCGGAAAGTTGAAACGTACTACAACACCTATAACGCACTCCCGGAATCACTGAGCGATGCATACGGGACACTACAGCAACCAGCAGCACCAGAGGAAAAACCTGCATATGTGTATGAACGTACCGATGCAGCAACGTACAAACTGTGCGCCACCTTCACACACCCATCACCAAAAGGAGACCGCTTGTACGACCCAATGATTGACGCAAATCACAATTGGGAGCATAGTAGTGGGGAATGGTGTTTTACCCGAAGCGTTGAGAAAACAGACAAGTCTGTTTTAATGCGGTGAAATATTTTCAGAAGTGGAACGTCATCACAAGTACAAGAGGTTCTTCCTTATTAACTAACTCAAATATCATGAAATACATTACATACACCCTTACTGCACTTATTTTTGCAGTATCTATTGGTGCTTTTGCTGCACCACAACAAGCGCAAGCAGCGTGTAACTACAACGGCTACTACAACTCACGAGGACAATGTGTCTACTCATACACCTCGAATACGTATCGACAACGAACTATGGATCGACAGATCACTATGCTTGAAGATCGAGCAGAATACATTGAGTCGCTTTTGCAACGAATCTATGCACTCCTTGATGAATTACGTGAAGAACGCGACAGCGATGACCCTTGGGATCCGCCGTATGATGGGCGTAGCGATGTTGACGTCGTGACTCGAAGCGCAACTAATATTGAAGAAGATGAAGCAACACTTCGTGGTGAGGTTGACTTCAATAACGAAGACGAAGCGACCGTATACTTTGAGTATGGGAAGTCATCATCAAACCTCAAGTACGACACAACACACCTAGTACTTGACGAAGATGATGACGATGAAGACTACCAACAGATCATCACTGACCTTGATGAAGACACGAAGTACTACTTCCGAGCAGTTGCTGAAGATGAGAACGGAGACGAAGACTACGGAAAAATTCTTTCATTCCGTACCGACGAAAACGGTAGTTCAAGCAACAATGATGACTACCCTGAAGTTGATGTCGACAGTGCAACAAATATCACTGACGACTCAGCAAAGCTCCGTGGTGAAGTTGATATGAATGACTTCAAAAACGGCCTCGTATTCTTCGTATACGGAGAAGATGAAGATCAAGTAGATGACATCGCTGATGATTACGATACCTACAGTGAAGTGGACGAAGACGGTGATGATCTACAAAAGATCAGAATCGATTACGACCTTGATACCGACGCAACCTTCTATGCAAATGTAAGTGGTCTTAATGATGACACGGACATTTACTTTAACCTCTGTGTTGAGTTTGAAGATGAAGACGATGACGATCGAATCGTTTGTGGAGATACTGAGGATTTCACCACTGACGACTAACTACACAGGCAAGACCGTGCAAAACGACACTTAGCCTTCTCCCGAGGCCGGGCCTCGGGAGAAGTGGAAAAAGCGCCCTTCGGGCGCTTTTTCCTTTGCGTGTATAATAGTTCTCTATGGAAAAACACCTTATTTTTGACTTCGACGGAGTGATCGGCGACACACAAGACGCTTCAGCTAAAGCAACCATGGAAGTTGATGGCAGCACGTACGAAGGTGCTTGGGCGGAAAACCTACGCTACTCTTCAGAAAAACCGGACCACTCTCGCGGACATACACTCTCAGACGAAGAAATGCGAGCTATTTATGAATGGACAACAAAGTTCGGTACGCTCATGCGCGATGCGCACTTCCCACTGTTTGATGAGTTTGTAAAAGAAATTGAAAAGATTGACACAAAGTACAAAGCAGTTGTTTCAAGCGGCTCACAGCTCTACGTTATCCCGGCGCTCGCTGAAACAAACATAAACCCCACCCATATCCTTGCGTACGAAAACCACCATTCAAAGGAAGAAAAAATAGAGACTATCTGTAAAGACTGGGGTTGTGAGGTGTCAGACGTCTACTACTTCACCGATACGCTGGCCGACATCTACGAACTCCAGAACTTCATTTCACCCGACAAACTCATCGGCGTCGCTTGGGGTTATTGTGGTAAAGAGGCACTTTCAAAGGAACTAGATGAAGGGTACATACTGTGTACACCATGTGAACTAACCGCTTTGCTTGAGGGTTAATAAATACTATTCCGTTTCTTCGTTTTTATGATATAGTTCGAGTTAAGTAGATACTTAAGATATGTTGGGATCAATTCTTAAAAGCGCAAAAAAGACACGAGCGCTTGATTTTGCAGCTGTAACTATTACTTATGAAACCGACCAGGGCACTTGGCGTGGTTTTGTAATGCCTTTTGATGTAACTTTCGAAGCTGACACACAACAAGAGGTGACGGATATTTTAAAGGAGATGACAGACTCATATATGGAAGGTCTCCAAGAACATGGGGCACCTGTTCATCTCAGTAAAGTTCCACTTTCTGATGAAACAGATAAAAGCAAATGGGCAGAAATTTCGAACGAAGTAACCAACAACTTGTTACATAAGGTGTCCAAGTTTAGTGGCAATAATTACTATGCCGAAGCTAAGCTACCCACTTAAAAAATACATAAAAGTAGTTGAGTTTTTTGTTAAAGAAAATGGACTTGAGCAACTCAAAACAGTACCGAACAAAGGTTCTGTTGTGCGTTTTGAAATTTATGAAGTAGGCAGCACTAAGCCGCTTGCTATGTGGGTGATACACCATGGTCATACACGGAAAAAGGAGATCTGGTCGCCTGAAGATTATAAAAAAGCAGCAAGATGCTTGAATTGTGACTATAAGGAATTCTTGAAGCAATTCAGTAAGTAGAAGGTAAGTGAAAAATGTTTCCCTTCAGCGAATGAAGAACTAAGCGCGTGCTTGCGAGCATTTAGGTTCTGAATGAAGCTGAAGCAAGGCGGACGATAACCGAAATATGCATTTCAGGTTATCGTCCGTCTTTCATTTATTAATTTAAGAACGTCCCAAGGAACGTTCCTCTTTTCAAATCCTCAATCTATGGCACAATAAGACCCTATAAATAAAGGTTTAATTGGGACGGACTTTATGCATAAACGATTCGACAATCAGGCCATTGAAAGCAAATGGCAAGAGAAATGGAACGAAAATGGTATCTACGATGTAGGGGAGCGTGATACTTCTAAAGAGAAAGAATATGTTCTGGTTGAGCTGCCGTACCCGTCAGGAAATCTTCATATCGGCCACTGGCACGCATTTGCAGTACCCGACATCTACGTGCGCTACTTACGCATGACAGGCAAGCAAGTGTTGTACCCCATGGGCTTTGATGCTTTTGGCCTTCCAGCTGAAAACGCTGCAATTAAGCGTGACATAAACCCCAAAGAATGGACGGAAGGGAACATCGACTACATGAAAGACCAGCTTGGAAGTATGGGGGCTGCGTTTTCATGGGATAAAACTACTGCAACCACTGACCAAGACTACTACAAGTGGACACAGTGGATGTTTACTGAATTTTTCAAAAAAGACATCGCATACCGTGGAACCGGAAAAGTAAACTGGTGCCCAAAGTGCAACACCGTAATTGCAAACGAACAGGTACTGTCTGATGATACCTGCGAACGTTGTGGTACCGAGGTAGAAAAGAAAGAAATGCCGCAATGGATGCTAAAAATTACCGACTACGCTGATCGCCTTGTTGACGACCTCGAGGACCTTAACTGGCCAGAACACATCAAAGAAGCACAGCGACGTTGGATCGGTCGCTCTGAAGGTGCTGAAATAACTTTCAATCTTTCAACCGGTGACGACGTGACCGTCTTTACCACACGCCCAGACACACTTTTTGGCGCGACATACATGGTACTTGCGCCCGAACATCCACTGGTTACCCAAAACGAATCGAGTATCACAAATTGGGACGAAGTAGTTCGATATATCGAACTAAGTAAGAAGAAATCAGAGCAAGATCGTCTGGACGATACGAAAGAAAAGACTGGTGTGAAACTTGAGGGTGTTACTGCCACAAACCCTGCAAACGGAGAGGAAATCCCCGTTTTTATCGCTGACTATGTACTTGCAGGGTATGGAACGGGTGCAATCATGGCGGTACCTGCGCACGATGAACGTGACTTTGCGTTTGCTGCAAAATACAATGTGCCAATACAACAAGTTGTGGTGCCGAACGTAGTTCCAAATGTAGAGGACATGCCTCAAGAAGATAAAGAAACACTTGTACGTGACGTTGTAGATCTCATCATTGAGCACCCTACAGACGGCACGTTTTTAATGCAGAAAGAAATTGATGGTGAAAATGTATATGAACACTTTGTTGGTGGCGGTACCGATGGGGAAACAGATGAAGTAGCCATTGGTCGTGAGCTTGAGGAAGAAACAGGCTTTAAGAATTACGAGGTTATTTCTAAAGTGTTTACAACACAGACATATGCATACCGTCACACCAAAGATAAGAATCAAGATTGTCTTTCAAACTTTTACCACATAAAGCTAACTGATCTTGAGCAAGTCCCTTCGGAAGTTGAAGAAGGAAAGCACACAATCGACTGGTGCATGAAGGATGAAGTTGACACACGTATGACCTGGCCTGGTCATCGCATGGCTTGGAACTACTTCGCACATAATGAGGTATACACTGGAGATGGGTTTTTGATTGAGTCTGGGGAGTTTGACAAGACAAACTCTGAAGAAGCAAAAGTAGCCATTACAGAAAAAGTAGGGGGCAAGATGACTAATACCTACCGCCTACGCGATTGGTCTGTTGGGCGACAGCGGTACTGGGGTGTACCGATCCCTATCGTGTACGACCCTGAAGGCAATGCACACCCCGTGCCAAAGGAACATCTTCCGTGGTGCTTACCTTCCGACGTAGACTTTCGACCTACTGGTGAACCGCCACTTGCTAAGAGTGCAGAACTAAAGAAACGCACCGAAGAGATCTTCGGGGAAGGTTGGACGCCTGAAGTGGAAACACTCGACACATTTGTCGACTCTTCTTGGTACTTCTTGCGATACATTGATAACCAAAACGATGATATGTTTGCATCGCTTGAGAAGCAAAAGAACTGGATGCCGATCGACCTATACTTCGGGGGTGCAGAACACACCACTATGCACCTTCTGTATTCACGCTTCTGGCAGAAAGCGCTTCTTGACCTTAGGTACGTGACTGAAAACGAACCATACAAGCGACGCATCAATCGTGGTCTTATTCTTGGCCCTGACGGCAACAAGATGAGCAAGAGTAAGGGGAACGTGATTGACCCAGATGATCACGTGAAGACCGTAGGAGCTGATACGGTGAAGATGTATCTAGCATTTATGGGTCCATACGGCGAGACTGCGAACTACCCATGGGACATGGGCGGTATTGCGGGTATCCGTCGCTTCCTAGAACGCGTGTATGGCTTGTCTGAACACGTAGCCGACACAGAACCCGAGGAAGTCACCAAACAACTGCATAAGACCATTTTGAAGCTTGCTAAGGACATTCCTGAGTTCAAGTTCAACACAGCAATCAGCGCGATGATGGTTTTTGTGAACCTAGTTGAGAAGAATACCCTTACGCAAGAGAGCTACGAAGTCTTCTTGCGCGCCCTTGCACCGTTTGCACCACACCTCTCCGAAGAGCTCTGGGAGGCAGCAGGGAAGACAGAATCAATTCACCTTGAAGGTTTCCCTGAAGCGGATGCTGAACTCGCAGCCGATACTGAGGTAACCATTGGTGTGCAGATTAATGGAAAGGTGCGTGGGGACATTACCATTGCCCCTGACGCATCGGAAGAGGAGGCGATGGCGGCAGCGCAAAGCAATGAAAAACTAGCTGAAAGACTTGCAGGAACTGTAAAAAAGGTTATATATATTCCAGGCAAAATTATGAATGTAATTGTGGTGGATTAAGATAGGTTTTGACCACCACCAAAAGTGTTGACATATGTCAAGGACTATGTTACAAATGTCATCACAAACAAATAGTTTGGAGACCGCGACGCGTTTTTAAGTGCGCGCCGCTCATTAAGTAGATATTATTATGATTTCATTTAAACCAAAACAAGTAACAAAAAAGCTGCTTTCAGCGCTTCCAGATCGAGCACGTGATGTGCTTGAGAAACGATACGGCCTGGGCAAAGATTCTGACACACAGACTCTTGAGTCTATTGGACAAACATACGGGATTACCCGTGAGCGAGTCCGTCAGATTGAAAACTACGGAATTCAATCAATACAAAAGTCAGATGTGTATCTAGAATTTGAAGAAATCTTTAATGAACTCAAAGAAGTGATCGGGAGCCTCGGAGGAGGTCTCATCGCAGAACAGGTGCTCCTTGACGAAATAACCAATGATCAATCATTGCGTAATCATATCTACTTCCTTCTTGTGATCGGTAATCCATTTTATCGAAGCAAGGAGAATGCAAACTACGGACACCGATGGTTCACTGAAAAGAAAGTGGCTGAGTCAGTAGAAAAAGCACTCCGAGCTGTTTATAAATCACTCAATCGTGACGAACTGGTAAGTGAGGAAGAGATTCTCAACCGATTCCGTAACGAACTCATTGAAATCGCTGATAACCATGATGAAACCGTCCTTAAGCGATGGCTACAGATCTCAAAAGATATTGCAGCAAACCCGCTTGGAGAATGGGGAGACGCAGGATCACCAAACGTTCGCGTGAAAGGTATCCGCGACTACGCATACCTTGTGGTTAAGCGACATGGTTCACCAATGCACTTCCGTGAAGTTGCTGAAGAGATCCAGAAGCTTTTCGAACGAAAGGCACATACTGCCACCACACACAACGAACTGATTAAAGACAATCGATTCGTGCTGGTGGGACGCGGTCTGTACGCACTTACTGAATGGGGATATTCAGCTGGAGTAGTGAAGGACGTCCTTCGTGACATTCTTGAACAAAATGGTCCACTCTCACGAGAGGAGATTATCGACAAAGTACGCAAGGAACGATATGTGAAAGATAACACCATTGTGGTGAATCTACAGGACGCAAATCTGTTCAAGCGGCTTTCGAACGGAACATACACGCTCGCTGGATAGCTCAAGGATCTCTCTAGATCTGATGACAAAAACCACTATCGGAAGATAGTGGTTTTTGTTTATCCAAAGGACGGACGATTTGCTACGCAAATCGTCCGTCCTTTGTTGTACAATAGACGTAAATGAATCCCGTTAGAGATCAAAGCGTTCAGCTTGTTTTTACGTTCTGTTTTCCCGACGGACACATTTTGCAATATGATATTTAAAAAAGGTCGAGTAGTTGTAGCAGACCCTAACCATAGCGACACCACCAACCTGGTGTCCTATCTCTAACGGGATGAAGATTGATGACGTTCCAGTAGTGGGCTGGATTATGGGTCTTTTCGGTGGAGAAGACATTGACTACGGTGTTCCGGTTGTACTTATCGGTATCGCTTTTCTTATTTTTAGCCTTGGATATATTGGAGTCTCCCAGTCACAAGTATTTACCTTTCTTGTTGCAATCGCACCTATTTGGCTTCCACTACTCACGTTCTTGGTGTTTTTTCAGGTGTACACCATGATGATTGGCAAAAAGTTTGCACTGAAGACAGGCCGCGTTATTTATGAGGTTATCTTGCCGCCAGAAGTATTCAAGTCTCCACAAGCAATGGAGTATGTCTTTACCCAGATATACCAAAAGGCAAACCCAGACAACCTCATGGAGACCTACCTTGATGGTAAACGTCCGCTACCACTCACGTTTGAACTTGTCTCACGTGGAGGTGACATACACCTCTACGTGACCATTCCCGGGAAAAATGCACAAGGTTTTTCTGATGCCATCTATGCGCAATACCCTGGTGTAGAGTTGCGCGAAGTTGACCTCGACTACACTGCAGAAATTCCCAACAACCTCAAAGGTATTTCATTCATGAGCTTTCATATCGCAAAAAAGAAAGATGGCGAACTGCCGATCAACACCTACGTCGATATGCAAATGGACAAGCTTCCGAAAGAAGAAGAAAAAGTTGATCCAATGACCCCTATGTTGGAAGTGCTGGCCGGTATCGAACCAGAACAGCAAATGTGGGTTCAGTTCCACTGTAAGGCACATCGAGAGAAAGGTTTCAAAATGGGTCAACTGCAAACAAAAGGTACCTGGGAGAAAAAAGCCCAAGCGAAAATTGATGAAATTATGAACAATGGGTTAGACGATCCTAATGAACCCGGTGCATATCCGCGGATTACCCCAGGGCAACGCAGTCTTGTAGAATCAATCGAACGCAATATGAGCAAGTCACCATTTGAATTTGCGTGCCGTATTGTCTACCTTTCAACTAAAAATGACCATCATTACGACGGGAGTCTCTTTGCTCGTATGAGTCGAATGATCGCCGCATTTGATGGAGCCAATGGCCTTGGTATCCGGTGGCGCACCGACTACAACTATAAGTTTCTCTCTGATCCATTTGGCAAGAAAATTCCAGCGCTAAAGAAGGCTGAGATTAAAGAATATAAAAAAAGAGCACTATATCCGAAAGCGGGGAGTATGGGATACAAGATTATGACCGCAGAAGAGATGGCGACCATCTTTCACCTACCAGGAACCGTTGCAATGACACCAACACTGCATCGTGTTACTTCAGCACGCGCTGAGGCTCCTTCTAACCTTCCCATCGGCGACCTTCCACGTTAAACTTCTCTCTGACACTGTATGCTGATACGACTTTTTTCAAAGAAAGGATTGACCGTTATTGGACTGCTGTGTGTCCTTGCTGCACTGTTGGTTTTGATATACATCCGCATGTTGTTTAATGCACCTGATGGATTTTTTGATGCACGTAGCCTAGAAATTACTCCTGGTATGTCAGTTAAAGACATTGCGTTAGAAGCACAAGAGCAAGGAATCGTTCGCTCGAACTTGCTGCTGTACGCCATCTTAACTTACTCGTATGATCCAACAAATATTTTTGCAGGAACCTACACGTTTAGTGAGCCTACCGACGTTTTTGGTGTTGCACAAAAACTTGCGGATCAAGATATTGAAAATGAGCTTATGCGTGTCACCATTCCAGAAGGAATGCGTCTTACCGACATTGCAGCGATCGCACAAAACAAACTTCCTGACTTCGACGTTGACGAGTATTTGATTGCCACAAATAAGTTAGAGGGGAAACTGTTTCCCGAGACATACTTCGTACCTGAAACCTTTACCGCACAAGACTTAATTAACCTTCAACAGAAAACATACGAAGATAATGTGGCACCGTTACGTGCAGCGATTGAAGCTTCCTCGTTTACTGAGTGGGAAGTGCTCATTCTTGCTTCTATTATTGAACGAGAAGCAAACGATGCTGAGAGTATGAAAATGGTCTCTGGCATTTTCCAAAATCGACTTGATATCGGTATGGCACTACAAGCTGACGCGAGTATCGAGTACGTGCTTGATACGCCGCTTGGCGAGCTGCCCGAAGGGCAGCTCGCCAGCGAGCTACGCGAGCTCGACTCACCGTACAACACCTACCTCAATGCTGGCCTACCTCCTACACCAATTGGCAACCCTGGCCTGATGGCCATCAAAGCAGTACTTGAGCCGACACCATCAGACAACTTCTACTACATAACCGACAGTGACGGCGCATTCTACTACGCCCGCACGCTACAGGAGCACAACGCAAACATTGCAAAGTATTTACGCTAATATTTGACAATTTTGTTAACAACCTATATCAATAGAGCTGGCCAGCACAGAAAGGGAGGTCCTTATGGACGAATATAACATTGATGCCAAGGCGGAATTTGCAGCAATTCCAGAGCGGGTTGCATCTGGCAGTGCTTTCTTCGACCAGGTATATCCTGGTTGGCACAATAAGATTGACGTCAACGAACTCGATGTGGCATGCAACTGTTTCTGCATTGTAGGACAACTCTATGGGGCGTATACATACCACGCTCAGAGACTGTTCGGTGGAGCTGCTGAAGGAGTACCTTATGGTGTCTACGCAGATCCACTGCTGATGGAAAACATCGAGTACTACGAAGCACTCACTCTGGCATGGATTGAAGCTATTGCCCTACGCCACAATACTGTTGCAGCGGAACGTGAAAGCCTCGATGCTTGACCATACAGCCACCCTAAGACAGGGTGGCTGTTTTTCCATTTGTTCTTATGGTACGCTTCTTGCATTATGTCAAAAGGGAAGACCGTTTTTGTGGGACTGTCGGGAGGTGTTGACTCATCTGTTGCAGCACTGCGCCTAAAGCAACAAGGATACAACGTCGTAGGAGTGTTTATTAAGGTCTGGCACCCTGATTTTTTGGTATGTAACTGGGAGCAAGAGCGCCTGGACGCCATGCGTGTAGCTGCAAAACTCGATATACCGTTCCTCACCTGTGACGCTGAAAAGGCGTATAAGGACGATGTAGCGGACTATTTCATTGGCGAATATAAAGCAGGAAGAACTCCAAACCCTGACGTTATGTGCAACAAGTTTGTGAAGTTCGGTGCCTTCTTACGTTTCGCAGAAGAAAAAAAAGCTGACTTTATCGCCACCGGCCACTACGCACAGCGTATCCCATCTAAGGGGTCTGACCCCTTAGATGACTACCAACTACTTCGTGGGGTGGATCCAAACAAAGATCAGACTTACTTTCTCTGGACATTGACGCAAAAACAACTTTCAAAAATACTCTTTCCTGTGGGAAATTCTTCCAAGAAACAGATTCGTAGAGAAGCAGAAAATGCTGGACTCATTACTGCACGCAAAAAAGACAGTCAGGGTGTTTGTTTTCTTGGACACATTGATATCCCTGAATTTCTTTCGCACTACGTTGATCTACAAGGGGGAGACGTGCTCAACGAACAAGGAGAGATTATTGGAACACACCAAGGAGCACTCGTGTACACCAATGGACAGCGTCATGGCTTTACCATTACCACTCAAGACACACAACGTAGCGCGTACTACGTTATAGGGCGTGACATTGAAAATAATACTATTACTGTTAGTCCCCATAAGAAAATACTTGCTCCAACAAGTACAATACGACTTGAGTCATATAATTTTATTGGTGATCCGGTTGCTGTTTTGGACGAAATACAAGCACAAATACGGTATCGTCAAACACCGATTAGCTGCAGGGTTACCACGGTAGACACCGAACATATTGAGCTTAAACTCATGAATGAAACCGACCAACCAAGCATTGGTCAATCCTGTGTACTATATCGAGGTGAGGAATGTCTTGGAGGTGGTATCATAGCGGAATGACACAAGTTCTGAAAGCAGATGGAAATCGCGAACCATTTAAAGTTGAAAAATTGAAACGATCGTTACGTCGCGCAGGTGCAACAAAAAGTGAGATCTCTGATATTGTAAGTAAAGTTGAAAAAATACTGCACGACGGTATAAAAACACAAGAAATCTACCGGCACGCTTTTGAACTGCTGCGTGACAGTGACGCACCAATCCGTGCACGCTACTCGCTACGACGAGCTCTTTTTGGTCTGGGTCCAACTGGCTTTCCGTTTGAAGATTTTCTTGCACGTTTATTTGAAAGAGAGGGATACACTACAAAAACACGTGTGACACTGAAGGGTCGCTGTGCGGAACATGAATTGGATGTGGCTGCATATACACCCGAACATAGTTTTTTGGTAGAAGCAAAATTTCACTCACGTCCAGGAGTAAAGTCAGACTTACAAGTTGCCATGTACTCGTTTGCACGATTTATGGACTTACAAAACGCACCCATTTGCCAGGAAGATACCTGTGGCGTTAAGGAGCTTATGGTTGTTACGAATACAAAATTTACCTCAACTGCTGAAAAGTATGCAGCATGTGCTGGTTTAGCACTTTTAAGTTGGGACTATCCAAAGCACAACAATCTGCACGATCGTATCCAAAAAGCTGGATTGTACCCGGTAACAGTACTTCAGAGCCTCTCACAATCCCAAAAACGGGCACTTATAGCACGCGGTGTCATCATCTGTGCAGACCTTGTTGCAAAACCACAACTTCTGCGACATGCACATTTGAGTAAAAAACGCACCGAACGCGTTCTCGCTGAGGCAGAGGGACTCTGTGCAAGAACAACGACAAGCGAATAAAGTCAATGTTTGCGCCAGTGCACAATATTGCTATAATCCAGACATAATAATCATTTACAGATATTTTTGTATGTCAGAACAAGAAAAGCAGGAAAGCCAGAAGACCGTAGTATCATTCATTGCAGGTCTTCTCATTGGTGGACTTCTTGTCTGGGTTTTCGGTGGAACGCCTGAAGAAGCTGTTGCTCCAGAAACACAGGAAGAAGGAACAAGTGAGGTATCAGTAGAAATTGACACTTCAGAAGAAGTAGCAGAGTCAGCAACAACTGAAGCAGTTGCAGAAATGTCAGAACTTGAAGTAGGAGACGGTGACGTTTCAGTTGCAGATCAAGAAGCAGGAAACTCGGTTGTACTTGATGGTGCCACATTTCCAACAGAAGAAGGATGGGTAGCAGTACGTTCATACTCAAACGGACAGCTTGGTAGTATTCTTGGTGCTGCACGATACAGCAAAGAGCAAGGTCTAGTGCCAAGCGAGGTACCACTCCTTGCACCAACTTCAGCAGGACGTGACTACGCAGTTGTGTTCTTCTCAGAAGATGGAGACCGAGAATTTAACCTTGCCAACGACGTACAAATTGGTGACGTATTTGGAACCTTCACAGCACAATAGTATCTAAACTATTTGCTTAAAAACGAATAAACCCGCCATTTCAACCTGAAATGGCGGGGTTATTGTTTTCTGCGCTATAATATAAAGCACTTACAATTACATTCAAATATGGCATACGAATACAAATACAACCCAAACCGAAACGCTGACTGGAACTACGGTGGAAAGAAATGGCGCCTCTCACGCTCAAAACTCGACTTCTTTATGGAGTGTCCACGATGTTTCTACCTAGACAACAAACTAGGAACAAAACGACCTGGTTTTCCGTCATTTAACCTAAACATTGCAGTAGATGAACTGTTTAAGAAGGAGTTCGATGTGTACCGAGAGAAACAAGAGCCACATCCAATCATGGAAAAGTACAAAATCAACGCAGTACCATTCCAACACGAGAAGATGGGCACCTGGCGCGAAAACTTTGAGGGTATTGAGTATAAAGATACTGAAACTGGTATGACAATCTCTGGTGCTGTTGACGATATCTGGGTGACTCCTGAAGGCAAGCTGATTATCGTGGACTACAAATCAACCTCAAAAGACGGATCAATCACCGAACTTTCAGACAGCGCCTGGGATCAGCAATACAAACGCCAGCTCGGCGTATACAAATGGCTCCTGGAGAAAAATGGCTTCAAGGTAGAAGACACCGGGTATCTGGTGTATGCAAACGCCAGCAAAGACGAACCAGACTTTGGTGATAAACTCGTATTTGAAACGACCCTTGTACCCGTTCCTGCTGAGAGTGACTGGATTGATCAAACACTTGATAAGATCAAAGAGTGCCTTGAGAAAGACCATTTGCCAGAAATCGGCGCAAAGTGTGAATTTTGCCCGTATCGTGAAGCATGCGGAAAAAAGCTCCAAGCAATTCACAAACAGCTTCAGAAGGAAAAACCAGCTGCAGACAGTGGGGTAGCAGGCACTATTGATGCGCTTAAGAAGAAGTACCAATAAGACCTAGTGGATCTCAATGTATGTCAGAGGAAACATATACAGCAGCAGAAAAGCTTGTTAATACGTTTGCACGAGAGGAATGTGAGAACATTTTCAAAAATATTGAACCTGCAGAGTGGCGGAAACACATCCTCAACCGCATGGGTGAGCAAGGGCAGCTCTCAGAGGATGAGATGACCCGAGCTGCTGAGATACTTAATGACATTGATGAGATTGAGAATCTAGATGTCTTCACCAGTCGTGTTTTACATGCGGTGGAACCCTTCCTTGCAAAGATAACAGCTGACCCGGAAGCGTATCAGGCACGTCTTCGACGTGAAGCACTTGAAGATCCAAACACAGAAAAGATAATGATCAATGAGCTGTTGTACTATAACCTTGATGTAGAAGGGGATATACACCTCCATGTGTTTCCAAACCGTTTCACCACGCAGTCTGAGAAAATGCGGCTTATGCGCGCGGGACTGCACGACTTAGTAGCTATACTTGAACAACATCCTGAGACAAAGAAAATACACGCGCTCTCATGGATTGTTGCTGAAAGCCCTAAACTTATGAAAATACTTGGCTTCACAGTGACTGGGAAACCCAAATTGCGTACAAGTCTACGCGAACGTTCAAAGCCAAAACAGCACGATGACAGTAAAGAAGAATGGGCTGCACATATAACGCGTGAAGAATTTTTAGCTAAGTACAAAAAATAGATATGACGTCTTTCAGTGACAAAGTTCGGGCAGTTGTAAAAAGGATACCCAAAGGGAAGACTATGACCTATAGGGAAGTAGCCACACAAGCAGGTAACCCAGAAGCAGCACGTGCGGTAGCAAACGTTATGGCAGCAAACTACGACCCTGAGGTACCCTGTCATCGCGTTATTCGTAGCGATGGGGGCTTAGGTGGATATAACCGAGGTGGCACACAAAAGAAGCGTGCTATATTGAAAGCAGAAGGGGCACTATAGCGCCTATGATTTAGGGTATGTCAGTACAACAAATAGAATCACAACTTCGTAAGCGTGAAGAAGACTACGAACGTGAACGAGACAATGAAGATCTTGTTCGTGAGCAAATACGCAATGATCAAAACGATCTGTCTCGCATTCGCCAAGAGGAAGCAGCACGTCTGCAGAAGCTCGACCAACCTTTTGCAAAAGAAGAGAAAGATTTTTCTCGTGCAGAAGCTGACTACAAAAGGGCTGAGGAGGACTTTCAACGTGCACAAGACATCTTTGAAAAAGAACGTGAACGATTTGCAAAAGCACAAGAACAGCAGCGTAAGGCACGTGAAAAGCATGGCAGAGACGCTGACGGTGTTGAAAAAGTTATAAGTCTCAAAGAAAAAAAACTCGAACGTGACATAACGCGCAAAGAGCAGGAGGTACGTTCACACCATATCAAGGCAGAGAATGCGCGACGCGATGTTGAGCTTCTACGACGACGTCTGGAAGACGCACGGAAGCAAGAAATGGACAAACTTCGCACAGAAGCAGACAATAGTAATAGAGCGCGCCAACCAAAAGATGATCGACATTCGCAGCGAGACTACGATCAAAGGCACTAAAATGCTACACTAACCAGAACGTTAACTAAAATAGTATATGGGTGTACACAGCAATCTCACAAGAGAACTTGAACGTGTTAAGAATACGCAAAGTGTTCGCCTGCAGCACGAATCGTTCACGACACTCTTGCAGTCTATTAGCGAGTTTGTAGGGCAGGTAAAAGAAGAAGAAGCGTTGGTAAAAAGTATCAACAAACTCAAAAAACAAATAAAAACCATCAATAAGCGCATTAAAGCTGGCGAAGGTACCACCGACGACGAAGCGGAGCTTGTTGAAATTGGACAACTACTTGGTGAGGCAAAAGCACTTGAAAACACCATTAAAGCTAAGCGGCAGGCATTGAACTCCCTAAAGCAGGAAGTTAAAGGACTCTTGCAAGCAATCAGAAAATAATATGTACTCATACCGAATAGAACAAGCACTGCGCGCAATCACCATTCTGCACAAAGACCAGGTCCGAAAGGGGTCAGTTCCTCTACCATACGTGAGTCATCTTTTTGCGGTTGCAATGATTGTCATAGACTACACTAAAGACGAAGACACAGTGATCGCTGCACTCTTACACGACACTCTTGAAGATACTGACTATACGGAAGCAGAACTTCAGGAAGACTTCGGAGGGAAGGTGCTTGAGCTCGTGCTCGCACTTACTGAGCCGCAAGACAACGACAAACACCAGTACACTTGGAAAGAACGCAAAGCAGGATACGCAAAAGGCTTGCGCAAGGCACCAAAGGAGTCTCTCTTGATTGCTGCAGCAGACAAGATCCACAACATGCGTGCAATGGTCGAGGAATACTTCGATGACCACGAGCGCTTTCTTTCAGAGTTTAGCGGATCACTTGAAGATCGTGTCGCACAGTATCAAGATATCGCCAATGCGCTCAATCGAGGGCTTAAGAGCGAAATTCTTGGAGAGTTTAATCACGTATTTACCGAATATAAGAACTTTATAGAAGATGTCAAAAAAACAAAAGAGCACGCAGACAAGTTTTAAATACGAAACTAAGCAAAAACTTCCAAAACTTGGAAAAGTAAAAAACGAGTGGGACCTGAAAGGTCTCTACTACACTTCAGAAAAAGACCCACAGATCGAAAAAGATATCATCAAAACAGAACGTGCCTATAAAGCATTTGCAAAGAAGTATAAAGGCAAGGACTTTACGTCTACCGCCAAGAAGCTTCTCGGTGCACTACAGGACTCTGAGAAACTATCTGAAATGCCCGAGTCACGTAAACCTGCGTACTACTATTCATTTCGTACCGTACTCAATGCACATGACAGTGTGGCACAGAAACAGCTGTCACTTATAGACAACCGTTTAACCAAAGCAGGGAACGAAGTGCTCTTTTTTGGACTTGCAATCGGAAAAATTTCAAAAGATCTCCAGAAAAAGTATCTTCAAGATGAGTCGCTGAAGAAGTACTGGTATGACTTGGAGCAAACGTTTAAAAATGCAAAGCATCTTCTTACGGAACCTGAAGAGAAGATTCTCAACCTCAAGAGTGATGTCTCACGGGGTATGTGGATTGCTGGAACGGATAAGATTCTAAGCAAGCGGACTGTCGTATACAAAGGTGAAACTATTCCCCTTAATGCTGCTATCGACCGTGTGAACACCGTAAGTACAAAAGAACGACCTAAGCTTTGGAAACTCTGCACTGACCAGTTTAAAGATCTTGCAGAAGTAGCTGAAAACGAAATCAATGCCGTAGTCACTAACAAAAAGATCAATGACGAGCTGCGTGGATACAAAACTCCATACGAAGCAACCATTGCTGGGTATGAAAATAATGAAAAATCTGTTCTTGCGCTGGTTGAAGCAATTTCAAGCAAAGGGTTTGCACTGAGCCGCAAATACTACAAGCTCAAAGCAAAACATGCGGGAGTGAAGCAGATTCCGTACGCAAATCGCTCGGACGATGTAGGGAAAGCAGTTGCAATTCCGTACGATGAAGCCGTGAAGATTTGTCGCGATACGTTTTATGAGATGGATGTGATGTATGGTGCCATCTTCGACACCATGCTCGAGAATGGTCAGATAGATGTCTACCCAAAAGAAGGGAAGACCGGCGGTGCCTTTTGTGCACATGCAACGAACATCCCCACCTTTGTTATGCTCAACCAGGTTGACAGCACTCGCTCATTCACCACCCTCGCACACGAAATGGGGCACGCGATACACTCAGAACGCTCAAAAACGCAACCATCTATCTACGACAGCTACTCAACCACTACTGCTGAGACTGCCAGCACACTCTTTGAGGGTATCGCGCAGCAAAAGCTTATTGACGCGTTACCAGACTCACAGAAGCTCAATATGCTTAACCAACGCATCTCTGAAGGCATTGCGACTATCTGTCGTCAAATTGCATTTTTTAACTTTGAAAAAGAGCTCCATGAAACTATTCGTACTGAAGGTGCGATGACCTGGCAAGAGATAGCAAAGTTGTTCCAGAAACACGTACAGGCGTACATGGGACCTGCGGTCGAAGTGACAGAAGACGACGGCCTCTCGTTTGTGTATGTAGGACACTTCCGAAACTTCTTCTACGTGTACACCTATGCCTACGGGGAGCTCATGAGCAACATCATGACGCAGAAGTACCAAGAGGATTCAACGTTTGTGGAAAAGATTGACACGTTCCTGACTGCCGGGGGAAGTGACACGGTTGAGAACATCTTCAAGTCTATCGGCATCAATGCAAACAAAACCGAGACATTCCTGAAGAGTCTAAAAACTCTAGAACACGACATCACAGAATTTGAGAAGCTGACCAAATAACCTCTCCCTAGGCCGGGCCTCGGGAGAGGTTACCAGCCGTACACAACGGCTGGTTTCTTATTGACATGTGACTGAAATATTGTACTTTTAGGTAAATAGTTCAAAAATTCTCATAAGGAGGCGTTCATGCCCCAAGATCCTCAAATAAGCAACGAACAAATACGTCAATTTTACCTTTCCCAAGGAGAGGTATTTCTGTCTGACATTGAAAATGAAGCTTATGTCCTTCAGTTTAAAGCCGACTTGTGCCGTGTGTGTGCTGAGACTAAGGGATCACTATCCCTTAATATCCGTAGTCACGGTGGAATCACCCGTGGTGGGCTTGAAATTGCTGATTTCATTTCTCTCAAGCTTGGTCGTGACGTAGACGCAACAGTTGATGGTGTGTGCGACTCAGCAGCAACCTTTGTACTACTTGCATGCAAGAAACGTACTGCATTACCAAATGCTAGTTTTGTTCTACACTCAACGACAGTTCCGTACAATATCAAGCTTGATGAAAACTACATCAAGAATACGGCAGATATTGCTGAAGGAAATATGCGTACATATGCGCAAGTCCTCAGTTTCTATTCAAGGAAACTTGGGATCACTAAAGCTGGGGTGAGGAAATTACTGAAGCGAGGTGATCAAGAGTTCAATGACGAACTTTCGCCCCAGGAAGCAAAAGCAATTGGTTTGATCACACATATTGCCAAATAACACACAACCAGCCGTACACAACGGCTGGTTTTTCTTTTGCGCGTTTTAGGTACAATAAGATCAACGTAATGGATCCTGTTCGAGATCAAAACGTTTATTTTTTGAGAAAAACCTCATTCCAGTACCAATCTCACAAATGAACAAAATCAGGTTTTGAAACAGACACATTTTGCAATATGAAACACATATACGGTCGTCAATATATATCAAACACTAACCATAGTGACACTACCAGCTTAGTGTCCTATCTCTAACAAAATGAGCATTCTTTTTTGGGGACTGACAACCAGTGTCGTGGGCAAGGTCATGCTTGTTGTTGGAGTCCTGAAAGCACATGGTGAAATTGCACACGAACACCGCATAGACGCAAGAGTGCTCAAGACTTTTAAAATTGAACGATGGCTTACCATCATCGGTCTGGCACTTATTGTTATCGGGTACGGAATGGAGATCTACTTCTATGGCTTTACACCACTGCTTACCTGTCTAGGAAGTGAGTGTGCAGGTTCTGTTGGCGCAATACTTACCAAATAACCCAACAGGGGACATCGGATGTCCCCTGTGATAGCAAATTTCTACTTTTTTGCTATATTTATTCACATTCTATACAGTTTTCTGGATTGTGTCGCTTACGCTCACAATGACTGCACGATGACCATGACGACAGCAAAGCTGTCGTTATTGCGAGACTTGGCGAAGCAATTTAGGGTGTGAGTATGGATTAAAATTTAAATAATATTAACTATGTCAATTTCTGGAAACCAAATCCGAGAAAAATATTTGCAGTTTATGAAAGACAATGGTCACGCCATTGTTCCTTCTGCTGCCTTGGTGCCGGAAAATGACCCCACGACACTTTTCACAGGAAGTGGTATGCAACCCCTGGTTCCGTACTTAATGGGTGAGGAACATCCAAAAGGAACACGTATCGCAGACTCACAGAAATGCTTCCGTGCTGAAGATATTGAAGAAGTCGGTGACCTCAGTCATACCACTTTCTTTGAGATGCTCGGCAACTGGTCACTTGGTGACTACTTCAAGAAGGAACAGATTCCATGGATTGCACAATTCTATCTGGATGAAGTTGGACTTAACCCTGAAAAATTCTACGTGACTGCATTTATTGGTGACCAAGCAGCTGGTGTACCAAAAGACACTGAAGCAGCAGAAATATGGCAAGCAGTACTTGCACAAAAGGGTGTGAGCAATGGTATTGCTGACATGGGTTCAGCAGATGAAGCAGCAAAGCGTGGTATGCAAGACGGGGAGCGTATCTTCTACTACAATGCTGATGAAAACTGGTGGAGTCGCGCAGGTGTACCTGAAAATATGCCCATAGGGGAGATTGGCGGCGGTGACAGCGAAATGTTCTACGACTTTGGAACTGAGCACGATCCAAAGTTTGGTGAACACTGTCACCCTGCATGTGACTGTGGTCGCTTTATGGAAGTGGGTAACTCGGTCTTTATGGAGTACATCAAAACTGAAAATGGGTTTGATAAACTTCCGGCACAAAACGTCGACTTTGGTGGTGGACTTGAACGCATTGCAGCTGCAGCTATTAACTCTCCTGATGTATATAAGGTAGATCTTCTTTGGAACGTTATTGAGCAGATTCAGACACTCTCGGGAAAACAGTACGAAGAAAACACCCATGCGTTTCGTGTGATTACCGACCACATCCGTGGTGCTGTGTTTATGATTGGTGATGGTGTGCTACCTGGCAACTCAGAACAGGGATACTTCGTACGACGTCTCCTGCGTCGAAGTGTACGCTTTGCAGACATACTTGAAGTGCCACACGGCGAGTTTAAAAACATTGCAAACAGCGTAATCGAGACCTACAAAGACCACTATCCAAACTTAGATGAAAAACGTGTCGAAATTGCGAACGCAATTTCGACTGAGGAAGAGCAGTTCCGCAAAACAATCGAAAAAGGGCTCAAGCAATTTCATAAAATCGAGGTGCAGATCCATGTACAGTCTAAGAAAGTAGACGGTAAGACAGTGGTCGATAAAGAAGCAGGGGCAGTGGCCAAGAAAGCAATAAGTGCACAAAATGCCTTTGACCTCTTCACCACCTACGGTTTCCCAATCGAACTCACAGAAGAAATCGCTACAGAAAAGGGTCTTATTGTCGACAGAGCTGGCTTTGAGAAGCTTATGGAAGAACATCGCACAAAGTCTCGTGCTGGCGCTGAACAGAAGTTTAAGGGTGGTCTCGCAGACAGCTCAGAGATCGTGGTGCAGTACCACACTGCAACACACCTGATGCTCGCAGCGCTGCGACACTTCCTGGGTGAGCATGTACACCAAGCGGGAAGTAATATCACTGGCGAACGTCTTCGTTTTGACTTCACACACCCGCAGAAGGTGGAACGAGAGACACTCGATAAGATAGAACAATGGGTGAACGACAAGATTCAAAACCCCGGGGAAGTAACTATCGAAATGATGAGTAAGATTGAAGCGGAAGCTGATCCGTCGGTTGAAGGAAGCTTCTGGGACCGATACCCTGATGAAGTAAAGGTCTACACCATGAAAACAGCGGATGGCTCAGTAGTGTCACGCGAACTCTGTGGAGGTCCACACATTGAACATCTTTCAGAAATCACCGGAACCTTCAAGATTAAAAAAGAAGAGTCATCGTCAGCTGGTGTACGTCGCATCAAAGCGGTACTCCTTGAAGACTAAACATATCCACGTATACCGCCCTGAAGCGAAGCTTCAGGGCGGTATACTGTATACACATGTTTGGATTTGGATCACACGTTCCAGAACGTGAGTGTGGTGTTATTGTCGATATTGGATCGGGAAGTGTTGGTGCTGCGCTTATTGTCTCTGAACCCGACCAGGAGAAACCACTGTTTCTATGGTCAGGACGTGAGCACGTAGTACTGGGCAATAGCGAAACTGGGGAAGTTGCACTGCGTCACATAAACACTGCTTTGATCAACGTATTTTTGCAGCTTGGAAGTGCCGGCATGAAGCAGTTGCATGAACATGACGCAGGGTTGAAAATTACTCATATGCAGGTAGCTATTAGTGCACCCTGGGCACACACAGTCATAAAACGAGTAAATTATACTGACGAACACCCATTTGCAGTTACCCCTGAACTGTTAGAAGAACTTTCAAACACAGCAGAGAAACAAGCGACTGAAGCGATCTTAAAGAACACGCTGTTGCAGGAAAACGGTACGGTGGTATTGGACAATAAACCCATTGGTGTCATCACCAACGGCTACAACGTCCCGCATGTTACTAATGCACAAACGCGGGAACTTTCACTCGCACACCTTTCCGCACTTGCACAAAAGCGAACCTTGGAAATTGTAGAAGACTCCAAAAATAAAATACTTCCTAAAACAACGTTGTATACCCACTCCTTTATGTACATCTACTACGAAGTAATGCAGCAGTCTGTACCTGACACCAAAGAAGCTTGTCTGATCGACATAACCAGTGAATCAACAGAAGTAGGGATCATTCGAGAGGGACTTCTGACACACGTAACCCATATGCCGTACGGTACCTATACACTTGCACGTGAAATTGCAACAGCGTGCAATATTCCAAAAGAAGAGGCGTATACGTATCTGAAGGGCGGAAAGAGTTTTGTAGACACAAAGCTTTCCAAAGCAAAGAAAAACGACATCACTATCATCCTGACCGCCTACGAAGAACGTTTAGCAAAATTGTTACAAAGCACTGGGGACATACTTGCCATACCAAAGTCTATTTTTATGCATACCGATGTGCATACCGAAAAGTTCTTTAAACACCATATAAGTGAAGCTTCTAAAATTGCCACTGGCATGGAGCACGTGATTCACCTTATAACAAGCACCTTTTTGAAAACAGATGGCACTCATGACTCTGCACTGAACCTGTCGGGAATTTACTTTCACCAAAAACATCGAGAGGCTCTAGAAGAATCGTAGAGAAAATCCACCGAATCCCTGTGGCAAGGAACATAATCCGCGTTATACTTAGCAATATGAATCAGAAATGGAACTTACAAGATATTCGACCCGCACAGCATCGAAAGAAGCGAGCTGCGAATGAAGATGTGCCCGTCATGCGAAAAGAGGCGCCTATTGAGTCGTCACGTGAGGACGCACAAGATGTGATGAGCATTAACGTTGTTGATGGTAACAAAAAGAAAAGTCGCTCACTACTATTTGCAATAATTATTTTCTTTCTGGTGCTTGGAGCAGGCATTGTGTCAAGCATTCTACTCACTGGTGCTGAGGTAACCGTCTTCCCACGCTATCGAGAACCAAATGTGAACGCAGTATTTGAGGCAATGAAAGAACCCCAGCCAGAGGATCTCACGTACGAGATACTGCAGCTTGAAGAGTCGGGGGAACGCCAGGTGACAGCATCTGGGCAAGAACAGGTCACACAACAAGCTGAAGGAACCATTTTGATCTACAACAAACACCAAAGCACTCCCGTGCGCCTTGTAACCAATACTCGTTTTGAATCCAATGGACTCACATTCCGCATTAAGGACTCTGCAGTAGTTCCGGGGTACACAAAAGATGCGGAAGGAAATATAGCACCAGGTGTTATGACTGCCGAAGTGTTTGCTGATCAGCCTGGCGAACAGTATAACCTCGGACCATCGCGCTTTACTATCCCTGGCTTTGCAGGTGAGCCTGAGTTTGAGAATATCTACGCGGAATCAATCGAAACCTTTACTGGCGGCTTTGACGGACAGCGCTTTATTATTGAAGAGTCTGAACTACAAAAAGCACAGCAAGCGCTTCAAACTGAGCTACGTAATGCACTACTGGAAAAGATTGATGCGAATAAGCCAGCTGGTTTTGTATTATTCCAAGATGCCGTAACCTTCACGTATGAATCACTTCCGGCAGTCGAATACGGAGACAACCTCGCAACTATAAAAGAAAAGGTCATTATGCAGATACCTTTATTCAAAGATGATAACTTTGCAACATTTATCGCGCGCGCTACTATCCCAGGCTACGAAGGGGAACAGGTACGCATCACTGACACAGATATAATGGAGTTTGCGTACACTTCAGCAACCACTTCGTCTTCCAATATTTCTGCCGCGGAAAAGCTAACTTTTAAACTCACTGGAAGACCTCAGATTGTGTGGGAATATGACGGAGAAAAACTCAAGGCAGACTTGGCAAATGCAAATAAGACTGCGTTACCAAGTGTACTTGGCGGCTATCCAGCAATCGAAAAAGCTGAAGCTGTTATTCGTCCATTCTGGAAAACAAAGTTTCCAATTGAACTTAATCAGATCGAAATTATTGAAGTTATCGAAGGTAATGAGTAAGTCTGACTCCATATCCACAGGCGTTCTTAAAAATATGTTGACTATCCGTTATACATTTGTTAGAATCACGCACGTTTAATGGATCAGTCACAACAAGACAACCTCGTATACGGCACGGTCGAGGAAGCGCTTCCTAATGCGCTTTTTCGCGTACTGGTAGACGACACAGATGAACCACAGATTGCATATCTTGCGGGAAAGATGCGTCGTTTTCGTATTCGAGTGCTTGTTGGGGACCGAGTTGCAATCGTCCCAGATCCATACGGCGGTAAAGGTAGGATCACAAAACGCCTTTAGCAACAAACAAAACATTATGAAAGTACGATCATCAGTAAAAAAAATGAGTCCAGACGACAAGATCGTCCGACGACGAGGTCGTGTGTACGTTATTAATAAGATGAAACCGCGTCACAAACAGCGACAAGGTTAAACAGCACACAGCTAACAGCGGTTAGTTGCCAGAAAATCGAAGATTTTACTGACAGCTCATTGCTCAAAACTAACAACTAACTTATGCGTATAGCAGGTATTACAATTCCCGACAACAAGCACCTTGAATTCGGTCTCACCGAAGTTCATGGTATTGGTCGCGCACGCGCGAAGGCTATTCTGAGCGAACTAGACATCGCTGAGTTTACAAAGCCTACAGACATTTCTACAGAACTCGAGAACGCAATCCGAGAGAAAGTAGAGAGCTTCACAATCGAGGGTGAGTTGAAGCGTACCGTTTCTGCAAATATTAAGCGTCTAAAAGACATTAATTCCTACCGAGGCGGCCGCCACGCAAAACGACTCCCTTGTCGAGGTCAACGAACCAAGACAAATGCCCGAACTCTTAAAGGCGTTAAGAAAACTATGGGCTCAGGTAAGCGTAAGCTTGAAAAGACTTAAAATTATTAGTTACGTAAGTATTTCCTATGGGTAAGAAACGAATCATCAAAAAAGGAGGCGGTTCAGACGTAGCGGGGACTTCTCGAGCGCTTAACCGAATTCCAAAACGAAAGCTTGCTTCAGGCAAGCTCAATATTCTTGCAACATTTAACAACACTCTTGTAACACTTTGTGATCCCAAGGGTAATTCTGTTATGGCTGCAAGCTCAGGCGCACTTGGCTTCAAGGGCGCACGAAAAAGCACTCCATTTGCTGCAGCAAAAGTGGGGGAGATTATTGGCGAAAAAGCGCTGCAAATGGGCATGAAAGATGCTGAAGTGATTATTCGTGGTGTTGGCGCAGGTCGTGAATCAGCTCTACGAGCCTTTGCAGGCAAAGGTATCGCTGTAACAAAGATTACTGACAAAACACCAGTGCCGCACAACGGACCACGTCCTAAGAAAGCGCGCCGCGTGTAAGCTAGAGTAATATGAAAATAGGACCTAAATTTAAGATTGCAAAGCGCCTTGGAGCCCCAATCTTTGAAAAAA
>CAJXAG010000007.1 GCA_913050645.1 uncultured bacterium | reverse complement strand
ATGTGGCTCTGCCACAAAGATAGAAGCCACCGGCGTTGCCGGTGGCTTTTCACTTGTGCTAGAGTTTTAGATATGGTTTATCCCGTTAGAAATAGCGGGGTGATACGAGTAAGTAATTCTTTTATTGATTTTATGAGTACTGACATAATCACCGAGCAATCTATCCGTTCGCGTGAAGTTTCTGGTGGGAAGAAAAAAATACTCATTTTCTCTATGGGATATTACCCGCACCATATTGGTGGTGCTGAAGTGGCTATCAAAGAAATAACTGATCGACTGTCACCCGAAGAGTACGAGTTCCATCTCGTATGCAACCGGTATGATTTGACCTTACCGAAGGTTGAGCAAGTGGGGAATGTGCTTGTGCATCGTATAGGCTTAGCGACTGTGTCGCCCACCATGGCAGATCTGCGTAAGATGCCACTGCATCTAAACAAATTGTTGTATCAGTTCCGTGCTTTTAAAAAAGCAAAGAAGCTTCATAAGAAGTACAGTTATGACGGCATCTGGGCAATGATGGCACATAGCTGTGGTGTGCCAGCAGGGAAGTTTAAGGCTGCTTTTCCAGAGGTGGCGTACGTACTGACATTGCAAGAGGGAGATCCACCGGAACATATTGAAAAGAAAATGCGTATGTTTGGTAAAGCATTTGACCATGCATTTACCACCGCTGACACGATTCAGGTGATTTCAAACTTCTTGGGCAACTGGGCAAAACAAAAAGGCTTTACGGGGGAGCCGGTGCTTATTCCAAACGCAGTGAACACAAGCCACTTTGCGCAATCATACACACAGGCGGAGTTAGCAGCAGCAAAAGATGAACTTGGGAAGAAGGAAGGCGACGTTTTTCTTGTTACTACTTCGCGCCTGGTTTATAAGAACGGTATTGACGACGTGGTGCGTGCACTTTCACAACTGCCGAAGAACGTACACTTTGTGGTGTATGGCACCGGTCCCGATGAAGGTATGTTGCAGGAGTTAATTCAGGAGCTGTCTCTGGAGGATCGCGTACACATGCTTGGACACGTTGACCACAAAGACATGCCAAAATACCTCAAGGCGTGCGATATTTTCATTCGACCATCACGCAGCGAAGGTATGGGGAACTCGTTTGTGGAAGCAATGGCAGCTGAACTTCCCGTGATTGCAACCCAAGAAGGGGGTATTGCTGACTTTCTTTTCGATCAAAAACGAAATCCAAATAAAGTAGCGACTGGTTGGGCAGTGTCAGCAAATCATCCTGACGACATTGTTGTCGCAGTGCAGGACATCATTGATCATCCCGATCGAGCACATGCAGTTGTTGCACATGCGAAGGAGATGGTGTTGCAAAAGTATGACTGGGACATCATTGCCGAAGACATGCAGCAGAAGGTTTTTGACCCGCTTTGGAGCTAATGGTCTGCTAACATAATTGCGTATCTTTTTGTCATAAAGCATGTTTTAGTTAGTATTCATGTTGGATCAAACACGAAAGAAATCAGTGGTGGTTATTGGCGGCGGAACAGGTATCTACCCAACACTGCGCGGCTTGAAGAAGTATAAAGACATCGACGTTACCGCGATCATTACGATGGCTGACTCTGGTGGCTCTACTGGCCGCTTGCGTGATGAGTTTGGACAGCTTCCGGTGGGTGATGTGCGTATGGCACTTGCGGCACTGTCTGCGGACGTGGACAATCACGACGAACTGCTTCGAGAGCTTTTCTTGTACCGCTTTGCAAAGGGTGACGGATTGCATGGTCATAATCTCGGCAACCTGCTTCTGGTGGCACTTACGGACCTGCTCGGCTCAGAGCTTGAAGCCGTGAAGGTTGCGTCGCGCATATTGCGTGTACGTGGGGAAGTGTTGCCGGTTACCAAAGACCGTGTGCACATTGTTGCAACGTATGATGATGGTGTGGTGGTGCAGGG
This sequence comes from uncultured bacterium, assembly GCA_913050645.1. Lineage (GTDB taxonomy): Bacteria > Patescibacteriota > Minisyncoccia > Phycocordibacterales > UBA918 > OLB19. The sequence continues at coordinate 25,868 of CAJXAG010000007.1, read as the reverse complement.
TGAGCACGACATCGATGAGCCAGAGACTGACCGACATGGGCATCGCATCACAAGCTTGTGTACGAGCCCTGTAGCAGGCATTACTCCTGACGCACAAAAAGCACTGCTTGCGGCAGATTTGATCGTGCTTGGTCCTGGCGATCTATATACGAGCTTGCTGGCGAATTGTGTAGTGGAAGGTGTCTCGGAAGCGATCCAGGAGTCAAAAGCGAAGTTCGTATACATGACCAACCTTATGACCAAAGAAGGGCAGACACATCGCATGACGGCAAAGGAGCACATTGATGAGGTTTTGAAGTATGTAGGGCGACCACCTGATACCGTGGTGGTAAACACCGCTGCAGTACCTGAGGATCTGCTTGCAAAGTATGCACAAGCACACCAGTATCCGGTTGAGGATGATGCAAACGAAGTGGCATGCGACGTGATACGTGCAGATTTGCTGGACGACGAACCGGTAGCACAGAAGGAGGGGGATGTGCTGCAGCGGAGTTTGGTGCGTGGTGATGCACAAAAAATGGGAAAGGTTATTTACGACTTGCTATCATAAGGGTACTTGTCCCGTTAGATACTACGGGTATGATAATTTAGAAAATTCTTATGTCAGAAACAAATAATAACAATACACAGTCAGAACACCAAGTTGGTTCGCATTTAGTATCTACTGGGATGAAATACATTCTGGATTTTGATAAAGTGATTTTTAATACGCCGGTGCTGAAACAAAAAATGGCTGAGCTCGGCATTGGTGAAGACGAGCGCGGACTCGACGTGTTTGACCGAATCACAGAAGCTGACCCCACGTTTGATTTTAAGGATCTGGTTTTTCCCGGTGCACTTGAGCTTATTCAAGAGTATGGCCAGGACTGCTTTATTGTGTCCTCAGCATCAAGTGAAACTGTTGAAAATAATACTGATCTGGAAGCACAACTTGCGTTCCAGCGAGAAAAAATTATGCGCTCAGGCGTGATGGAGTATATCGACGAAAAGGCTTTGCGTGTTGTTGGTGTAGAAAAGAATGAAGCACTTGCAGAAGTGCGAGACGTGCTGAAGGCACAGGGAGAAACTTTTGTTTTTGTTGATGACCGAGAACGATACATACGAGAAGCAAGAGAACTGGGGATACCAGCAGTGTGGATGGATCGTGAACAGGCAGGGTACCTCAAAGGTCCTGAAGGTGTGCCAACGATGCTTGAGTTTCCACGGGTGGGGTCATTTGCAGAGTTGCGCGAGTTGATACAATCATGGAATCAAAAAGAGGAATAGAAAAAATACTCATCGCAGCTCCGCTGTATCCGCCAGAGATCGGGGGGCCAGCGACGTATGTGAAAATGCTTGAGGCAGAATTACCGCAGCATGGTTTTACGTTGACTGTGGTGCCGTTTAGTGCGCTGCGTACGTATCCGAAAGTATTGCGACATCTCATCTATACCTTTCTCTTGCTTAAAAAAGCCTGGGGGAAAGATATGATCTACGCGCTTGACCCAGTGAGTGTTGGACTGCCAGCAAAAGTAGCAAGTGTTATTACACGAAAAAGGTTCTGGGTACGCTTGGGAGGTGACTACGCTTGGGAACAGGGTCAGCAGCGGTTCGGCCTCACACAGATGCTTGATGAATATACGCAGAAGAAAAATGAGGCTCCTTGGCAAGTGCGCGCTCTGGCTGCAGTGCAAAGCTTTGTGGTGCGTGGTGCACAGAAAGTAGTAGTGCCGAGCAAGTACATGAGCCGTATTGTATCGACATGGGGCACAGCAGAAGAACAGTTGGCGGTAGTATACAGTGCGCTTCATCCACTACCGGTGCCATTAGACAAGAAAGACTATCGACGGAAGTTTGGTTTTTCTGGACCGGTGGTACTCAGTGCAGGCCGTTTGGTGCCGTGGAAAGGCTTTAAGGAACTGATCGACGTTGTGGACCAACTGCGCAAGCAGCACTCCGACATCAAGCTGCTTATCGCGGGAGACGGTCCGACAAAAGGGGAGTTGCATGAGTATATTGCTGAAAAAGGTCTGTCTTCGTGTGTGCAATTACTTGGACGTTTACCAAAAGAAGAACTCGGACAGTACATAAAAGCCGCTGATCTTTTTGTGCTCAATACTGCCTATGAAGGACTCTCACACCAGCTCTTGGAGGTGATGGCTTTAGAGACACCAGTTGTTGCTACTGATGTGGGAGGCAATCCAGAGCTTATTGAAGGTGGTGTGTCTGGGTACTTGGTAGCTCTTGGAGATACACAGCAGCTTCGTGCGCGTATGCATACACTTCTTTCTGATGCACAGCTACAACAGAATTTCGCACAAAAGGCACGGTCCCGAACAGAACTATTTACCAGCGAAAAATCGGTCGAATCACTTATTAACCTTTTGCGTAGTTAAAATATATTAAGTATGAAAGTCCTCGCGATTAGTTACGGCAGACATTTGTTTGATAGAAAAAATATTGAACGTGTACGCATGGAAGCATGTGCTCAACAGACAGATAGCTTACACATTATCGTATTTACGTACAGGTCTGATAATTTTCAAACTGACTTTTCAGGGAAAAAATTAGCTATTCATCCCACAAACTCACGTTCTAAATTTTTTATGTTGTGGGATGTGTACCAAATTGGTTCTAAAATTTTGAAAGATCGAGGGCAATGGGTAATTACTTCTCAAGATCCCTTTGAGCCTGGGCTGGTGGGTTGGTTACTGTCAAAAAAATACAACCATCCGTTTAATATCCAAGAGCATGGAGATGTATTTTCATCATCACACTGGCGCAGAGAATCACTTCTTAACAACGTCCGATTTTATGTGGGTCGGTGGCTATTGCGTCAGGCAGACACTGTTCGGGTTGTAAGTAAGCGTATGTTTCGCACTATGGAAGCTTTGGGTATTGCATCTGAGCGCATTAAACAACTTCCCGTAAGAACAGACATTGTTGATCTGGTAACAAAATCCGCAACGGCGAATTTTGTTAATTACGATGTTAATTACGATAGTGAAGTTGTAATAATTTCTATGGCAAGATTTGTCCCACAAAAAAATCTATCTCTTTTGATTAGTGCATTTGCACGTACTCACAGACGGTATCCTAAGTCTAGACTTTTACTTGTTGGTGAGGGAGTATGTGAGAATGGCATGCAAACACAGGTACGAAACTTGGATCTTTCTAGTGCAGTTACCTTCCTGCCCTGGACGAATGATCCTAAAACACTTTTAAATGAAGCTGATGTGTATGCACTCTCATCCAACTATGAAGGGTGGGGCAGGGTCTTGGTTGAAGCTATGCAGGCAGGATTGCCAATTATCACAACCGATGTGGGTTGTGCTAACGAAGTAGTACAAAATGATAAGCATGGTTTTGTAGTGCCGGTGGGAGATTTGGAAAAGTATGACCAAAGACTATTCGATCTTGTTTCAGACGTATCACTTCGAAAGAAGTTTGGCTCGCAAGGTCAAAACGATGCAAGTCAACAAAGTGAGACTCTGTCTGAATATGCAAAACGTTGGAGTTTGGCATTAAAATCAACATTGGAAACAAATATGAGTGGTGGAGAGACTCCTTCTGAATAACTTCCGGAAAGGTATAATAGAAGCAATATGAGTTCTTCTCGTGAGAGTTTTGGTTATGATCAATCAGCAACCGCTGAAGTTTTTTTGGATAAAATTCTTGACGACACCTCAGAAAAAACAATCGAGAAGCGAAAGAATGAAGTCGGGGTTGAAGAAGCACTTCACCGCGAGCGACTTATACAAGAAGCTTCGTCTCGAATGCGGTCACGTATTCTATTTATTACGCAAAAGAAAGATGTCTTGGAGAAAGATTCACTTGCACAGCGTACCTATGCAAACCTGCAGCTGGTTTTTGATGAGGTGCATATTATGGTACTTGGTTGCAGACAGGGTCAGTGTCAGACCGTGCGTGTTGCTTCAAAGGTGTGGGCGTATCCCGTGCCTATCAAGTACCCACTTTTCTTGGTACGAACTGCCCTGCGAGCTGCAAAGAGCAATTTTCATTTCGCTGAAGGTTTCCGTCCCGACATTATCGTGGCAACCGATCCTTTTGAGGCAGGTTTTGTAGGGTTGCGTATCGCACAGAAGTTTGACCGTGTCTTCCAGATACATGTGCTCGAAGATTTTTTTGCACCAGAATTTACCGAACGCAACGAAAAAAATAAAAAGCGCATGCACCTGGTTAAAAAAACACTCGGTGCAGTTGAAAGTGTACGTACAGAGTCGGAGGTGATAAAAAAGAAAATCGCTGCCGCGTACACAAACATCACTGACCTTGCTGTTCTACCACGTTTTTTTAATATACATGAGATAACAAAGGCAATCTCACTTTCTGAAAAGAAACGTCTGTTTCCGCAATACTCGTTTGTCATTTTATATATCGGCCGGTTGGATGCAAACAGTACTTTGTTCCGAACTATGGATGCTGCACGTAGATTGCTACAGACACCATCGATAGGACTGGTGGTGGTCGGGGATGGTCCACGCAAAGAAGAGTTTATAGAGCGAGCGAAAATTCTGCAGATAGAACAGCAGGTTATTTTCAAAAAAGACGAAGGAAATATCGTCGACTATATGCAAGCTGCTGACGTGATGGTGCTTTCTGACATAAGTAACGAAAGTGAAGAGGTGGTTATGAAAGCTGCAGCTGCTGGTTTGCCTATGATTCTTGCTCGCACACCACTGCGTGACGACCTCTTTACCGATGAACAAGATGCCTTCTTATGTGACCCTGAAGATACTATTGGTTTCTCTCAAAAGCTCACTAAGTTTATTAATACAAACTCACTGCGAGTGCAGTTTGCTGAAAACGCGCGCGACGTGGTACTTACAAGGATCGAAGAAAGTCCTGAGATGTATCAAATTGCATACCGCGACTCAATCGAAGCAGTGCTTAATTTTCAATCTGAGGAATCGGAGGAAAGTGCGAATACTTCTGAAACCCTTGGAACAAATGAGCAATCAGTCGTGACAGACCAAAGTGCAGAAGAAGTGGTAGACACATCACATAAAGTTATTGGTGGTATCGATATGAAATTGCCTGAGGCGTAGTAACTTTCATGTGTGTATCGTGTTATAAATACACAACGTACGTGTCCCGTTAGACGTCGTTAAGATATTTGGTTAGATACAAAATATGTCAAAGTCAGCTATCAAAAAACCGAAAGATACAGAAAAAAATACTTCACGGTCAACGTCTAATGGGATGAAGCTACTAATCGTTACGCAGGTAATGGACAAAAACCACCCGATACTCGGTTTTTTTCATCGGTGGGCTTGCCCAGTGAAATACAGAAATTTTGAATTTCTGTCAGCGTAGCGAATTTCATTTTTTAATTTATGAAACTACTTATAGTCACACAAGTACTGGACAAAAACCACCCGATACTCGGTTTTTTTCATCGTTGGGTAGAGGAGTTTGCAAAAAATTGTGAGAGAGTGACAGTCCTCTGCCTTGAGGAGGGGGAACATGATTTTCCAGAGAATGTGATGGTGCATTCCTTAGGAAAAGAGTTTCAGAGGAGATCATTTTTAGTTTATGTTTTTCGTTTGAATTGTCTTTCTTTGAAGCTTCGCAAAGAATACGATGTTGTTTTTGTCCATATGATCCCCGAATACGTACTGTCAGCTGGAGTGCTATGGAAGTTTTTGAGGAAGAGGGTTGGGCTTTGGTACACTCACGGTTCAGTAAGTCACAGTCTGCGTATTGCAGAAAAGTTGGTGGATCAGATATTCACCGCTGCAAAAGAGGGGTGTAACCTGAAGTCTATGAAAGTTCTTGTTACTGGTCACGGGATAGATACAGAACGTTTTGCTCCATGTGCAAGCGAGAAAAGTATAGACCTTGTTACCGTTGGGAGAATAGCAAAATCAAAAAATTTGGAGTCGCTCATCGATTCTCTTGTTATGGTTAATGAAACACAGCAGACTCACTTATCGATAGTTGGGGACGCAATCACTAACGCAGAAAAAAAATATAAGCATTATATTGAATCCTACATTGAGAAAAAAGGGGTGGAACATGATGTGCATTTTACTGGTACAGTTGGACAAGAAAACTTACCGGAAGTGCTGACGAGCGCTCGACTGTTTGTAACAGCAGCACAAAACGGAAGTTTGGACAAGGCAGTATTAGAAGCGATGTCATGTGGTTTGCATGTGGTATCCATGGCTCCTGGAACGATTTCTGCAAATCTTAAGGAAAATCAGGTTACAACTTCTTCTCAACTTGCCTCACAGATTGTGCAGCTGTTAGGCTCTGGAAGTACTTTTGCTGAGAGTAACAGGGAAGAAGTGTTGCAGAATCACAGTTTAAAATCTTTGATTAACAAACTTGTTACGTAGTTATGAAATTTAAATTTACAATCACCGATACGTTTGAAGCTGTTCACGATGGTCTTACAGAATATCAAGGTGCATTCAGAGTATTTTATTTTAGTGGTATTGAAGAATCATACGTTACTGATGTACTAGATAACATACCGGAAGAGCAGCTATCTACTGAAGCAGACGCTATCACCGAAAATAACTTTATTCTTTTTGTATTCGATAAGGTATCAGGCAATTTCTATGGGTTTAATGATAAGTACGGACACCATGAAATATTCATGCGGAGAGTAAATTCAGGGCATCTTGTTGTCTCAGAGATTGACCCTGCGCTTGAACTTACTATTGATAATGACGCTGCGTATGAATTTTTGGTGTGTCAGGCTGTGCGTTCGCCTCGGACTATCTATAAAGAATTTGAGACTGTTCCTATTGCTAACTACGTTTTACTCAATGGTGCCAGTGGAAGCAGGGAGTATGTGCGGTATTGGGACATTGAACGTCTATTTACTCCTAAGTCCACTAATTACGAGGAGCTGCTGAGTAATTTACGTGACGTGTTCTATTCTGAAATTCAACGAGAACACACCCCGCAGTCAGGAATTGCACTTTCTGGAGGTATCGACTCTGGAGGTATTCTGGGAATACTTCACGATAAGTATGGGGCTGATATTGTTTCTTTCTCATATGGCGCACATGGAAAAGGGTCAAATGATTTGATAAGCTCACGCAAAACAGCTGCGGCGTTTAAGTCAAAAAATATTGAATTATATCCTTCTGGAGATAATTTTGAGGTACTGTTACGATGCTCACAAAAACTAAATCAACCTATTAGTGGTGATTTGCTTATACCACAATTACGAATATTTTCCGTAGCTCAGCAAGAAGGTATAACAAAAATGTATTTCGGGTATGGTACTCAGATGATTTTGGGTAACCTTGGCTTAAATCGTCTTTGGCATAAAACTCGCTTTTTTGAAAAGTTGCTTTCAAAAAAGGTTGTCTCAAAGTTGCTCAGCTATGCAGCGAAGTCATTAGGAAAAACAGAAAATGTGCAAGCTTTACTTAGTGAAACTAATTGGACTAGAAAGTTTTTCTATACACAAGCGGCATTATTTACTCGTGAAAAACACATCTACAGAGATGTGCCAGATGACTTTATTGACTCGACTATCAATTTTTTGGAACCAATCAATAACAGGAAAGATATGATTTTGAGTGATCGTATTGTTATGTTTTATTTACTGGGTTGGACAAATTATACCCAAGATAAGGTAAGCTCAGCGATGGGAAGAATTTTTGGTGTAACTGCTTTCTCTCCTTATAATTCTCCCAAAGTCACAGAGATGATTTTAAAAACTCCTGATAGCTTCAGAAAAAAGAATAAGTGGAACAAACAATTATGGAGAGACGCTCTCAAGCCATACGTGCCGGAACACCTATACATGAGAAAAGGTAAATCTCTTGTTATTCCATACTCTAAGATTTTTTATGACGGTTTGGATTATTTCTTGCCATACCTTGAGGGAAGCGAGCTATTAAACAAGTTGATTGATTTTAAGGTGTACAAAGAAACTTATTACGATTTGCCTGAACCAGGACTGAATCTATTGCGGTTAATCTCTTTTGCGACATGGTATGACGCACGGCATTCTCCAGAGAGGCTAGCAGAATTACGAAAAGTACTGTCTGATTTCAATATTGATTTAAAGATGAATTTTGATGCGTAACTCAGTATGTTACCTCAAAAGATGCACTAGTTATCTTTGGAAAAACGACCCATATTTTTCATGAACGAGTCCCCAGCGACAATAACAACGTTTCCTGATATCCCTTGTTGTTCAATTTGATCGAGAGCAGCAGCATACACGCCCCCACATTGTGGTCCAACAAAAATACCCCTTCGTACCAGATCAAGACAATTCTTCATAGCATCTGAGTAGGTCACTGAAACGTCTCCCGAATATATAGAATTATTTGATAGGTTTTTAATAAAGTCAGTCTCATAATCAATACCCTCGAGATAAGTTCCGGCAATTTTCCCGACATCGTTATTGATAGACACTGATCCGTATACTATTGTGTCCGCGTTACTTTCTGATATGAATTCACATATTCCAGTGAGTGTTACACCCGAACCCTTAGAAGCAAAGATTGCTGAAACAGAGTCGAGAGATTGAAATATTTCCTGGGCAGTCTTGTGGTGCGCAGCTGGCGCATCAAGATTAGTGAGCTGGTCAAAGAAGTACCACTTATCAGGGCCCTGGGTTACTAGTTCTAGACACCGCTCGCGACTTTCGAGTGTGACTGAACCGTGCTTAATAATTTCGGCACCTAATAACGTAAGGAGAACTTCATTGTCAGGACTGAGTTTGCTGTTGACTACAACTGTACACGGTGAGCCGATTACACTTGCTACGTATGCTAAGGCGCACGCGTGTGAACCGCTTGATGCGTCTAATAATGTTTTTCCTGGCGCTAGTGCCCCTTCCTGGATCTTTTTAAGGATTACATGCGATACAGTTCGATCCTTGAGTGAACCGGACGGATTGGCTCCCTCAAGCTTAATCCAAATTTTCGCATTGCCATGGTCACCCACATATACCATTGGCGTATTACCTATGAGCGAAAGTGTGTTGTACTCAGTTTGCATATCCAGTTATTTGTCATTTACGAAGCTAATATATATACTCTGCTTTATAAGAATACAACTGCATTAGCTGAGGATATGTTTCATAAAGTCACGATTGCTGCAGAGTATGTTTTTTCTAACAAAGTCATCAAAGTGTATTGTGTCGTGATGCTGTTCCATAAAGATATGTTCTTGAAGTTCGTACCATAACTCTTGTCTGAGGTGGTAGTTTGTTCTACTGCCAATTTTGTTGAGATCCCAAAGAATATCAATGTAGTTCAATGATCGAGCTTCATTTTCGTTTGTTATGCAATGTCTGCAGGGCTCGATATAGTCTGTAAGATCAGGAATGAGTTCTAGAAGTAGATTCAGAGCACGTTTCCAGTAGAGTGTTTCGTCGTGTGCATTGTGATCAGTCAGGAACGATATGTCAGTATCTTTTATGGTGAGCATATGGTGCACTTTTGTTCCGGTTTGTGTTGTGTCTCCACTTGCGATGAAACGGGAAAATTCTGATACTTCAAATACGTAATGCAGAAAAACGGACATACGAAGAAGAGTGGGGGTAATCGATGTGGTCTCTGGTGTATCAAATACAAGAATAACCCCTGTTTCTTTTGAGTGGGATACTCCCCACGGTTTGTTTTTACTTAGTACATCATCCAAACATGTTCTACTTTTAAAATTGGTAATAGTGATAGGGTGAGTTGCAAAATCCTTTTGTGAGACTTGAGTAATTCTGGATTGATAGAGACGTTTCCAGTGTTCTCCCTCAGTAAAACGAGTTAGCGATAACTTTTCTCTTGGGGTTAAGGAATGGAGATATGGACATTGTGTGCCTAGGTAAAGTAAGTGTTCAGGGGGGATCTCTGTGAGTATGTTCTGTATCGTTTTGTCACTTAGATAGATATCATTTGCAGATACCAGTGTCGCTGCTTTTGAAAGAAGTTCCTGAGTGTTTTGTGTTCTTACTCTTTTTTCAATTTGTAGAAGCTCCTCAACATGGGTCTTATACTCAGCAATTTCGGCGTATAGTTTTTTTGTGCGTAGAATTGAATTAATTAAATCGTGATGATCTTTCATCTCAGGAACAATGATATTGAGTGTTTGCCCGAAGAGTTGTTTCTGGTATTTATTTGCTGTAGTAGTTTCCATGCCAGTTTGGGATTTTTCTATAGAAAATAATATTAGCACAGACTAATAAATAGACACTGTTGCCACTGAGTAACTTTTACTTGATTATATGGGTTATAGTGGATATCCGTTATAGATGGCTATTTTTAGGGTACTCATTCGGGATTAACTACTATGATATATTATGGAAACCAGAGAGATTCGTACGTTTTACAATTCATCACTTCAAAATAGTGACAATAATTATGAGTATGATCGATGGCAGAAAACGCCTCAAGGTCGTGCTGGTTTTTTATCAACCAAAGACGCGCTCATAAAATACGTACTACCTCAGTTAGAGGAGAAGAGGACTGTTCTAGAGGTGGGGGCTGGTCCAGGAACGTGGTCGAAGTTTCTTTTGGAGAAAACAGCTACCGCACCGTATGACATTGTTGATATTTCAGATGAAATGTTAAAACAAGCAAAAGCAAATTTATCTAGTTATTCTAATGTACAGTTTATTCGCTCTGACATCTTGGAATTTATTCCCGAGAAAGAATATGATTTCTTCTTTTCTTCTCGTTTCATTGAGTATGTAGACGATAAACTGGCTGTAGCAAAAATTATTAGTGCTAGTTTAAAAAGCGGTGGGCGAGGCTATCTTGTTACCAAAACACCTCATTACAATAAAGTGTTAAGAAAAAGAAATGTATCCTTAGTACATCAGGGACAGATTTCAGCAAACGAACTTTCGGTTGTTTTTGAGGAAGTAGGTCTGGAAGTAGATTGTGTCGTTAATGTTACTAGTGTATTTCCCGGGCTTGGCTCTGGCTACATGGATAGATTTATGACGCTACTTTGCAATCTTTTCCCATACGCGTTCGTTAAGGGAGTGAGTGAATCCTATGCAATAATTTTTCATAAGATATGATTTATGAGTTTGTGGGTCTTCCTGCTACAGGGAAAACCACACTAATTAATGAATTGGTAGAGAAACAACTTGGTGCGAAGATTGTTTTGAATAATAAGCGTAAAATTTTTTTTTGGTACTGTTATGGGTTCCTGCGCCATCCAATCCTTTTTTTTGAGGGGGTGTATCTGGTCATGAAGTATCGGCCTCAACTGTCCATTTTTTGGAATTATCATGTGATACGCTATGCAAAATTATCGGTCGCGGAGCTACATCCTGGAGTGTGTTTTGTGGATGAGTCACCGTTGTCTAACGTACATTCGTTACTCGATAAACAATCTAATGAAAATGATATAGCATATATATATAAGAAGAGTTGGTCGCTGGGAATTATTGTACATATGACACAAGAAGAGAGAGTTCGACTTGAGCGAAGTAGGGCGCGCAATAGAGAGGCTGTAAATGAATATAATCCAGCATGGAATGAACACGCCAAGCGCACTGATGTTTTTTTACAAGTACAACTTAGAGACAGGTGCGATGTTCTGTATGTAACTGATGACAACACGCAGTTAGTCATTGATTCAATTAGAGACCATGATGTTTAAGGCTGCCCTCAAAATTATTGCAATGAGCGTATGCTTTTTTGTTGCGAAGATGTTGAGGGTGCAGAGAAAGCCTGCAATTTTGATGTATCATTCGTTTGATCGAGAAGCATGGCAGTATGGTGTACATCCCGATGCTTTGTGTAAGCAAATACATTACTTGATGCAGCGGCATCAGATAGTTCCTCTTGCAGATATTGTTTCCCATGCAAAGGGAACAAAGGAGATTTCGAAAGGGTCGGTCGCACTTACCGTTGATGATGGCTATCTTGACACCTATACTGAATTTTTTCCTTTGGCGAAAAAGTATGATATTCCGTTCACTCTGTTTTTGACGACAGATTTATCTTCAAGTGAGAGTCTGGGGAATCTGCCGAGACCGAGTGTTGTTCAGCTACAAGAGATGTTCGATTCAGGGTTAATGGAAATGGGTCTTCATGGCCACACGCACACTCACTTTACGGAAGTATTTGATAATCAAGCTATAAATGCTGAAATACGTCAGAGTGAAGACTTTATTTATTTGCACTTTGGAGTGCGCACAAAATGTGTTGCGTATCCATCAGGTCGCAGGAGTAAAGACATTGTTGAGTACTTTCAGAATGTTGCAGGATACGATGCAGGCTTGGCAATTACCTCAGGTTTTGTTTCTCAGGGAGATAATGTCTTTGCGTTAAAAAGGGTAGAGGTAAGTAGAAATGTTCCTACATTACTCTTGTTTAAATTACGACTTACTCCAGCGTTAGTCGTATATAATGCTCTTATAAAGAAAATATGGAAAGTATGATTCGTAAGGTCAGGAGTTTTGGTAAAAAAATGTTGCATGGAGATAGTTTGATTAAGATCAAATACTCCAAGGAAGAATGGGATCAGCAGTATGATAAAGGGAGATGGAATTTTTTGTTGCATGAGCAAGCGAACATTGTTTTGGTAGTAAATGAACTCAAAAAAATCCAACAAGAAAATCCTTCACAAAAGCTACGTGTACTGGACGTGGGGTGCGGTAACGGAGCTCTCGGCAGGCGTCTCTCTGCAGAGTCGTTTGAGTACATAGGAACGGACATTTCTGACGTTGCTATTGAAGAGGCAAAAGTAGAGGTTCCGTGGGGAACTTTCCATCAATGGAATATGGATGAACCTCCACAAGATACGAGTGTGTACGATGTTATAGTTTTCTGCGAAGTATTAATTTACGGTAATTATGAAACCATCCTTGAGCATTATACTCCGCTCCTTAAACCAGAAGGACTCCTTGTAATTTCCCTCTACGACGTTTGGCGAACAAAGATAATATGGCGCACACTCAAAACTAAGGTGCATGTGCTCAATGCTGAATATGTTTATAATAAGATTCGAGACATTGGCTGGAATGTGGTGGTAGTAAAAATAAAAAAGTAGTATGTGTACAAATGAAATTGAAGATGGTTTAGCTAAGAAGGGGTTGCGCAGCAAGCCGCAGTTAATTGCCGAAGCACTCTATAAACATGATAGCGAAGCAAAAAAAGTGCTCGACGTTGGCTATGCACAGCACCCGAACTATCACTTAACGGGGGAGATTATTGGTGTTGATATATATACTGAACATCATCCTGAACATTACGAACGTATTGATACTGTAGATCTTAATCTTTGTGCACTGCCGTACGAAGATGGTGTTTTTGATGCGGCAACAATGGGGTGTGTGTTGGCACATGTTACAAATCCACTTGGCCTTCTTAACGAGTTGCATCGGGTTGTTAAGAAAGATGGGTACGTAGTGCTTTCTTCGCCCAATCCTAATTACTACTGGGAGCAGTCACTGAACACCTTCTTTCATTTTTTTAAGGGCAGAGTTGCAAAAAGTAAATTTTTGGAACATTTTTACGAGTTCACTCGTTATAACATGCGAACTATAGCAGATAGGGCAGGTTTTGAGGTTGTCGATGAGGTTGGTGTTTCGTTCAGAATCATCAAGACACCAATTGTATTTCAGCCACGTAAGTATCCTGGTATAGCATACGAAATTGTGTACGTGTTGAAAAAAACACACGACCCGGAACAATACACCATCTGTGAACTTGCTGATGGCAGGAAGAAGCTTCCAACGATGTTAAAGTAAGTATGACTAATCACAGCAATCATTCAGTGAAACACATTCGATGTAGTGTCGGTATTCTCACGTATAACTCTGAAAAAAAAATACGTCGCGCACTTGAAAGTGTTGAGGGTTTTACCGATATCGTTTTATGTGATGGAGGAAGTACAGATAGAACGCTTGAGATTGCTAGGGAGTATGGATGTAGGGTGGTTGATCAATATGCAAAGAATAATCCTGGACATAATCCAAATCATCCTATTTGTGATTTTGCGCGTGAGCGTAACATTGTACTGGAGGCTGCAAATGAAGATTGGTTTTTGTATATAGATTCAGATGAGTATATTTCAGATGAACTCCGTGAAGAAATTCGGTCTATTACCAGTAGCAATTCTGAGGATTGTATGGCTTTTGAAATCCCTATCGGTAACCAGAGTCCCGATGGTGCAGTCACTTACAAACCATGGAAACAGAACTACCAGGTACGTTTCTTTAATAGAAAAATAGGCGGACATTTTAAAAAAGTGATGCATGAACGGTATGATTTTGATCGCGAAAAACATCCTACTCGAAAATTAACGGGAAAGTGGTACGTTCCCTTCAGTAAACCTGATTTTCAAGGATATAGCAAAGCGGTAAATTATCGTCTTGAAATTTTACTCAGCCAAGCACCCCCAACTACGCTAGGGCAGTTTCTGTATAGTGGTGTTTTGATTCCGATAAAACGTCTTCTTGGTTTTACATATCGCATGGTGTTAATGCGCATGTTTTATCCCTGGAAACAGATAGTACCCTTGTATTATTTCCGAAACCAATGTTACTCACAGTGGGTTATATTTCGTATCTCTCTCAAACTTTATCTTAGCCATAAGGTTTAATATTTATAGAACGCATGACACAGTCAACTGTAAAAAAAATTGCTCATGGCGTAGCATGGACGTCACTATCAAGCTTTTTAGTTAAAGTAATCGGCTTGGTGTATACTGCTGTCGTCCTCAGTCAAATTTCTGTTTATGACTACGGGTTGGTGGAGTTAGCAATGTCTATGTTGCCGATTCTGGGAGTTTTTAGTCTTGCGGGTTTGCAACCTGTGATGGTGGCTGATTTGGTTTCTCATAAGATGAAATCCGATTTTTATAAAATGCGGTACCAGTTTAGTTCTTTTGTGTCATTAAAAATACTGCTAGGTATTTTTGCGTTTCTGATCCTAAATACGTTGGTGTTTTTTTTTAAGGACTCTTTTCCGACTGTTGCGGTAACGATGGTGCAGGTCTTATCTTTTGTCTTCTTTGCAGGTCCTATTCGAGCATCGGTTGTGTTGTTGTATACCATCTATCATCGGTTTGATGTTCTTGCTCATTTTAAACTGATTGAAGAATTATTTAAATTATTACTCGTTTCGATGTTCTTAATTTACATGGATCTCGGTCCTCTTGGAGTTGTGCTAGCGT
The DNA here is from genome assembly GCA_913050645.1 of uncultured bacterium. Lineage (GTDB taxonomy): Bacteria > Patescibacteriota > Minisyncoccia > Phycocordibacterales > UBA918 > OLB19. The sequence continues at coordinate 10,760 of CAJXAG010000007.1, read as the reverse complement.
TTGTTATTACAGACTTCGTGGTGATGTTAGTGTATCTTCCTGGGGCACTCCTCTTGGCACCTAAGTATTTTAACGGGATGCCATGGTCTATTGAAGGTATTGCGAATCCAATGTTTGCTGTTCGGCATCATGCAAAGTGGAGTGTATTTCAAAGTTCTCTGCATCAGGCTGGACAGAACATTCGTCCATGGATTATTCAGTTTTTCTTAGGAACGCAAGCGGTTGGAATCTATGCGGTGGCAATGGGACTCTTTCAGCATAGTCAGTCTCTGGCGCCGGTTACAAAAGTACTTGCTCCAATCGTTCCGGAGTTTAAGGAAGAACCTAAACGCCTCTTTCGATTACTCAACAATGGACTGAAGTATCAAATTCTCCTGCTTATTATTATTGTTGGAGGCTCTACGCTCTTTCTGCCACTGCTCTTTAGTCACTTCTTTCCAGGGTACATTGCAGCACTTCCTTTGTTCTTCCTTTTAGCGTTCGCTCTTATCCCCGATTCATTTGCCAAAGTTTATGAAGCTGCCTTTCATACATTTAGACTTCAGAAGAGTTTGTTCTTGGCAAATATTGTACGTATGGTGAGTATACTAATTGTGTTGCCGTTGTGTGTTCTGGTATTTGGTTTGTATGGAGTCGCTCTTGAGGTATTCATCACACTCTCAGTGTATGCTTACTCCCGGTACCGTGTCTTAAAAAGAAAACTCCCAGATTACAGTTTTTCAGCTCGAGATTTGTATACAGTCAATGGAATAGATCGAATGCTCTTTGCAAAGATAATGCGTTTACTCACCTTACGTAATCGTCGGTCGTAGTGCAGGTACTTTTGTTTTGCTATAGTCTATAGCTCTATGGACGTACGGTAAGAAGATTAATATGAAACCCATTTTTATTCCAAAAATATACCCCGTCTGCTCTGCAGCGGGGACAAAAAAAGAGGAAAGTTTGAAAACCCTAGGTTTCCATAAAAACAAAGAGCGAAGCTCTTAAAGATACCCCGCCGGAAGCAACAAAAGACAACAGAAGCTGTGGCCGTGGCCACAGCTTCTGTTGTCTTTTGTTGCTGGAGGGTAATGCTTGCATCGGGGAGTTTTCATTAGAATTCCACAACTTGCTCGTGCCTTCTCGAATTAACGGTCCTTTCACTTTTTTCGTCTGCTCTTTGCCTTTACTTTTTTGTTTTTAGTAGGAAACTACAATTAGCTAAGTGTGACTTTCCGCTTTCTGTCACATACAATGGTACTGTAGCCAGGTTGTTCTTATGGTATCCCATGGATCTTGCTGTTTTGGATGAGGTATTTATTGATGAAGAATACGCCTGGTCTCCCTCAGTGGAACCTAAGTGCATCGTTGACCTAGGTGGTCATTTTGGTGATACATCCCTATATTAACGTTTGCGCTACCCAAAAGCGAAAATTATTGTTATAGAGCCAGCTGGAGAGAATTTTAAACGAATACTTAAACATGTATCACATGATTCTGACATTATTCCAATTCAGGCAGCAGTTGGTGCTGAAGATGGCTGTATTGATCTGCACTTAGGAGCTAGTTCATTAGGGTATTCTGTACTTGATCGAGGTAACACTACTGAAATAGAAAAAGTACCGATGCTGAGTTTGGATTCAATTATGGCGCAGGCTAACATTGAAAAAATTGATGTACTTAAGTTTGATATCGAGGGCGCTGAGTTTGATGTGTTTCCGTCACTTTCTGAAAAAGTAGGTGCCATAATTGGTGAGTTACATTTTGACTTGGGTGATGGTTATAGTCTCAGAGACGTGGAATCAATTTTGATAGACTATAATCCTCGTTTTGAATGTTTAAGAGAAGACGATCGCTTTATTGTAACTGGAGAAAGATAGTATAATGTCATTTATGAAAATTGGATCTATAGGACAGGGCTTTGTTGGGAAAAATACTGCAGATAATTTTGAAGCACGAGGTTATGAAGTAGTTCGGTATTCATTAGAGCCGGAATATATTAATAATGATAAAGAAATAGCAGAGTGCGACATTGTCTTTGTTGCTGTACCAACACCGAGTACGCCTGAGGGTTTTGATGCATCAATTATTGAGGCGGCACTTGGGCTTGTTGCTACCGAGGGGATTGTCGTCATTAAGTCAACGATACTCCCAGGTTTAACCAGTGAGTTGCAGGCGAAGTACCCTAAAAAAACTTTTTTGTTTTCACCAGAGTTTCTCTCAGAGAGGACAGCTGCAGAAGATGTTGCAAATCCAATAATGAACATAATCGGGATACCACTTGATACAGAAAAGCACAAGGCAGCAGCAAATGAAGTTTTAGGTATCTTGCCAAAGTCTGAACATGCTTTTATCATATCTTCACAGTCTGCTGAATTGTTTAAGTATGCACATAACCTTAACGGGTACTTTAGGGTCATTTTAGCAAACCTGTTGTACGAAGTTGCACAGAAGCACGACTGTGACTGGGGTGAGGTGAAGGCGATGATGGATCGTGATAGCATGATGTCACCGTACTATAACGATCCTGTGCATAATAAAGGTAGAGGTGCTGGTGGAAATTGCTTTATTAAGGACATGGCCGCATTCAGACATATGTATACAGGGGCCATGGATGATCCGCTGGGTCTTGATGTGCTGCATGCACTTGAGAAGAAAAACGTGGAATTATTAACTGCAACAAACAAGGATCTGCATTTGCTTGCGTCAGTGTATGGTGAAAACTATGATGAAAAATAAAATGTACTTAGTTACCGGTGGAGCTGGATTTATCGGGTCAAATTTATGTAAATTACTTGTGTCGAAAGGTGCGAAGGTTGTAGCTTTGGATAATTTATCGATTGGTGATAACAACGTAGCTTTTCTAGAAGATCTCGGGGTTGATGTTGTTGTAGAGGATATACGATCATACGATGCGATCGAGAATCACTTTGCAGGTGTTGATGTGGTTGTTCATTTGGCGGCCATGAATAGAGCGCAGCGCAGTATAGAAAATCCGATTGAAGCAAATGAGGTAAACATTACTGGTGCGCTCAATTGCCTTGAAGCAGCACGGAAACATTCTGTAGGAAGGTTTGTAAATATTTCTTCATCATCAGTATACGCGAACCAGCGAGACGTGCTATTACGCGAAGATATGGAACTTGCACCACCGCATCCATACGGTGTTGGTAAGTTGACTAGCGAGCACTACGCCCGAACCTATTATGAGTTGTTTGGCTTAGAAACAGTATCACTTCGTTTCTTTAGTGTGTATGGTCCGAGGCAACTTGGGCATATTGATAAGGCGGGGGTGGTAGCAAAATTTATACACAAAGCGTTGCGAGATGAAACTATCGAGGTGTATGGTGATGGAGAGCAGATGCGTAATTTTAGCTATGTAGAGGATGTCGCTGAGTGTGTTGCCCGAGCTTCCGTGAATGAAGGTGCGGTAGGGGAGGTGATTAATGTAGCAAATCCGAATGAAGTTAGTATTAACGCAATTGTGAAGCTTGTAGAAGAGGTTGTGGGTAAAAAGCTTCGTGTAGAGCATCTTGATCCGCTACAGGGTGATCCTGCACGTAACCCTGCTAATACTGAAAAGTGCCAACGTATGCTCGGGTATTCACCGACTCATTCTTTTGAAGAAGGTATTACACTGACGACAGATTGGCATCGTGCATAATTAGTTGAATGATGAAGCTCCTATATTTATCAAGTGTTCGCGTACCGTCAAATAAAGCGTCAGGATTGGCAATAGCACGGCAGTGTGAGGGCTTTAGTGAGTGTGGCTGGGAGGTTGATTTGCATGTTCCAGAGAGGAGTGAAGAGCAGCAAAGTATTAGTGAGTATTATGGAATGGATGTACGTTTTACATTCTACAGCTTTGCGTCGACATCACACCTATTTAAGTTTGGTAAATTTGGCTTTCTGGCCTTAGCCCTCTATGAGAATTTGCGCGCGATATTGTTTTATCTGACGCACTACACTAACTATGATGTGATATATTCTCGTGAAAAGCTCAGGATATTGATATTTATTTTGATGGGACTGCGCAGTAAGTGTTATGTAGAAATACATCAAGTGCATGAGGATTTCATAACGAAATTTGTTGCGCGTAATGTAAAAAAGGTTGTTGTGATATCAAACGGATTGAGGGATTATTATAGTGAGTTTGCAGCTCGGGATGATATTTCGGTCGAGCCCAGTGGTGTATATCTGGATCAATTCCGTAATGTTCCTAGTAAAAATCATCTGAGAGAAAGTCTCGTATTACCGAACGGCGCGATTGTGTATGGGTATATAGGAAAATTCACAACCATTGGTAAAGATAAGGGAGTTGAAGATATAGTAATAGCTTTTTCCGAGTTATACAGTGTTCAGAAAGATGTTTTTTTGTATCTCGTGGGAGTGGAAGAAGAGGAGCGCTTCTACTATCAGAATGTAATTGATAAATTGAATCTACCAAATAACGTTATCAAAGTAGTCGAACTTGATCAGTCGAGATTTGCTGAGTATGTCAAGGTGTGTGACGTTTTGCTCATGAATTATCCGGACAGTACACATTATGCAAAATATATGTCTCCAATTAAGCTTTTCGCTTACTTAGCAGCTGGGAAGCCAATCATATCGACAGATCTACCTACAGTTAGAGAGGTTGAGAATATGCAATCGGTGCTTTACACAGTGCCTAACAACACAAAGGACTATGCGGAGAAAATGCTGCAAGCATACACTGAGCTGCCTGTGTTAACAAAAGAAGCTGAGTCGAACAAGGAATTGGCTAAGCAGTTTGCATGGAGGGCGCGAGGGATGCGAATTCTTAATTAAAAAGGGTTATGAAACGGTTCTTAATCCAATCAAAAAAACTATTTTTAATTATTTGTGTCCCAACAAATTCAGTATAGATACATTCAGTTTTGTTTCCCGGAGTGTTAACTAGTTGGTGCCATTGTTCGGGATTCTTTGCTCCTACACAAAACAAATAAATTGAGTCCGAACCTTGGTCGTTTCGATTGTAATATACAGTTGTCATTCCGTTACTTTTAAAAAGTTTATCCATGCCTTGTGGAGTATATCTCCAGTAATCTCCATAATCAGCATGTGTTTCTTGAAGAAAGGGTACTACCAAAATAACAATGTCTTTAGAAAGGAGACAGAGATTTTTAAAGGCTTTTTGACATTCAAATACGTGCTCAAGGGTGGTATGGTTGTATACGACATCAAACTGCTCCTCCATGTCTGGTTCGAGGTCCTTTTCAAGGTCAAGAAGGATTTGATTCGGAAGATCTTTTTGCGCTCCGCGTGCAGGACTCTTGTGGTAGTTGGTTATTAAATAAGATGAAGCATTTGTAAAGTAGTCCTTGTAGCACTTGCCTTCCTTATCTTGGTCTCTCCATGCACTAACGTTACAAACGCTACCTGTGAAATGGTGTGCAATTTTCTTTAATTCGTCATTTGACCATACTCGTACATTTCGGTATTTTCTATCAATTAATCGTGTCTTCATATTGTTGCTTTTAAATTAATTTCTAGGTTTGTTAAATTTAGTAATGTGTTTGCTTCTATATAATTTGGGCGCGTTTTGTGATCAAAGCATTTTTTATACAGATCTGTGATATTGATGTCAGATACAATATTTCTTTCACTTAAGTCAAGGACGTTGCGTTGTATTATATTTCGGAAACCCCTATTATGGATAATTTGTTTACGAAAGTCTGTGTAATTTTGGTGTGGGTCTATTCCCATAAACGTTGTTGCAACATCCGGAAATGTCCTGTGTAACTTACTGCGAACGCGATTTTTCTGGGCGTGATATTTTCTTTTTCGTATCGAATCTTTTATGGTACCCCCGTTAAAATTTTTTGCAGGAAGGGCGAATGCTTTAGGCCAATTTGTGTGTAAGATATCACGATAGTGCCTTGAGCGTATTCGGAGTTCTCTTGATGCCCCGAGCATGTATTCCACCCATTGCTGATTGAGAAACGGTAAGATGTAATTATAGTCATCAGGAAAAACTGTTGGTCGTAGTGAGCAGGTGTGTCGTGTCCTCATGGTCAGTTCTTCATAGTACGTTAAATTTTTTTCTTGTGGCGTCTTGAGATCAAGAAGAAGTTGGGTCTCGATGTCTATACGTGTGGATGGTAGACAGCTTGAAATTTTAGACAGCTTTATGAAGTCAGTTACTGCATGATTCCAGCTACTATGGTCTATTCCAGTATACGAACCACCAAGAAAATCACCTAGAAACCCAGAAACAATTTTTGCATCAGGATAAGTGTTATTAATATGTAGATTATATTGTACTTCAATTATATTGGTCCAGTCGTTTATGCGTTGTGCCGTTGATACAAGATTGTCGGTATCAAGTATTAATTTGGTCACATCGATTGCGTTGTGAGGTATTCCCAGTGCTTTCGCAGTGGATGCACCGAGATCATAATCATAGGTGCCAGGTGTCCCAAGTGTGACTGCTAAAAAATCAATGTTATGTTCCCGTAAAACAGCTGCGATAACTCGACTGTCTAACCCGCCAGAAAGCGGAACTACTAATTCTTTATGGTTGGCACATGATTCAAGTATGGCATTTCGTAAAAGAGTACCACCTTCTCTTGGTTCATAAGAATGATTGCTGGGAGAATCAGGTATCCATATTTCAGGAATTGGTGGTGAAAGATCGGTGCGAGGAAGCCAACCAAAATGAAGGAAGGCATTAATGTTCTCAGGTGTTACTTCAATATTCATATAAGCATTATAACAATTTTGTGTACGTATTACTTTCAAAACAACTACCCTCGCCTTCAGGCCGGGGATCTACGATACAATAGTTGGTAATGTCACCAACTATAAACACAGTGCCAGTGAGTTGGTATACCACCTAGTCTGTCCAATAAAATACCAAAGAAAGATCTTCACCTCAGAGAATGAACCAACTCTTAAGGCGTTAGCACTGGAATTAGAGAAACGCTATGAACTCCATTTCTTAGAAATAGGTATAGATACAGACCACGTCCACTTTCTCACCCAAGCTATTCCAGTGCTATTGCCGGCAGACCTTGCAAATATCGTGAAAGGTAACGTATCACGTCAATTTTTCATACAACATCCTGAGGTGAAAGTCTTTCTGTTGGGAAGTAGCCTATGGTCAGATGGCTATTACGTTAATACTGTCGGCAATGCCAACATGTCCATTATTAAAAATTATGTACAGAACCAAGGCTGTCCTGAATATGCTCAACTACACCAAACAAACTTAACGTTGTTCTGATCACCAGCGCTATTCATGCGCCACTGATACCCCAATCCTTTAGGGCGGGGTAGTTCATTGGTCCTATAAATTTCCTTACGGTATTACATATTATTGTTTTGGAACGAGTATTAACACTTCTGTGTATTGTAGGTAAAAATGTTGTGCTGATACAGTATAGTCATGAGTATTGTTCGTTCATAAAATTTTGTATGAAAAAATTTTTAATTGTTCTTTTATTTATATTTTCCGCTCAGGCGGCACAAGCTGCTGAAGAGTTTACAGTGAGGATTCAACCAGGTCCAGAGGAAGGGAAGGATACTTACTATGGAGTAGGTTCGGTTGGTGGTCGTGATGGTCGCCCTGACGCCGATCATTTGCGTATTGGTGGCTGGGGTGACGAGTGGTTTACATTTATTGAGTTTAATATAGATAATATCCCAGAAGAAGCTGAGGTACTTAGTGCAAAGTTTGGTTTGTTTAATTACAGGGGTGACTCTAATCCAAATTCCGCAAAGGTGAATAGAGTTGTTGAGTACTGGAATGAATCTGACCCATCGGATATTTCTAATCCAGCCTATGTAGATATAGGTATGGAATGGAAGCCTGTACTTGATTCAAGCTGGTGGATTGTTGACGTTACATCATCTGTTCAAGGGTGGAAGCAAAATTTGTACCAGAACTATGGGTTTGGAGTCAGAGGGCAGCTAACCAGCAACAATCGTGTGAAAGGATTCTACTCCTCCGACTACCTCGGCGATCCATCACTGCGTCCATACCTAGAAATTACCTATACGCTGCATGAAGAGGAGGAGGATGTCGATCCGCTCGTATTGCAGTATGCACCGAAGCTGGCGCTGCATCCAGATGAGGATTATTTACCCATGGATGTGATTGACTTTGTAGAAGCAAGTGCGCTATGGGACATGGACGGCAGAGACAGACAGTTGTATGATGCGGCTACACTCACACCCGAACAGTTTGAGACTGTTGTGGGTTCTGATGACACAAGTGAATACTACCTTGCGTTTAGTGACCCAGACCAAAAGAAGTCGATTGATCTCGCTGCAGCAAAAACAAAGTATGACGCACTGGATAGTCCCACGACTGTCTACTATCAGAAAATGGACGATGGTGACTACACCGTGCTGCAATATTGGTACTTCTATGCCATGAATAATTGGAAAGAGTACGATGGACTTAATAACCATGAGGGAGATTGGGAGTCTGTGTTTGTGTATCTGGATAAAGAATCGCTTGAACCACGGTATATAGCGTACTCGGCGCATCGCAATGATGGCGATCCTGCATGGAACGTGTTGCAGTATGATTCAGTACGGCGTAGTTGGGAGAGTGATGAGATAGATCGGCAGGGAGACACGGTCACTTCATATGTAGCACTCGGTTCTCATGCGAACTATCCCAACAATGACGATGGTGTCCACGACGCGGGTGTAAAAGACGATCTCACTTCAGCTATAGGTCCCTCTCTTGATAGCGCTGAATTTTTGGCAGGTAATGAAATTGCGGAAAGTACACCGTTTTGGATGGCGTATGAAGGTCTCTGGGGGACTGACACTATTGGAGAAATAGGCGGTGATGCGCCACAAGGTCCGGCATTTAGTGATATCGGTGGGACGGTTCGGTTCCTAAACCCAGTTGCTTGGGCAGGTATAGATGCTATCCGTTCCCACTTTACCACCGGTGGTGAAACATCAATTGATTTCCAGGGAACAGGAGTAGTGATGGCATTTGAAGATGCATTGCCTCCCGGGGAGCGATTTGAGGTTGCTCCACATGACGAGTATATTTCTTTTGGTGAAAAACCGCGTGGTGTAACTTTGTTACCGAAGTTCTGGGATATCACAAGTTCACTAGCAAATGAAACGTTCAGTGCGGAGGTGACATTTAACTATGATCCTGATGTAGTTGCGCAGCTCGGTGGAAATCAGCAAACACTCAGTGTCTTCTACTATGACCAGGTACAGAAAAAGTGGGAGCAGCAACGTAGTGTCGTGAATACAGAAGATGAGACTGTTTCATTTCCAACGAACCACTTCTCTCGCTATGCGCTCGGTTTTGTAGCGGAAGAAGTGTACACGGAAAATCTTTTTGGAGAGTTGAAGGCGGTGATTGAGGAGACTTCGTTGCAGAAATTTATAAAAAAGGCGCTTATTCGTAAAGTGCAACTTGCCGAACGTCTTGCACAGAAGGACCGCCGTGGAACAAAGGTTGCAGCAAAGCGGTTGTTGACCTATGTAGGCAATACAGCGGATCGTTTGGTGCGATTTGGACAACTTACAGAAGAGGAAGCAGCAGAAATTGATTCATTGGTACAACGGATACTGGTGATGATCAGGTAGTGGTGAGGGGAGGTAAAAAGCACGGCGAGCGAAGCTCGCCGTGCTTTTTATAATATATTGACAATATAACCGTTGTGTATACAATGGTTAGTATATGAAAACCGTACTCAATGTTAAAACTGATAAAGACGTTAAGGAGCAGGCGCAGGCCTTGGCTAAGCACTTGGGCGTCCCTCTTTCCACTGTCGTGAATGCCTACCTAAAGGAGTTTGTGCACACTGGGGAGTTTACCCTTCGTCGCGAACCTCAACTTAAACCAGCAGTTTCAAAACGTATTGAGAAGGCTGTGAATGAATCCAAGCAAGGCAAGGGATTATCTCCAGCCTTCACTTCAGTGGAAGAGGCAATGGCTTGGTTGGATAAATAGATATGAAGGTTTTTTTTCGGAACTCTTTTAAGAAACAGTACAGAAAGTTACCTGCAAAAGTTCAGAAAAGATTTAGTGATAGACTCGATATATACATTACGCATGGCTCGCATGATATTTTGAGAGTCCATACACTCAAGGGGAATAAGTATCCACTTCAGAGCATGAATATCACCGGAGACTATCGTGCATTATTTATTACCACGAAAACAAAAATAACTTTTTACGAGATAGGGACACATAGTGAACTGTATGAGTAATATAACTTCAGTGAAAATATGGTCTGCGGTATTGATTCTGTTTTTTCTTTTAGTGTGGACGTATGTTTCCCAGCGTAGCAATAATACGTGGATGCTGTTAGGAGATTTTCCTGAGGCACACGCTTCATTGGCTTCAGCAGAAGCTCTTCCTGCCGGGACACAAATCGTAGTAGATCCGCATGAGGAATGGATTTCATTTGGTGATAGGCCGGACGATGTTGTGTTGTTGCCAAAGTTTTGGGATATAAAACTAGATCCAGTGCCTGACGCATATACAGTAGAGGTAACTTTTGAATATGATCCCGAAGTATACGCTGCTCTTGGCGGCGTGAATGAGGTGGTTGGTGTATTTTCATATGATAGAAAAGAAAAAGCGTGGATCCCTCTTAATTCTGAAATGAGTACGACGCGGCCAGTAGTTCGTTTTGAAACATCCTACTTGGACCGATTTGCACTTGGGTTCTATAAGGAAGCGAAAGAGTAAAGAATCCCACCCCAGAGGGGATGGGGTATTTGCCCACATCCCCTCTGGGGTGGAACCGGGGGTTCTTTGCTAGCTAAGGTTT
>CAJXAG010000006.1 GCA_913050645.1 uncultured bacterium | reverse complement strand
AATTTGAGCTCTGACGAAGAGGAAACTCCCGACTCTGTCGGGAGAGGGTTCAGTTTTTAAACCAATATCGTTCCATATTATTCACCTGGACATGCGGCAAACGCACAGTCTGGACCAGTACGTCCAACTGCAGAACCGTCGGGGCAGATTTTTGCTTCTTGCGTACACGCGACGATGTCTGTTGCCGGTGGCGTTACGGAAGTTGTGGAAACATCCTGTTCAAACAACATGCCGTTTGCATGACATTGGGTACTGTCTGACTCACCAACAGCATATCCGGCATCTACGCAGTCCTTAAATGATTCGATCACCTGTCCATTTCCTACCACAGGAAGCCCTTTAGGTCCTTCACTAGATGGAGACGAAACAGGTTCAGACGGCACTGATGGTACATCAACCTGTTCGGGCTGATAGAGGATAGCGTCTTCTTCCATTGAGAAAGAGATGAATTGTGGTGCCACAAACAGCACACCACCAAGAATAAGAATGCCAAAAAAACATAGCACAACGACCTTTTGTAGATCATTCATACTTCCAGTATGCGGTGTAAAGTAGAAAATGCAAGTCTAAAAACACAGCTTGAACGACAAGCTGTGTTTTGTAGAGTCTGGTTATATACATTACTGAAATTTATTTCTTTTTCTTGTCCAGATCTAAGACTTCATCAATACGGATCTTTTCTACGAAGTCAGGAACGTGAGAAACCAGAAGCATTGCCCCCTCAAAGTCATGGAGTGCTTTTGCAATCACCGGAATGTGACGGAAGTTGATGTGGTTGGTTGGCTCGTCGAGTATTAAAAGGCCAGGTTTTAAGAGTACCAATCGTGCAAATGCTACCAGACCCTTCTGCCCTTCAGAAAGCAGGCCAATCTTTGTTTTGATAATGTCACGGTTAATCAAGAACCCTGCAGCAACAGACCGCATGTCTTCTTCAATCTTCCGGTTCATAACTTCCATCAGGCAGTCAAATACTGTTTGGTCAAAGTCGAGGTTTGAAAAGTCTTGACGGTAGTACCCAATCTTCACTCCTGGGGAGACAAACTCACCGTCGGCATGACCTGACGCAAGTGACTCAAGCAATGTAGTCTTCCCAATACCGTTTGGACCAACAATCTGCATGTGTGTACCCCGTTTGAGTACGAGATCACACTCCACGTCTTTCGGGTTGTGGTTGCGGATCACCTTGTACTTTGTGAGTTTTAGTACATCAGTAGGTACCTCATCTTGAACGGGAATAGTAAACGAACGAATCGTTCGATCTTCCTTTCGCACTTCCACCTTGTTTTCATCAGCTTCTTCAATTTCTGCGCGCATCTTCTTAGCGATCAAACGCATCTTCCCTCCCTTTGCAGCAAAGTAGTTGATCTTGTCTTTGTTTGCTTGAGTCTCTTTTGCCAGACGTGCATTCAGACGCTGCTCCTTTTCAACCTGCGCTTTAATATCCTTCACTACGTCGTTGTAGTTTCCGTTAAAGAGCTCAACGTGTCGCGTTTGTGTATTTAAGTACAACACCCCTTGCGTAAATGCATTCAGAAATCCAGCATCGTGAGAAATAACAATCACTGTCTTGCGATATTCCTTAAGGAACTCAGTTAGGTGTGCAATACCTTCGGTATCGAGATTGTTCGTTGGCTCGTCAAGTAACAATACATCTGGGTTTTGAATAAGTGCTGATGCAAGCAGGAGTCGTGCTTGCTGTCCTCCTGAGAAACTACCGATAATACGATCCTTAAACGTTGCAACCATCTCTGGGTTCTTTGGTGCAAGGTTTACCACTTCAAGAATTTCATCAATCTTTGGGTCGATGTCGTACACTTTCTCATTGAAACATTTCTCAAAAAAAGCACGGATGGTCAGGTCGAGTTCATCGCGCGGAATCACCTGCCGAGACACCGCAATACTCGTGCGCGGCATAATATTGATATCGCCTTCATCCTGTTGGTATTTCCCTGTAATCAAACCAAAGAGTGTACTTTTTCCAGCACCATTTTGGCCCATAAGGGTCAGCTTTGCTCCTCGACGAATAGAAAAAGACGACTCGATCAGAATCGGCTTGGTTGCATCATGTTCGTATGAAACGTTATTAAACGAAATGAGTCCTTGTGCGCGTGACATAGTGCGCATCATCCTACATGAGCATACCCAATACGCAAGTGGATATGGCATACTTACGGTAATGCTAACTCAACTATTTGACCTCCTTACATACAGCACTCTTACTGCTGGTTTAGTTGCGCAAATGATGGTTGCTCCCGATGCAGCTTTTGTACTTGGGCCAAGCTCAGTAGAAGTACTCACCGATGAAATTATTGAGGTTACATTGACACTTAAAGCAAATACACCGGTAGAATCCATCAGCGCTGCACTTACGTATGACCCTACGGTTCTTACACTCAACAATACAAACGCAGAAAGTAATTTCAATCTATCCAAGGAAGAGTCGAACACACCAGGAAGCGTGTTTGTTGCAGCAGATACAGACGAACCAAACACTGCAGTAGGTATCCACCCAACACTTACCTTCACCTTTAACGCTGTCGCCCCGGGAACAACTTCTGTGCATGTGCAAAACCTCTATGCATCTACACCCGAGGACAAAATAATCAACACGGTACAGTACGCTTCAACAACCATAGCAGTGCTTGCACGAGAAAATAGTCTCGATCTTAATGCGGATAACACACACACCTTGGCCGACATCGGCTTGTTTCTAGCGCACTTTGCAACACAAAACCCATCTGCAGATTTTAATAACGACAGACGGGTTACCCCAAAAGATTTACGAATTTTATTGCGTGCGTACTAACGCTCTAGCCCTACTAGTGCACTCATAACATCAGTAATAGTGCCGTCAGAAGTGAGATTGATTTCGATACGATCAGCAATGTTGTTTAAGAGTGTTTCGTATCCGTCGCGTCGTATTGCAGTGGCGGCACTATGTATAAGTTTGGTGTCGTCTGGCATGTACGTGAGTCTCCCTTCAGTTACTGCGTAGCGGCCAATGCTCGCCTCCACTCCATCAAAGTCGGTTTCAACCAGTCCCGGGAAAACCTGCAAGAACATCTGGGGTTCATACCCCTCAACAGGTGTTCCAATCTTTTTCTGCACCTCTTCTTCAAGCGTGAAGCGAAATACGTCTATCACATCGGTTCCAACACGTTCTGGTATCTCTTCTTTTTGCTCTGTCTTTACAAGCAACTCAAGACCACCCGAGTACACAAAAATTGCATTAAATACAAGAACTGCCACAACAGCGATAAGAATATTTTTCATTAGTGGCAGTATACCATTTAACAAAGACTCAATACTATATAGAGAAATGAGTTCCAAATATATATTTCAGCAGTGCCATACGCACTGGCACTCCGTATCCAGCCTGCTTAAAATAGACTGCTTTAGGGGAGACGTCGACTTCAGAACTAATTTCGTCAACTCGCGGCAAAGGATGCATGATAATCGCATTATGCTTCATTCTGTCCACCAACTCCATACCCAAAACAAACTTCCCTACACTTTTTTTATATTCTGCAACTGATGCAAAACGTTCTTTTTGTATTCTTGTTTGGTAGATCACATCTGCTGCTGTTGCCACAGTATCCAACGCGTCAGTCTCGGTAACATGCACCGCATGTTTTTGTAAGTACTGTTTTATGGTGTCGGGGATCTTTAGGTGTGGCAGTGAAACAAATGTAATACGCACGTCATCGTACTTCCCCAAGAGGTAACAGAGTGAATGTACGGTCCGACCATGTAGCAAATCTCCAGCCATCACAACATGCACGCCGTCTATAGATCCATACTCCCGCTGTATGGTATACAAGTCGAGTAACGCTTGCGTGGGATGTTGCCCAGGACCGTCACCGGCATTAATAATCGGAATATCTGCAACGGCCGCAGCACGTGCTGCCATACCAACCTCACTATGACGCAGCACCACAACATCCGCATAGTGATTCACTACCCTAATACTATCTTCTATAGTCTCGCCTTTTGAAACAGATGAGAATTCAGTAGCATTTTCAGTAGTAATGACTGCCCCACCAAGGCGATGCATTGCTGACTCAAAAGAAAACCGAGTACGTGTACTCGGTTCATAAAACAATGAAGCCATTATTTTTCCTTGTAGAAAGGTTTCAGAATTATTTTCTAAACGTGTTGTTTCAGCAAACAACTCAGACAGCAGTATTCTATCAAATTGCTGTGTTTCTAATATATGTATCATTAAAAATTAATTATACCCTAGTGTTACGCTATGCTATATACTACAGATATGAAGCAAGTACTCTTAGCATCTGCTTTTCTATTGTATGTGCTGCCTGTGTATGCGCACGCACAAGAGTTTAACGCCGGCTTTGTGCAAGGACTCTGGTACTCGCAAGAGACATTTTTTGTCGATGATACCGTGCGGATCTATGTTGCTATCCGTAACAACACCGGCAGTGACCTCACTGGCACCGTTGAGTTTTTTGACAACGATGAGCGTATCGGACGCTCCACAGTATCGGCGCTTGATGGACGAATTATCGAAAGCTGGGTTGACTGGGAACCTGACTATGGTGAGCATCGTATTTCTGCGTCTATTTCAAAAATAGAACTCCATACTGTAGGTGAAACAACTGAAGCTATTGAAGTGCGATCTTCACTTGCTGAAGATGTACTGTTTGTTGATGTCGACACTGACGGTGACGATGTAGGCAACAAAAACGATATCGACGACGATGGTGACGGTATCAGTGATATCGTGGAACAGAACAATGGTACAAACCCATTGGTTTACGATGAACCCACCCCACTTTCTTCAGCTGAAGCTTCAGAAACCGAGGAGGGCAAGTCCCCTCATAGTGAAACTAACGGAACAGGTACTGACAGTAGCACTAGCACTGCAGAAGGACTTGAACAATATCTCACCCCGTCGCGCGCGGACGCTGTGCTTGAGTCAGTAACTGCGTACACCCAAGCGCTGAAGAAAGACTTAGACATGTACCGAGCAAAACGTCGTGCGGTACAAAATGGTGAAACCCTAGAAGATGCGGTACCTGAGATCGAGGTAGACAAAGACGGCTTTGGAGAAATTACTCGAACTGATGGAACAGTCGAAAGCAAAACAGAAAAAGAAAAGACTCGTGAACCTAAAGAAAAACCAGAAGGCTTCATGGGTGATCTGATTTCTTTCATCGGCAGCATCTTCGGAGGTATCTACACTGGTGTACTTGCAATCATCTCGTGGACGCTCGGGTACCCCATCCTTATTCAACTCCTTCTCCTGTTCGGTATCCTCTACGGAATGTACAAAATAGCAAAGCGACTTGGAGGACGACCCCAGCAATAAAGAAAGGCGGCTGACAACCCAACAATCTTTCCTCCTCAAACCTTTCGGTTAACCGAAAGGTTTTCTTGCAATTTAAGCTCAATATGTGCATAGTAGGCAGAGAAAGCAAAGGAGTAGAACAATGTCAAAATCCATGCGGCGATTCTTAATGGGTCGTCAGCTTTCCAGCTACGGAGAGAAGTTCGGCAGGATTAGCTGGGAATATCGTTTCCCTGATCCGCTCAATGGTGAGGTATGCATACGTACACTTATTGACTCACGAACCCGTTACCCAGCGCAACTAATCGTGAGTAATTCTGCGCTAGAAATCGGCAATACGATTGACCCCTCAGCCACACCAGTTTGTGCATGGCTCACCTCACTTTGCAAAAATAGAGTGGTCCATGTCAAATCGATTCCGTCGGCACTACACAGGGAATTTGATCTACACTACCACTTCATCTTCGACCAGAATGAAGAGCCACTGCTCATACCAGGCGACAATGGAGATGGTGACAGTCTAATCAATCTCTGTATTGCAGAAATACCACTTCCAGAAGGGAAAGGTTTTACGCCTCCCAACTACTGGGGAGCGACAGAAATCACCGGCAACCCACGGTATTCGTTTTTCGGCATTGCAAAATATGGTGTACCCAAACATGCTGCATAGACTCAGACCAAAAGCGGCCCATCCGGCCGCTTTTTCTTTTAGACAACATATATAATTTCCCTAAATATACCTGTTAACAGGTATATTTAGGAGAACAAAAACTGCGCGGCCCATCCCTGCTCCCGACATACCGATGAAAGTGATGGTCATACGATACCGAAGTCTTCTAAAAGGCAGCTGTATATTCAGTCTTAGTTTTTTTGTTTAAAGCTTTAATATCAAAAGATTCAAAGTCTTCTCTTAGAACAACTGCTCTAATGATGTAATCATCGAATAGTTTAATTCTGACCTCTTCACCTGATGATTCAACTACGCGACCTTCCTTATAGGCGAGAGCGATGTGATGTATAAAATGTTCCTCAGGGCTAAATGCGACAATATTCCTTACGTAATCATTCAGATCAATCTTTTTCTCTTTAAGTTTTTCAATTAAATACTTAACGGCAGTTCGAGTTTCTCCTGCAGTAATCCAATCTGCAGAAATTACTAAATCATACTCATCGTCTGAGCCATTTCTAGAAAACATAGCAAAAAGCAATAAACTCTCTTTTTCTGAAAGAATTTCTTCTTTAAGTTTTTTTAATTCTTTAATTAATTTAGTCATGCTTTTGTTTTACCCACTTTATCATGTGGAGTATCGATTTCATAATCTCGACCGCTGCTTCCTTTTCTAAATCACCAGGACTACAGTAACGCAGTTCCACTTGCCACTTCAATACAGTTTCCCAGTGACTCATCAAATCTGTATCATCTGCAACAGATGCATGTAAACCGGCAAGTATCAAGAGCTTGTTTAAATCATGCGTAGTAAAATTCTGATAGTTTGTATCGTCTCTATAAGCACCATCTACATGCACATGTTTCGGAGGATATTCTGACCATCCTAAACATAAGCATATATGCCGCTTTAATATAAATTCTAATGCATACCCTGCTAAATAGACAGCATCTTCATACTTATCAGAATCTCTCAATTTTTTAGCAGAATCATACTTTGATCTAGACGCAGACAACAAGCCGTCGGATGAAACCTGCTTATGATTAAGCCGTTGGAAAGTCATTGTACTTATAATATAAATCAGACACTTTGGTAAAGCAAATTTTGGAATGAAATACGAGGCACGGAACGAAAAAACCGCGAGTGGGGCAAATGTCCAGCAAGCGTTTTTTTGTGAACCTATCGAAGTAGTTCGTTCAAAATGGGATTTACCAAGCGAAGTGAGCGTCCGGCCTCAAAATCACGAAACAAAACAAAAACAATCCGCTTCGCCCGTAAGGGTTGGGCTATTCGCCCACGCGGATTGTTTTTGCAAGAGTTATTTTGTAACTCAATGAATGTATGTAAGAAATATCCAAGTGATTTTGAAGCGGGATGCTCCATTTTACAGCTGGGATTTCCTACGCTTTGCTTGGAAATTACCAGGCAAAATGGGCAAACGCTCGGTTAGCCTCAGCCATTCGATGAGTATCCTCCTTCTTCTTCACTGCATCTCCTTCTTCCTTTGCAGCAAGCATAAGTTCTTTTGCAAGAGACTTATACATTGGGGTTCCTTTCTGCTTTCGAGCGGCATTGATAAGCCATCGAAGTGAAAGTGCAAGTCGTCGTTCAGGACGTACTTCTCGAGGAACCTGGTAGTTTGCACCACCAACTCGTCGAGAACGTACTTCCATCTGCGGGCCTGCATTTCGTAATGCAGTCGTAAAGATCTCTAAAGGATCTCCACCACCTTCTTTTGCATTCTTGATTTCTTCGAACGCACCGTACACGATCTTTCGTGCCGTTTCCTTCTGACCGTTGAGCATCACGTAGTTGATGAGTCGTTCAACTTCTACGGAACCAAACTTGATGTCTGGATTGACTACCGGTCGTTTTTTTATAGGTCGTCGCATGATTACTGTAATTACGTAACGACGAAGTATGAGAGTATGACAAAATCATTCTTTCATTCTTCGCATAATGGTCTGCTCTGTTGAGCCACCAATCGTTATCTGTAGCGAATATAAACTATTTTTAATTTTGGAAAGTCGCTTCTCTCCTTTGAACCCTGCCAAAGGGTGAATAAATTGCTGTAGATGCGAGGCAGATGAGAAAAATAATGTGAGACGTACTTAATGGTACGGTGAACATTATTTTTCGAAATCCAACGACGCAGATGCAGTGATCTATTCTCCCTTAGGTTTCTTGGCTCCGTAGCGTGATCTACCTCGTCGTCGAGCATCAACGCCTGTAGCGTCGTACTTACCTCGTACAACTGTGTAGTTCACACCGATGTCTTTTACACGTCCACCTCGCACAAGTACAACTGAGTGTTCTTGCAGTGTGTGACCGATACCTGGAATGTACGCAGTAATTTCCTGCCCATTTGAGAGTCGTACACGAGCAATCTTTCGAATCGCTGAGTTCGGCTTTCGCGGTGTCTTAGTGGTCACACGAGTACATACTCCTCGTTTAAAAGGCGAATTGTATGCGTTTGGCTTGTTCTTGATAGAGTTGAAGCCAGACTGCAAAGCAGCTACTTTTGTCTTAGTAGCTTTGTCCTTGCGAGACTTTCGTGTTAATTGATTAATTGTTGCCATAAAGCTCGCATACAATACTATATATAGATATATTTGCAACAAAAAAGCCACGTCATTAAACGCGGCTTTGTATGATGGATTGTTTTAGATGGCAGAGGATACACCCCTGAAACCAGTCTATTCAACCATGTCTTTCACATCTTGCACAACCCCTTTGTAGTTAGTGTCTCGGAGCTTCCCTGTCAGAATATCTTGCTGACCTTCTCCATACGTTTTGATGACATGCACATCGCCACCAACATAGTCTTTGAGGCGGATAGTGAATTTTGTATATGCACCACTAGTGCCTTGATTATGAAGTGTGGCAATCACAGACTCAATATGATGAATCTCATAGTACCCTTGCGGAACGTATATATTCGTAATTTCTGAAAGTGTTCCAGCGTAGCCAATTGCGCGTAAGGCTGAGATATACATCGGCTTTGCACCTGCACCATACGATCGCACTTCATGCATCACGCCATCATCGAGGGTAATGACATATTTTGTATACCCGCTTTCCAGACTAGAAACCACAGTGTCTATATCATCGGCATCAAACTCTTCATACGTGATCAGATCTTCAAAGTCAGACAAGTCTCCACGGTAGTTCGTATCGCGAAGACGACTCACAACTACAGGTGCCCAGCCTTGACCATATGAATATATTCGTTGAGATGACTTACTAAGATAATCCTTAAACCGTATCTTGTATTGTGTCTTCGTGTTAGATAGCTTTTCTGCAGACACAGACTCAATGTGTCGTGCCTCGTAGTATCCTTGTGGGACATACATATCGTTGAGCTCTTCTAGCGTACCTACAAATCCTGTGTCCCGAAAATCACCGATCTCGATAGGTCGCGGACCTGCACCATATGAACGCCCAGTATATACAGCTCCATCAGCAAGTGTGATGGTGTATTTCGTATACGCTCCTGACTGTCCGTCTTTTATTAAACGAGCAGTCATTGAAGCTATATCAGCAACCTCATACCCAGTTCCAAGAATCCGGTTAAAGTCACTCATAGTACCTGTGTATCCAGAATCCTGTAGTTGCTCCTGATCTACCTGTAACTCACCTGAGCCATGACTATACAGCTCATGCACTGTCCCATCGGTGAGTGTGATGGTGTATTTTGTATAATCATCGGTTGTGTAGGTTGTCGATGTTCCGTTTACAAATTGTGCAACTGAAGCAATGTCTGACGCACCATATGCATCGTTCATTGTTGCGATTCCGGCCTCCTTGTAGTACACACGAATACGCTCCATGCTCCCGGTAAAGGCCCTATACACGCCAACCTTTGCAGAGAAATCACACCCTGACACTGACTGTACTGCTGGTGTACATTGTGAAAGTCGAATGTCGTTCTGTGATACGACGTTAACACCGTCGAGCCAGACAGAGACGGCACCCGCATTACCTGAATCAAGCGTGAAGTCATACTCAAGCGTATACCACCGCCCCTTTACTGCGGCGACGGTGTACATCTCTTCATAATTATATGGACTTGTTGCAGTCGGTGTATCCTTCCACGTTCGTTTCACAAACACCAACTCTCCATCACTGTTAAGGTTCATACTGAGTACCGGCGCAGCGTTGCTCTGCGGCTCAATAATTTGTTGCAGTAATGTTCGTCCATTTGCTGGAATATCTATTTCTGAAACAGGGTCAATAAAGAACTTCGTTTTAAAGTAGTACCGTTGTCCGTGTGCACCATCGTGAACGAGTCGTGCTTCACTTCGGCTTGATATATACCCTCCCGCTGGCACTGTCGCATCGTCAGGAATATCCATAACCAAATAGTCTGGACTTGCGTATGGAATAATCTCAATAGCCTTCCCCATACCTTGTGCCTTTAATGTATATAAGCCTGTTCCTGCAGGCTGATCAGTTACATACAGTACGCCGGTTTGTGCACCGGAGGTAGGAACTACATACCCGTTGGCATGCCGCTCATAACTTTTATCCGAAATAAAATCACTCGGCGTCGGCTCAATATATGCCTTCATAAGATTGTATGCATGTGCAGAGGGACGCTGAGGAGTCCCAGCCGTAGCAAACGTCATTGCTTGATACACCTGCGCAAGCTGTTCCTGTAAAGTTGCGAGCTGATCCTGTAAAGTTGAAACCGTTGCTGCCTGCGCTTTGCTCGGCGCACTACTAAACACAATTCCAAAGCACAATACAGCACCCATCACCGCTGCTGCGATCCGTTTTCGAAATGTCATTGTATACATATTATTTGTAATTTATTTTGTAATTAAACACGGAAATGGCCGATCCCTTACGGGATCGGCCTCCATTGCTCTCTTTATACCTTGAAAACTCTTTTTACAAAATACGTCGTGGGGATAACCTAAGCAAACCTAGAAGAAACGTGTGCCTGTCATGAGCATAAAAACACTATCAACAAGTTCACGAAATGGTGTCCAGAACACGTTGATCATAATGAATATAAAGAGAAATGTGACCACAATACCAAGACTCTCAACTTTCCGTACAAAGTTCTGGTAGCCCATACGTGCACGGAGCGGTAACAAAGCCGCAAGTATTTTCGAACCATCAAGTGGCGGAAACGGGATCATATTGAAAAATGCAAGAAGAATGTTGAGGTACACAATATATGACGCCAGTTCAACAAATGCATATGAAAGGCCGAGTACCCCAGCAAAGCGAATAATCATAGCGAAGATAAGCGCGAGCAATATGTTTACCGCAGGACCTGCAGCAGCAACCATTGCCTCACCCCACTTTTGATTTCGTAAATTATAAGGGTTATACGGCACCGGCTTTGCCCAACCAAAGAGGAAACTTGCACCGGAAAAGAAAAGGAATGCAGGGACTAACACTGAACCAATAGGATCCATATGTACCAATGGGTTGCCTGAAAGACGGCCGCGAAGTCGTGCAGTGGGGTCACCTAAGGCATTTGCGGCGTACCCATGTGCCATTTCGTGTAAAACTATTGAAAGTATCAGCGCTGCGATAATTGCTATCTGTTCCATCCCGTTAGAGACAGGAAGTGTGCAAACATGTATTGCGCCACCCCTGTGTATTAAAGTGTGATAATAAAACGACCATACTAATTACTTGTAATTTCTGTTTGCACATTTCCGTATCATAATCTAATTATATGCAAACCGATCTCACTAAAGTCATAGAATACCATATTAAGCAAAACATAACGTTTGGGTCTCTAACGGGATTCCATATATATGTAATTTAGTATCTGTATACTACGATACCTTGCGTGCTATTGCCAGGGTGGTTGCGATTTTAAGCCATTATGGTACGATACCGGCACGTAATTTTTAGAAATATGGCAAAGCAATGTGAAATCACTGGGAAGAAAACCCAGATTGGGGGTCGGTACAGTAACCGTACTCGTGCTACGCAGTTTAACCCATGTGGTAAAACAAAGCGCCAGCCAAACCTCCAGAAAAAGCGAATCTTCGTACCTGAGCTTGATAAGCACGTAGTTGTAAAAGTTTCTACAAAGGGACTTCGAACAATTGCAAAGAATGGTGCATTCGCAACCTTGAAGAAAGCAGGTCTTGTATAGGACAAAAAAGAAAAACCGACACATCAGTGTCGGTTTTTTGTTTCAGTCTTACGTCTGTTGCGGTTTGCATATGTATAACCAAATGCCCGCTGAAGTAGCCATACATCCTCAAGAGTTTCTGCTTGACCTAGTATCTCCTCAACAAAATCTGCAATTTTGAGCTTGAAAGTCTCAGCAACTAAAACAGGTGCCTCGCCTTCTTCAAGCGGATTTGAGTAGAACTGGTACAGTTTTGTTGTACCCCTTTGATTCTTTCGTGGAACATCCACTTCTCTTCGGTGGATATTTGGATTTAAGAAATTCATACTGCCCTCCCTTTGCAAAATCTGCACACAACAGTACAACAATAACCTATAAAATCAACCCCCTATAGACCTGTTCTCTTAATCTTTCCACACATCTCGACCATCACTATAAAACGTCACTGTCCCCTCTTCTGCGGTACTGTATATTTTGACACGATTGTTAAAGAGCATATCAGTCACCTCTATATGAGGATGGCCATAGCGATTATCCTTACCTGCAGAAATAACTGCATACTGGGGATCAACTTCAGCAAGGAATAATTCTGACGTGGAGGTGCGTGAACCGTGATGTCCTACTTTGAGCACATCACTTTGCAAATATTCACCCTGCGTCAGCACTAAATACTCTTCAATGCGCTTCGGCGAATCTCCAGTAAGTAACACCTCAGTTTCTCCATATACAAGCTGTAACACAATGGATGATGCGTTACTTTCCATGTCCGCCGCTTCAGTCTCTGGGAATAATACGCGTAATGTTGTTGACGCACCAAGGGCAAACTCTTGACCACGTCGAGCGTATACCACGTCGGCACCCTCTTCTGCGGTGGCACGTGCATAGGCACGTGCCACGGCAGTGTCACTTTCATTTTCAGTGGTGAGTACCGCATCCACTTCGTACCGATCAAGTACATCAACCAGACCCCCAATATGGTCCTTGTCTGGATGCGTCCCCACAACCATATCAATCTGCCGATCAAAAACAGACATGTACGGTGACAGTTGCGCAAGCACCGCGCTGTTTGCGCCACCATCTATAAGTACTTCTGCACCATCGGGCGTTTGTATAAAAATTGCATCACCTTGCCCCACATCTAAAAAATGTACCTGTAGATACTCAGCATTCGCTCTAGGATCAAACGATGGGAACCATACTGCGGCAGATGCCAGCAATGAAACAAGCAGCACGCCTAATCGTATACCAAAAACTGTCTGCATTGGTGTTTATGATACACTGGAACTCATTATTGATGATTTCATAACTATAATATGTACGAAGCAAAAACATTTGATATTCCGAAACTTGATGGCATCTCACAAGAAAGTATTGATCTACACCTCGGTCTGTATGCCGGGTATGTAAAGCATGTGAACCACATTCATACAGAAATGAAAAATGTAACTGATGGGTACGCACAAGCTGAGATGCAGCGACGTCTCGGGTTTGAGTTTGGCGGAATGAAAAACCATGAGTATTATTTTGCACAGTTTGAAGAAGGTGCAAAAGAATGCCCTGAAGGAGCATTCAAAGCACTGGTTGAAGCAGACCATGAGTCAGTTGAAGCGTTTATTGCACACATGAAAACAATCGGGCTCACACGAGGAGTCGGCTGGGCAATGTGCTACATCGATCGCACAGCAAACAAGCTTGTGTGTACCTGGGTGGACGAGCAACATATCGGGCAACTTGCTGACGTAGATATCATATTGGCGCTGGATATGTGGGAACACTCATATATGCGCGACTATCTTCCTGCAGCAAAGGGTGAGTACGTAGACGCGTTCTTTAAGAACCTTAATTGGGAAGTGGTAGCAAATCGGGTCTAACGAAAAAACACAGGAGCACTTGAAGCGTCGCTTTGCGGCGCTTCTTTTATTCTCTGCAACAGTACCTCCTCTTCTTCAATCGTCCACCCACGCAAGTACCGTGTATGCTTCGAAGGATTATGCAGACGATACACCCACCACCCCAATAATGTGTATCCGATGAGCACCACCCAAAACCCAAACGCAGGTACCACAACTGATGCAAAGGGAACCTGCGCAAAAAGTTCAGCAACGCGTAGAATGTACGTGAGTGACACCTCTGCAAGAGCGCCAACAAGGAGTGCGAGTGTCGGTGCAACAAAACCTATAACTCCTGCAAAGAACGTAAGAAACATTGCCACCGGTACCATGGGGAGCACGAGCATATTTACCAACACCGCAACAATTGAGAGTTCGCCAATCTGATACAGCAAAAAGGGTAGAACGAAGAGCTGTGTCGCGAGTGTTGCAACAAGAAACTCTCGCATCTTTACTATTTGTGGCATAAACTGCACAATGCGCTCAATATGTGGAGCAAGGAGTATAAGCCCCAGTGTCGCCAAGAACGAGAGCTGAAAGCCAGGGTCATACAGTAGTAACAATGGGTTCCAGAGCAACATAATCACCCCAGCGAGAAACAAGCCGCGCAGAATGTTGTACGCATTTCCAGAAAACTGCAGCAACAAAAGTAGGCTGGCCATCACACTTGCACGCACTACTGTTGCCGATAAACCGACCAGCAGTGCAAAAAGCACAATCGCACCAAAGCCAAAAATAATTCGTGCTCGGTATGGCAATACATACGACAGCACGTATTGCACAAACACAATAACCAACATCACGTTGTACCCAGAAAGCACCACAATATGGATAATACCTGTCTTACGAAAGACCTCCTCCCATCGCTCTCCCAGTACGCCGTTAATTCCAAGTAATAATCCTTCTCCGAGTGATGACTGTGGCGCAGAAATAAGCTCTTGCACCTGTGTTTGAAATGCATGCTTTACTGCATACAACGTTTCAAAAAATACATTTCCCACACCACGCTCAAGAACAACAAGCTCTGGATAATACAACACATGCGTCACCCTTTTTGCTTTGAGATATCCAGAGTAGTTAAAGGTACGTCCAAGGTCAGTGACGAATTGCTCTGGTACTTGCAGTGCTCCTTGTGCTTCCACACGATCTCCATACTGCACGTCAGCATATCGATCCGCATACGCCAGAACGATTCCATATTCTGTTTCTATGTATACATGTGCAGTTTTTTCACGACGTTCGACTTCACGCGTAATAACACCGGTCAGCAACACCTCCTCATCTGCATATTGTGTGAGCACAGAACTCTGCAAACCAGCTTCGTAGTACACTGCTTTTAGCGCACCCGTTGCAAACAACAAAAGGGCAACACCACCTAGAAGCACGTTGCGTGTGGCAGAGGCTTCGCCCCTGCCACACGCAACACTACACAAACCGACACCAAGAACAACCAGCCACCATACATATACGGCTTCGATGACAAAAACTGTTCCGATGAGTACCCCAAGAACAAAAACAGTAACCCCTGTATAAAAAAAGAGATTGCTCACCTATAAAGTGTAGCAAAAGAAAAAGCTGCTTCCCGAGAAACAGCTTTTGGCAGCTTATGCGACTGCCGTGTCAGGTACAAAAAGCGGCGGTTCAATCGTTGGCGATACGCTATCACCCTCGAGAACCTGCAACACTGGCGCATCAGGAACCGGGTCTTCATCCTCGGTCTGTGCGCGCTCGATTGCTTCCTTCAGCCGAAGTTTTTCTTTCTTCTGCTCCCGCAGCTGCGTTCCGCAACAGGCAGGGCTCTTTTGCATCGCAATCACCTGCTTATCGATTTCGGCATGCTGTTTTTCGAGACTTGCGATATACGCAGCCTTATCTCCCATGAAAAAATTCCTTCTTCTTGTTCTACCGATCCTGATTGATCGGTACACAGACTGTACTATGCAAACAAAAAATGAGCAAGGCTATTTTTCTTGTGCAGCATCAACTGCTTCATTAACTAAACGGTCAGCTTCTTTGTTTTCTGCACGCGGCACGTGCATGTAACTCACTGATGCAAAGTGATCTTCGAGCACCTGTATAGCGTCAGCATACGTTTTCAGGTTTTGATCTTTTATCTTGTACTCACCCTTGAGTTGTCGCTCCACTAACTGCGAATCAAGTTTAAAACTCACCTGCGCTGCTTTTGTATCAGATAAAAAAGTTTCCATGTGTTCAAGTGCCCGCTTGACTGCAGTGTACTCAGCAACATTATTGGTAGCTTCGCCAATATACTCAGAAAGTTCCGTCATTACTTCATTTTGCTCATCAAGAAACTGCGCACCAATACCTGCGGGACCTGGATTCCCTCGTGCACCACCATCAGTAAATACCGTTATTTTTTGCATGAGCGTCATCATACCATGACCGTTAGAAAAACCGCACTACGGGTGCGGTTTTTTAGATGGATCTGTAAATAGCGCAAGATGTACCTGATTGAAGCCTGGAAGGGTGTACTTCCAAACCCCTGCATGTGCAATCAAACGTATCTTTTGGCCAGAGCCGTTGGTATGCATAGTAAAGTAGAGTCCTTCACGATCTTTTCCGACGTATACCAGTGCACCATTGTTCAGCACTTGTGTTCCTTGCTTCATACCAACCTCCAAAGTGCGTACTCTTTGGATGCCATAGTTACACAACGCTAGAGAATGTCAACAATTCTCAGGCGATTTTGCATGCGTCCCATAAAAAATGACTGCTCAAGATGGGCAAGAAGTGTACACGATACAAGTTCCTCTGGTGCTTTTGTAAACTGTTCTGGAAGTCTAAAAAAAGCAACCGCCTCCTTCACCAAACCACTGGTATCAAACGTGAGCTTCGTGTGCTCTTTTGTTTTTCCGAAGATTTGTACACCACTGGGTACCACAGACTCAATAACATACAACGGTTTTTTGTTCTCCATACCAAATGGCGCAAGCATCTGCTGCTCACGAAGCACCGTACTGGTGATGTCCTCAAGCGAAAGCGTATAGTCAACAATACGTGTCATATCAACTGATGCGCCGGCTCCGAGTTCTGACAGTGCGTCACTCATCGCTTGGGGCAATTCGTGAATCGTCTCCTCTTTTACACCAAAGCCACCTGCCATGTGATGTCCACCAAACTCAGAAAGCATATCGGCAACTTGTTCCATAATCGTAATAACACTCACCTGCCCATTCGAGCGGCAAGACCCTTTGATGTTGCCGTTACCATCACGTCCCCAAACAAACGCAGGTGCGTTGTATTCTTCGGCAAGTTTATTTGCAGTCAGCCCCACCAGCGATGGACGCCACTCTGGATTCCCCAACACCAGCACATTTGGTATCTCAACAAGTGCCTCCATACGCTTGTGCACCTCCTTGGTCATAGATGCCACTTGTCCCTTGCGTTCGTTATTGAGTTTCTCTAAGTGATCTACACGAGCACCTGCAGCAGCCTCGTCGGTTTCTGCAAGCATGTAAAAGGCGTCTTCGGGGTTATCCATACGTGAAGCAGCATTGATGCGTGGACCAATCGTAAAGCCAATGTCGTCTTCAGTGAGATAAGCTTGATTGGCCTTTTGTTTTCGCAATAATTGCTGCAATCCTGGTCGACGTGATTTCCGCAGTACCTGCAAACCATAAAAAGCAAGTGCTCGGTTTTCGTCTCGCAACGGCACCATGTCAGCAATGGTTGCGACGCCGACCATGTCAAGCCACCACTTCTCCCATCCGGGCGTGAGATCAAAATCGCCTTTTTCTATCAGTGCTTGTACTACCTTAAACACTACTCCTGCACCACACAGTCCCTTAAAAGGATATGTGGTACCAACTTGTGGATTCACAATTGCCACTGCCTTCGGCACATTTTCTTTTACCTGGTGATGATCGGTAATAATCACATCAACGTTATGCTTGTTTGCATGATCAACCGCCTGCACGTCAGTGGAACCACAGTCAATGGTAATAATCAGCTGCACACCCTCTCCCGCAAGCTTTTCTACTGCAGCAGTATTCAGACCAAATCCATCGTAGTGTCGATGTGGGATATGATTAATAAAATTTTCATATCTAATGGCTTTACAAAAGTCATGCAACACAACCCCACCAGGAATACCGTCGCAATCATAGTCACTGTAGATAGCTATCTTCTCATCGTTCTGTATAGCATGTAGAATTCGCTCTACAGCCACATCCATATCATTAAGCAGAAATGGATCATGCAAATGCTCTTCATATGAGGGCTCAAGAAAATCTACCGCCGCCTGTGCGGTGTCTACACCGCGTGCATACAGCAACTGCTGTAAAAAGGGAGAGTACGCAGCAAGCTCCTGCTGCACCGTTTCAGGTATCTGATTAGTCAAGCGATACATAGTCAAAGTGACTCAATCATACCACCATAGCTGTCTAGGAGATACTTGTTCCGTTAGAAATATTTGTTGGTTTCGTAATGAAGAAGTAAATGTAGTACAATCAGCATTATCTTATACGCTTAATTTCTAATGGAATGTCAGAATCAATTTTCACCAAAATAATTAATCGCGAGATACCTGGTCACGTCGTCTATGAAGATGACCATTGTGTTGCGATTCTAGACAAGTTTCCTGCAGTTACTGGACAATCCTTAGTCATCCCTAAAAAAGAAATTGACTACGCTTTTGATCTCGACGATGACACATACATACATCTTTTCCAGATTGCAAAGAAAATTGGTAAAGCCTCCGACAAAGCGTTTAACGCTGAACGGACGTGTCTGGTTGTAGAAGGATTTGATGTACCACACGTACACATTAAAATATTCCCGATGCAAGACACCAAGCGTGCCCTCGGAGAGATCATGCCTGCGGGTAAAGAAGAGTCTGATGAAGTGCTTGCGGTAGTTTCCACACAACTTATTGCCGCAATTGATGACTTAGACTAAGTTGCTATAGAAAAAGCCGGCGCCCATGGGCGCCGGCTTTTTCTATATAAAGTTTTCTACCTGTTCCCATTCCATTGACTCAATGGAAGTGCCATCTTGAGCAAACCAGACCGTTCC
This sequence comes from uncultured bacterium, assembly GCA_913050645.1. Classification (GTDB taxonomy): domain Bacteria; phylum Patescibacteriota; class Minisyncoccia; order Phycocordibacterales; family UBA918; genus OLB19. Next base: position 10,736 of record CAJXAG010000006.1, on the reverse strand, counting down.
CCGCAATTTTTCGCCATTGAACACCCGCGGCATCCAGTGGCGATCATCTTCCCACATTTGTTCATACGGCACTGCATCATAGGAAAACCATGCAGGTTTCATCTCCTGTGTTTCCATCGGTTCACCTTCCCACTGTGACACAAAAAAGGTGGGTACGTGTAGCGTGCGGTCCTTATACACGAAAACAACATCAGCAACCTGCTGCAGGTCCTTTTCTTCTACCTGTACCATGCTTTCTTCTTGCACTTCCCGTACTGCAGCTTGCAGAACCGTCTCACCTTCCTCAGACTTACCGCCAAAGCCGTTGTAGTACCCCCTCGCCAAAGCCACGCTTTTTTAGTGCCAGGCATATTTCATTTTCCCGAACGAGATAGACCAAAGTGAGAAGTTGCATAGCAGTACTATATCAAGTAAACAACCACCGGACTTAGGTCCGGTGGCTTTGGCTCACACTCCGGGATGAGCTTCATGCCCGCGAAGCGGGCTTTTTTGTGGTTAATCAGAGATCAGCTTGTTGAATAATGATGGTTGATCAACTTGATTATGGTGATGTTGATGTCTGACGTACCGACGGATGATAGTTTCATCCATACCTATCGTCGAAACAAAGTAGCCTCGTGCCCAGAGTGATTTCTGTTCATAGAGTCCATGTGTACGTTTAATCTTTTTCTTAAGCCATGCAGAACTCTTGCCTTTAATCAGTTGCATAATGTATGAGACTGAGTCACGTGGTGAGGCTGAGAGAATTAAGTGAATGTGATCGTCTTGTACATTGAGCTCAATAATTTCCCAGTGTTTGTATTTGCAGATTGATTCAAAGGTTCTGCGAACCTCATCTTTAATCTTTTTGGATGTGAGTACTTTTCCCCGATACTTTGGTGTCCATACGAAATGATATTTCATTTCGTAATAACAATGTGATAACGTTTTGATTGTACGTTTGCGCATACGTATTGATAGTTATTACTAAAGCCGTGCTGCCGCACGGCTTTAGTATATGCGTTGCCTTCAAACGTACTCTCCGGCTGAAGCCGGAGGTTTTTAGATATAAAAAACCGACACAATCACTGTGTCGGTTTACTTTTTCTCGTTCGCACCGAAAGTGCAATAGTTCCATTTTTGCGAGCGCGTTCTCCCATACCAGCCACACTTTCCACGAATTGTGCTAGTGATGGCCCGGGGTTGTGTGACTCGTTAGTTAAAATTGGTTTTTCCTTGAGGGCTTTTAAGTGCTTTGCGTAGAGCTTTTCAGAATCTGAATGTGCCATTGAATACCTCCTGTCGCAGGATATCATTCTCTAAGAAGAGCTGCAAGAAACAGACCTACTCTTCTGAAGCAGTCAGTGCCTCCAGAGCAGGCAAGGTGCCTTTTTCAAGGAACGTGAGCATCGCTCCACCCGCCGTTGAGAGAAAATTATAGTGCTCCTGAATAAACAATGATTCAATTGCAGCCACAGTATCTCCTCCACCAACAACTGAGTACCCAGAAGCGGCTGCAAGCAGCTGCGCGGTGGCGACGGTCTGCTCTTCAAATCCAGCTTCGTAGTTTCCAAACGGTCCATTCCATAAAACCATCTTCGCATTTGCAATCAACGGCGTAAGCATGGCAACAGTCCGAGGACCAATATCAAGAATAATGTCGTGATACCCCACTGCATCTGGTGCACACACCAGCCGTTCTTTTCCGCGCATGACCGTTACATCTATGGGTAGCAAGATGCCCGCATGGTCCAAAAGAGGACTGTCTGAAAGATCAATGGCTGACACAAGTGAATCTCCCGTTTCATACCCTTTTGCTTTAAAGAAATCATTTGCAAGTGCGCCCCCAATAAAAATATTGTCATATATACCAAGAAACTGTTCAACCAGCGGCATTTTCGTTTCAAACTTAGCACCGCCGAGCATAAAAAGAGCAGGTGACTGTGGCACCCGTGCCTTCATGAGTTCCTCGTACTCGTGTACGAAGTTCATTCCCGCATACGACGGCAAGAACTCCGGGACCGCAACCAACGATGCGTGTGCACGGTGGGAATCAGCAAACGCATCATTAACATATAGGTCTGCCATATCTGCAAGCTCTCGCGCGAAGTTTGCATCGTTTTTCTTCTCACGCGGATCCTTGCGCACATTTTCCAACAGCAACACTTCCCCGTCTTTTAGTGCATCACGCAGATTTTTTGACTTCGTGCCAGCAACCTCGTCAGAAAACGTTACGGGTACATACTCTTGCAACAAGTCAGCAATTTGCTTTGTGCTCTGAGTGCCATCACGTCCGATGTGACCACACATGATCACCCGAGCACCGTGATTCACTAAATACTGTAGCGTCACCAAACCACGGGTTATACGGAATTGATTGCGCACCTGACCATCAACAATCGGCACATTGATTGAACTGCGCAACAATACGTATGTTCCCTTTAGATCAGTTTTTTCTGCAATACTTTTAAACGGAAGTTTTTGCATATGCTTCTGCTGTGTGAACAATTTTTCCAAACTCTTTAGCCTTGAGACTCGCTCCACCAATAAGAAAACCATCAACCGTCCCTACAGTCAGCAGCTCCTGAGCATTTTTTGCCTTTACTGATCCGCCATAGAGCACGCGAACCTTCTTGATTGCACTGCGATCAAATACATCGGCAATTATTTTTTGTATAAATAATTTCATCTCTTGTACATCTTCTGGTGTTGCATGGTCGCCAGTACCAATAGCCCATACGGGTTCATACGCCACAACCAGTTGTTTTAGCTTTGTTTTTGGTACATCACGCACTGCAGAACGTAGTTGTGCTTCGACGACACTAAAGTAGTTACCGTGCTGATCACGCACCTGCTCTCCAACACACACAATCGCTGTAAGACTACTTTTGAAAATTGCTTGTACATCTTTATAGATTTCTTCATCGCTCTCGCCCGCAGCTCGACGCTCTGAATGTCCAACAATCACTGAACTCACACCAACACTACGAAGCATCGGCAATGACACCTCACCAGTATGTGCACCAATACTTTCAAAATACACATCCTGCGCAGACAATCCAATACGTTGCGACGGCGAAAGTCGCTGTAGTTCAGAGAGAAATGGAAAGGGTGGCGCGACCGCGACCTGCGTCTCCATTTTTTTACGCCCTACCTCTTTTCGGACATCAAGGAATAATTTACGTGCCTTACCGAGTGTTGCTGGGTTCATTTTCCAGTTACCGACAATTAATGGTGTGTGAGATTTTGTAGCCATGATACTAAAATTGTAGCATGCGCAAAGAAATACACATGCGTACGCAGAGAAATAAGTGTAACGCGCAACTGCATGAAACAAAAAAATACTCCAATCGATTGGAGTATTTTTTATTTTGAGCGCGTGTAGAAAGAAAGCTATGCTTACAAGGTGCACTGATCACTGTACAATGAAGTGTGCGTTAATACTCTTCACGCCATTCAACAAATTTGAAATCATCAGAAGTGTTTGGTGCCAGTGGTGGCGGATTGTTTACCAAATCACGATCATATGAATTATATCGTGTATTAAATCCAGAGACGAAGGATCCGCCTGAAGTCCATTTGGTTCCCACACGACCATTAGAAACGACCGTGCCGTTCATAGTAAGTGAATTTCGTGTCACATAGCTGTTATGTATGGAAAGCACATCATACGAACTCCATGTTCGATAATGATTTCGACCAAAACGACCATTTTGTGCCACAAAAATACCATTAAGTTCCATATCGTTTGGGACTGCCAATCCCACCAACATGTTATCCTCAGCAATAGCTAGGAGTCCTGATGAAGCAGTAGTGTATGTAATATCACCATTGAGAATCATAGTAGGATCCACACCCGGTGTGTCCGTATCAGCAGCTGCAATCGTTACTTTCGTTGGTATCTCACCTTCAAGCCAGACTTTGTCTTCAACAAAAATAAGTGGGCACGTTTCGTTGATTGCATATGTCGCATACGGATCATCATCTCGAATGACATTTCGTTCTGTACTCCATCCATCAGTTGAACTGTACCCCCAATAGTTATATGTTCGATCCACAACACGCACCTCAACATCTCCATCACTTTGGAACGTAACACGGTATCCGTAGTCGCCTGATGGGGGGATATAAATACCTCCGCCATTTTCAGCTCGGTCACGCATCGTCGCAAGATCTACTGTAAGACCGGTGAAGTTAATTGGCGTTGACGGAAATGACCACAAATCAAAGTTTGGACCATCTCCTACCACCCCATCGGCATTCGAGTCTGACGGACTACAACCGTATGAACTGGTACAATTCCAGGTCTCCTGACCAGAGCTCACCGTTGAGTTGTTTGTTCCATCCATGCGTACACCCCCGTTAGAGTGATATGGACCAACAATAGTTCGATCGCTACCCGCCCACACACTGGAGTTGATGATGTACGCATATTCAGCAACCGTCGGGCGTGCATACCGCGCATAGATTGTTTCCGTTCGAGACGGATCTTCGTATGTGTATCCCGTTGAGGTAATCTCTATAGAGCTTACTTCTCCACAAAATGTAGTGCTGGCAATAGCAAGCGCATATTCTCCAATAGCACCAAGCTCAGGATCATCATACGTGAGTGTGTATGGTCCAGGCAGCCCTGTTCCGTTAGTCACATCGTCTGGATTATGTGCAAGGTACCACTTATAGTAATTGAGACCTGCCTCCGCGATTTCCCGCGCCTGCGCTTGTTGTTCTCGCACTTCCTGCACACGAACCTGTGTCACAAAATAGGTCATAGAGCCAGCGGCAATAACAAAGAATACTGCCCCGAACACAATGACGAGAATGAGTAAAGCTCCTTTATTTTTTTGAAATTGAAAAGGAATCATATATTGTCCATTACATTACGTAATGCTGCGCTTCCACGCAACATGAATTGTCCAGGATCTAAAACGGGATCAACATTGACGATTGACTGTACCCCAATGTAACGCACGTCTGTTACCCTAGTCATTGCTGTTGCCACGTCCCCATAGGTATCAAAATAATAAAACGTTGAAGTTGCTTGGTTGATATTTTGTACATATTCCGAAATAGTCAGTGTGATATCTGCAGACGTAGTATCGTACGTAATGGGTGTACCCGTTGCGTTGTATATACGCTTACTCAGTGTTGTGCCTGCAACTTCATACTCGACATACTCAACACTATTATCACGATCAATATCACTATAAAAACCAATCACATGCTCTTCCATGCGTGCAAGCGGAAATGTCCCGTCATCAGCATAGGTCATTTCGCGGATATCACGCACCATAGAAATGATACCTTGTCGCGCATACTGCACCTGGTACGATTGGGCGATCGTGTACGCATTGCTTTTATACATTGCAATCACTCCAACAGTAATCGCCTGCATCACAATTGTAAAAATTGCAGAGACCACTAACACCTCTACCAGCGTCATCCCCCTTTTGTGCTGTACGGTACGTCTTTTCATACCTAATTAAGTATAACGCTAACACTACTATCACTACTGACAGTTGTACTTGCTATCACCTCTGTGGTAAATCCACCTGCCGAAACCGTAAGCAAATAATCATCGTCTGCATACAGACCTGTTCCAAAGTATGTTTGTCCGCACAGTGATGTCACGGAAAGCTCGTCGACTCCGGTGTTCTGTAAACGAACTGAAGCATCAGGAATTGGTGTACCGTCAGTTTCTGTCACATTCACACGCAGCATATTTCCTGCTGCCGCACCGAGCACGATAGACATTTCTTCGGTGACTGCAGGATCCAAAACCAAAGGTGAAGCAGGACACATTTCATATACATCGTATCCGCCGCTGAGCATTGACACATCGTAAATGTCATATTCTATATCTGACTGATCCCACACACCGTTTGCATCAGTTGTTCCTGTATCAGCGTATTTCAATACATCTTGCCCTCCTCCATCGGTACCAATACTCTTATCTCCCTCAATAGCAAGCTGCACCCCAGAAATAGCGGCTTGCGCTTCTATATAACGCAGTTCCCACCAATGTATCTGCGGCGTATACGCAGTATCAGTAGTATCCAACGAAGTTGCTAACGCAAGCGTACCGTACGTACTAAGATCCAACTCAGACAGATCTACTGGACTACTGGTGAAGCCCACACTATTCCCTGGTAAATCAGCGTTCGGAATACGCATCAGCGTACCCGCATTGTCATACAACACAAATACACGTACAGTAGTTGAGGCTGAGGTACTTGCTGCATAGTTAAGCGCATACCATGAATCAATACTCGCAGGAGTCGTACTTGCACTCGTGGCAGTTCCAAAAGCATCATACACACCAAGTGTATCAGTTAGGAGCAAGCTCCCGCTATTAACCGTTGTACTCGCTTGTGCAAAGAGACCGCTTGCATCAGAAAAGGTGTCAAAATACTCATTATAAGTTGCGGGTGCGTACGTGTAGATAGTGAGATCGCTGAGCTGATCAATCTGAAAGTTCATCGTTGAAATCTGACTCTCAAGTACCGCAATGGGCGGTGTTATCGGGTTTGGGTTTGTTGTACTTGCAGTGTACGTACCATCTGTTGAGTATCCACTGTCCGTTACTATAATTTCATAGTTAGCAACCGCTGGTGCTCCTGAAAGATACACCACACCTGACGGATCTGTATAGCGAATAGTATCAATTGCGGGAGCTGCGGTATTGTTTACAAAGCGAACTTCTGCACCAGAAACAGGAAGTACATTTGCATCAAACACATTTACTCGAATCGTGCCACCACCGGCAGTCGTTTCAATACCTTGAGGCACAACACTAGAAACAATTGCGTTGCTGTCAGCCATCCCCCGCACACTCCATGTGTATTCAACTTTTATCTGTTTGTAATCTGCCAAGATGCCGTTGCCGTCAGCACCACCAACACCATCAGCAGCATCATCAACATACTGCACGAGCACACGTTCTGTGTAGGTCACACCATTAAGTGTCGTTGTACGCAACTGAGGAATATTTCCTGAAGGAACACCTGAAACAGTCCCTATATCGTTATACGGAAGTGACCGAATGTATTCCATGCGGTTTACCATCAGCGAAAGTGCCCCCGCTTTCGCTTTTGAAACACCGACCAACTTTGTTGTTGCATTCACACCAGCGAACAATGCTGAAAAAATAAGTGTGAAGACTGCAATTGTGATGATCAACTCAACAAAGGAAAGTCCACCGCTAAAAATAAACCTTTTGTATACTTGGCGTCCCTTTCCCCCTATAACTATCATGATGCACACTAGATGCTATTACTAATTGAGTAAATCGGTGCAATCATCGCAAGCGCAAAGAATCCAACAGTCCCTCCAATCACTACCATCAACAGCGGTTCGATAATCGTTGACAGGTCCTTTGTTTTTTGCTCCACCTCAGTCTCGTAAAATACTGCAAGTTCACCCAGCATTTTTGCGATATTACCTGTCTCTTCACCAACCAAAATCATCTCACCAACCAATACAGGATAGAGATCATCACGTTCAATAAACACTTCCGAGAGCGGAGTTCCCTTTTCTACACGTTTTGCTGCATCATCAATAATCTGTTTGTAGTAATAGTTCTGTACTACGTCACGAGTAATCTCAAGTGTGCGAATAATATCGACACCAGAAGAGAGGAGTGAGGAAAGTGTTCGGGCGGTTCGAGCAGCGTTTGTTTCTTTCGCCATCTTCCCCACAATCGGCAACCTTGGGATAATCCACGAAGAAACCCTTTTCCCTGGACCAGTACGTAGTGCAGCAACCACTCCCCCAAAGAATACAAATATGCCTGCAATTGACAACAATGCATTTGCAGCCATAAAATCACTCACCCCCATAAGTACCTGTGTAGTCACAGGAAGATCAACGTCCAATTCTTTAAATGTTCCCGTAATTGAAGGCATCACGAAAATCATCATCAGTATCCCAATAATAATCAAGATAGTGATCACAATTGCAGGGTAAATCATGGCCCCTTTAATCTTCTTCTTCAGTGAAGACGACCGTTCCATTTGCACACTGAGTGTTCGGAGTGTGTCTGCCATCTGCCCACTTTCCTCACCAGCACGCACCATGGCAACATACAAATCGTTAAACGTTTTTGGATACTTTGCAATCGCTTCACCAAAGGTCTTTCCCTTATTCACTTCATTTACAACGTCAGTCACGATCCCTTTCAAGCGTGGGTTCTTACTCTGACGTTCAATCACCGAAAGTGCACGAGACAGTGCCAAACCTGCAACAAGCATTGAACCAAGGTTACGTGTCACCATCACTAACTCGTCCTGCTTCACACGACTGAGCTTGTAGTTGATCTTCTCCATATCGAGGATCATACTAAGATCAAACTGCTTCTTTTCAGACACTGAACTGACCACATGCCCTGCAACACGTGCCGCCTCATACACGGCAAAACGATCAGTCGCTTCAACAGTCTTTGTTACACTGTTGCCGTCTTTGTCCTCTCCGGTATAGGTAAACTGCATATTATTCGTTAATTACACGAAGTACTTCTTCAATGGTTGTTATACCACGCGCTGCCTTATAAATACCGTCCTCAAGCATCGTAAGCATCCCTTCTTTTCGTGCCTGCTCTTCAATCTGGTCAGCAGTCGCGCTCGACATCACCATCTCTTTCATTGCATCAGAAACAGGGAGCACCTCGTGGATACCTGCACGTCCTTTGTAGCCATCATCTCCGTTTGGACCCTCCTTTACATGATAAAACGGTACGCTGTTCCATGTTGCATTGCTCTTAATAATGTTCTCCTCCTTCATCGCCTCAAGAATCCGATCAAGGTCAGCATGCTTTGAGAGCTCAGCACGCTCATTACTTGAAAGTGTATACGGTTCGCGCATATCTTCTTTCACACGACGCACCAATCGCTGTCCAATAGCCACACGAAGTGTTGATACCATCAAAAATGATTCAACGCCCATATCCACCAAACGGGCAATCGTGCCCGCCGCTGAGTTTGTATGCACCGTTGCAAGCACCAAGTGACCAGTAAGCGCCGCGTTAATCGCCAGACTTGCTGTCTCCTGGTCACGAATCTCACCAACCATAATAATGTCCGGATCTTGTCGCATCAGTGACCGCAACCCTGAAGAAAACGTAAAGCCAATCTCCGACTTAACCTGCGTCTGATTGATTCGTGGCATCTGGTACTCAATCGGATCTTCAATCGTGGAGATATTCACCTCTGGTGTATTGAGGAGATCAAGAATCGTATACAACGTCGTGGTCTTACCCGAACCTGTTGGGCCCGTCACCAGAATAATACCTGTTGTTTGCTTCATGGCACCTTGTACACGTTCGAGTGTTGAGCCATGAAATCCCATCCCTTCCAGTGAAAAGCCAGAGCGGTTTTCACGCAACAGACGCATCACGATCTTCTCTCCGTAGAAAATAGGCAGCACTGACACACGAAACGAAACCTTCTGTCCGTCCATTTCCATCTTAAAGCGTCCGTCCTGCGGTAAGCGTTTCTCATCGAGTTTGAGATTAGAAAGTACTTTCAAACGTGCTGCAATCGTATTCGACGCGTGTTTAGGTAACGTCATCGCGTCATGCAAAATACCGTCGATGCGATACCGCACAAGCACTTCCTCTTCCATTGGTTCAATATGAATATCTGACGCACCTTGAATGATTGCGTGTCGCAATAACGTATCTACGATACGCACCACGGGAAGATCCTCAGCCATCTTTTTGAGATCTTCCTCACTGGCTTCATCTCCTCCCTCTTCAGCGATAACCTTCAGAGCTGAAGATTCTTTTGCAATAATGTCACCAAATTCATCTTTCAAAGTTTTTTGATACTGCTGGAGTGCATATCGCATTGACTCTGTGTCGGTAAGACGTGGCAAGATCTTCAGTCCCACCTTCTTTTTGATGAAGTCAATTGCAGGAAGGTCCGCGGTGTCGAGCATCGCTACTTCAAGTGAAACGTCGTTCTTTTTAAACGCAATAATATTATGATTGCGCGCCACGGGCTCAGGAATAAGCGAAAGAATATCGAAGTTAATCTTTTCATCCTTCAGTGACACAAAAGGTACCCCAAGCACGTATGACTCAACACGACGCAAGTCGTCCTCAGTCATATAGCCACCTGCAATAAGTGCTTCGGCAAGCGTTCGCTTCTCTTCTTTTGCAACTTTTTCTGCAGCAGTTAAGTCCTTTTTTGGAACCAAACCGGCATCGGAAACAAATCGCTTGAGTTGATCATCTTGAATACGCATAAAAAACAATAGAACAGTGAAACATCCCGTATGTTCTTGCTCTTCATTATAACGTACGATAAAAGAAAAGCGCCCGAGGAATCCCCCAGGCGCTTTGAGTGTGTTTCATTCTGCTTCCATTGCCTGTGCCACCAGTTCGTTGATGCGCTCTTGCATGTATACGTGCTCAGCAACGCTGATGTAGCTTCGCGCTTCTGCACGTTCGATCACGTCGGTATTGATGAAACCGAAGAATACGAACGCCGCGGTCAACGTGGCACTCAGCGCGAGTCCAGCTTGAAAGAAAAACTTTTTTGTTTTGGATTTGTTGAACATGGGATTCCTGCCTCTTTATTTAAGAAATCCCCCCAGGTCTTCTTTTTATAATAGCATGTTTTTATACTATTGTCAATATTTTGTATTTAAATTGGTACTATGCTAATTAAAATATAGCGAGAAAGCCGTACTTCAGTTGTAAACGATTTGGATTGCTTCCTTACAGGAACTGTACACCTTTTAGGCATATTCTCCCTTTGGTC
>CAJXAG010000005.1 GCA_913050645.1 uncultured bacterium | reverse complement strand
TGTGGCTCTGCCACAAAGATAGAAGCCACCGGCGTTGCCGGTGGCTTTTCACTTAGATGACATGCAAGTGTGAGCGTCCAAGTTCATACTCGTGTGCGATATCACCCCACGGTGGGGGAAGGTCGTTTTGATAGAGGTCACGATATGTGCGAACGGTGTCGAGTGTACCACTGATGTCAAGCCGCCCCCCCCAGACCATTTCTTTGAACAAGTATCGATTGAAGTATTCCATACAGTCATCGAAATATCGTTTGCGATGCTTCCAGTGTACGCGTTGTATCGCTGCAATCGGCCCTGGTGCCACAACACGTCTTTCAGGGTAGTGGATGACCAAGTGCCAGAGTTTCAGGTATTCAAGTACAAGCGTTTCAACAAGAGCTGTTGGTTCACCAGGTTCATCATGTGCGGGATATGCTGCAAGCACCTCTGTGGTGAGCCAGGCATGGCTGATAGCAGGCAAAGCATAACGTATTGCAGTGGTCATTGTCCCTCCCTCCTTTTTGTGTACTGCTTCTTTGAATGTATCTCAAAACAGGGCGTTCGACAAGAAAATAATGTTGTATAGTGAAGACAATGGCGGTCTCAGAAGAATATCTTGCATATATCACGGAAATGCTCGAGGGGGTAGGAACGATACAAAGTAAGTGCATGTTTGGTGGTGTGTTGTTTACGGTAGATGGCAACCAGTTAGGCGTCGTGCTCTACGAAGAGCTGTATTTCAAGGTGGTAGACGTCACGTTGCAACAACGCTTTCGTGACGAAGGTTCAGAACAGTTTTCATATACACGCAAGGATAAAAAAGAACCAGTGGTGATTAAAAATTGGTGGAAGGTACCAGAACGCTACCTAGATGACCCTGTTGCGATCCAATCATTAGCTGAAGAGATATTGAGACAATAACGTCGCAATTTAGCGACCGCTGCCGTAGAGGCGTTTTAGTTTCGTCACGTGTTCTTCATAGTTTTTTGAACAGTAGAGGTCTCCACTGCTATCGTGGAAGTAGAAGAGGCAGTCTGACGCGATGGGATTGAGCGCTGCTAGGAGCGCCGTTCCAGACGGGTTTGCAATCGGTGCAGGGGGTAGTCCAGTGTTCTGATACGTGTTGTATGGAGAATCGATATACTTATCTTCAGGAAGTGGTTGTGGCCACCACTCAGGCTCATAGTTGCGTGAGCCTTTTGCGTATTGCAGTGTCGCGTCGAGTTGGAGTTTCATGTCGGTAAAGAGACGGTTCCAAATAACTCCAGAGATAATACGCATGTCTGCAAAGGTATACGCCTCACGTTCGATCAGTGACGCAACGATGAGCGCTTGCTGTAGCGGAACTTGTGCAGCTACTTCTGGAGCGTAGCGGAGTGTCACGTTTGTATTAAAACGGGTAATGAGTAGTGTTGCGACATAGGTCGGCGTTGCATCGCTATCGACCACGTAGCTTCCGGGGAAGAACAGTCCTTCAGACAGTACCTCTTGGTCGCCGAGCACCAGTGCCTCAAACGCAGCACGCTCTGGTACGCTCCATCGGAGGATATCTCCAAACGAGTCAATAATCTCTTCTTTTCGTTGTCCTGCATAAATCACCAGTATCTTCGTATTGGCTGAAGCGAGATTTTGATACCAGCCTTCCCGCAAGAATTTTTTTTGGATACGCTTGAGAAAGCTGAGTTTCGCGTTGCTGTATTCACTGGCAAAGAGAAGTTTTTGATAGAAGTCTATGTTGGGTTGTTCAGTGATGGTTTGTGTTGCGGGATCAACACCTATAGGTAGAGGCAGGAGCTGTGGATGCATCTGTACCGCTTCATACGCAACCTCTTTTGATTTCAGAATAAAGAGCAGGCTTACTCCAAGCACGACCGAAGCACACACAAGACACCAGAGTGTGATGCGGACGATCTGTAGCTGACGCAGGGTAACTTTCTTGCGTGCCATTGCCGTGTATTATGACATAGAAAAAAGCGGCCTTTGGCCGCTGTTTTCATTTCGGTATGTACCCGACTTTAACTTTGAGTCCCTTCGTGTTCTCGTCTTGCCTTTGCCCAACAATTAGATGAGCGTGCAGATGTTCAACACTACTGCCATTAATTTTACCATCGCCAAATCTCATTAGTATTGAGCCGCCTTCAAGATTGTGTTTTGTTGATAGCTCATCTACCAAATCGAAAAGTTCAATTCTTGCATCGTCAGTCATTTCACCGGGCTTGTTGATGTGGCCAGCATTGTAAACAAAAAGAAAATGATGCTGAGCTTTTCCATCACCATAGGGACTAAAATTGGTTGTGAGTATCCAATTTTTTGTTTTTTTGAGAACAGGCTCGGTGTGATATGTTTCAAAATGTTCCGCACAGAAAGGACAGACACCATCCGCTTCAATGCGAGCCATGGTCTCTTTTTGTAAATCCGTTCTTGCATTCTCAGTTAGAACAAAACTAGTTTTGTTTGTAGTTTCCATACGGACGTTGTGTATAACATAATTATACACGTCTACCAATTCATTTTGGTGACTTTTGTGGACTTAGATTGCTACCGGGATATCTTTAATAGGATCACCGCGCTCGTAGTCGTCACCAAGCTCAAAGTCTTCAACACGATAGCTCCAGAAGTCAGTGCTGTCGTTATTAAAGTGCATGGTCGGGAAGGGAAGTGTGTCTCGCTCAATGATTTCTTTTACCGCGTCAACCTGATCTACATATATATGCGCATCAGAAATGGTGTGAATATACTCACCTGGTTCGTACCCGGTTGCCTTAGAAAGCATCATCAGAAGTGCTGCATACTGCATCATGTTTGAGGGTACGCCGATCGGGACGTCGCCTGAGCGCTGGAACATATGCAGGTACAACTTGTTGTTGAGGATACGTAGGTGAAGCCATCCGTGGCATGGGCACACCACTACCTTCTGCTGCTTGCCTTCTCCACGAATGGTGTACTGCGGTATCCACGGAGAAATAAAGTGAGTCTTCAGGTGCGGCTTAAATGCAATCTGTTCAATGATGTTCTGGAACTGGTTGTATGGTTCACCTTCTGCAGTGGGGAAGTGATGGAAAGCAGCACCGTATGAACCGGGACCAAGATCGCCTTCTGGGAGACCTCGCTTTGCACACTTTTCTGGGGTGATGAAGTTTGTCCAGAACTTGCAGCCATACGACTCGAGTTCCTCGAGTGTTTGTGCACCGTTTGCAAAACCGATGATCTCACCAACTGCCTGCTTCCAGAAGCCTTTTACACTCCGCTCGGTGATCATTGGGAAACCATTAGAGAGGTCAAAGCGCATAGGGGTTGCACCCATCAGCGTAATACAGTCAGTTCCACCAGGGGTCTCTGCAGTAGTGCCCGCTTGTGACTTAGAGCGAATGCCACGCTCAAGAATGTCTTTCAGAAGGTTCTTGTATTGCTCGTCTAGGGTACGTTCTTCGTATGGTTTGTATTGCATAGTGTTGGTGTATTAGATCGATAATGTATGTCCAATAATACCCTACGAGATTGGAGTGAGGTAGGGGAGAATATATTAGGCAATAAAAAACATTGTTGTGCTCTGTACGCATCTTTGAATATGTATTCTAAGTATGAGCAGACAACATGAGGGTGGTACACTTAGTGATACATTAATGATAATTGCTTCCTATGGATTTTAAAGAGTATCAAGAAAAATCACGCGTCACCGCAAAGTATCCCGATGTAGGTGATACGTTTACCTATCCCGTTATGGGCCTCGTGGGAGAGGCGGGTGAGATAGCGGATAAGCTTAAAAAGCATATGCGTGACGGAGGTATCTTTAAGCCAAGTGAACTTAACGACGACCAGAAACAAGAACTTGCAAAGGAGCTTGGTGATGTGTTGTGGTACATTGCGCAGCTCTCTTCAGAGTTTAGTCTCTCTTTGTCCGATGTTGCGCAAATGAATATTGATAAGCTTTACTCACGAATGGATCGGGGTAAATTAGGAGGAAGTGGTGATAATCGATAATACTATGGAGAAAAAGGCGCAAATTATTGTTATAGATGGGGCTGATAGTACTGGTAAGGCAACACAGGTTGCGTTGCTTAAAGCACGTTTAGAAAAAGAAGGAGTTGCGGTGGAGAAGGTGGGTTTCCCGCGCTATGAGCAAAATGCATTTGGCGCCCTTTTGCGTGAATGTCTTGATGGAAAGCATGGAGACTTTATGTCACTAGACCCGAAGATTGCTGCTGCGTTGTTTGCTGCTGATCGCTTTGAGTCAAAAGCTGAGCTTGAACAGTGGCTCTTAGAAGGGAAAGTGGTTTTGTTTGATCGGTACGTCAGTGCAAATATGATGCATCAGGGAGCGAAGATCGATGATGATGCACAGCGTGCTGAGTTCTTGAAGTGGCTTGAACACATTGAGCACGATGTGTTCGGCCTTCCGCGACCTGACGTTACCGTTCACCTTAATGTGTCCCCAGAGAAAAGTGCGAAATTACTTGAGTATATGGTGAGCATCGGACAAAAAACTGCTGATGTTGCCGAGGCTAATCGAGAACACCAACAGAAGGTTGCACGGTGTGCACAGCAGATTGTGCAGGACCATGACGGGTGGGTGAGTATCGCATGTATGGATGGTAATGAGCTTCGTTCACGCGAAGATATACATGAAGAAATATATGGAATAGTTTCTAAGTATCTATAGGCCTATGTTGTACTATTCTGATTTTTGTAAAAGACGTTTGAGTGATCCTTTATAGAAGGGGTGTATTACTAACTATCTAACTAAAAAACTATGAATGAAAATCAATATAACTTTATAAAAGAACAGGATCCAGAAATCTACGAAGCGATTATTGGAGAGGAGGCGCGTGAAGCAAAAGGGATTGAACTGATCCCCAGCGAGAACTATGTCTCTCGGGCAGTGCGTGAGGCAAATGGCTCTGTGCTTACCAACAAGTACTCAGAAGGATATCCCGGGCGCCGGTACTATGGCGGTCAGGACTACACTGATGTAGTGGAACAACTTGCGATTGATCGCGCATGTAAACTTTTTAAGTGCCAGTATGCAAACGTCCAGTCCCTTTCAGGCGCGCCTGCAAACGTCGCGATGTACTTTGCATTGATGGAGCCAGGGGATACCGTACTGGGGATGGATCTTTCTCATGGCGGACACCTTACCCATGGTCACCCCACCACAAGCATCAATAAAGTGTTCAACTTTGTGCGATACAAAATGAAAGATGTAGATACGGGGGAGATTGATTATGACGAGCTTCGCGAGGTAGCACTTGAGCATAAGCCAAAGATTATTCTCGCAGGGTTTTCTGCATACTCGCGAGAGCTCGACTATCAAAAGTTTGTTGATATTGCGCGTGAGGTTGGTGCATATGCGGTTGCTGATATGGCACATATTGCGGGGCTTATTGCAGGTGGTGTCGTGAAGAATCCATTTGACTACGGCTTTGATGTGATTACCTCAACCACACATAAGACGATGCGTGGTCCACGTGGGGGAATGATTCTTATTCGAGAAGATAAAGCAATTGCACAGAAAATAAACAAAGCAGTATTTCCAGGACTACAAGGAGGTCCACACATGAATTTGATTGCAGGGAAGGCGGTGGCATTTGGTGAGGCACTAAAGCCTGCGTTTAAAGAGTACTGTCAGCAGATCTTAAAAAATGCAAAAGCGATGGAAAAGGTCTTTTTGGACAATGATGTACGTCTGCTTGGAGGCGGGACGGACAACCACCTCTTGCTTGCTGATGTGTACGGTTCACTTGGGGTGACTGGGCAAGAGGCAGAGGATGTGCTTGATGAGATCGGCATTACGCTCAATAAAAACATGATCGCCGACGAGTCACGTACCGCTATGGATCCGTCAGGTATTCGCTTTGGTACCCCTGCAATGACCACGCGCGGCATGAAAGAGGAGCAAGCGACACGTTTGGCTGAGATCATGATTGAAGTAATGAAGGACAAGGACAATGCACAACTGAAAGCGACGTTGAAAACGGAAGTGGAACAGATGTGCGAAGCGCACCCGGTACCGGAAAGCTTTGCATAGAAGGATATACAAAAATTGCAAGAGCGGCGCCGCAGGCGCCGCTCTTGCTTTTTTACATAGCTCCGGTACAGTGAATACATATCCAGGACGTGGAACATCCTGGATCCTGTCCCTTGAACCGTCACCCAACGGTTCACACTGTCCCCGTTCCACACTTGGCCCCGCGACATGTGCGCGGGGCCTTTTTCTTTTATGCTTCTGATTTAGTACAATACACAGACATGGAAGAACAGCAGACACAAGAAGTATCACAGGTTCCGCAGGAGACTACAGCAAGGTCGCGGATTCCCCGACAATCGATTGCAAGAGTAAAGCGTCACTGGATGACTCTTTCTTTTGTGTTTGGTTTTATTATCGACAACATCACGCTTAATCGCGTGGACCAGTTGTTTGATAACTTTATCCTTGCGTCATACGTACTACTCGCAATGATTGCACTCTTGCTCATGTATGCATCTGCCGCACACAAAATACAAGGAAAGAAAGGAGCGTTTACACGTAAGTATGCACCACTTTTAGTGCAATTCGCGTTTGGTGGCTTGCTCTCAGGTATGCTTATATTCTATGGTCGCAGTGGTGCGTGGGCGCAGACATGGCCGTTTATGTTGGTAATTCTCCTTGCGATTTATGGAAATGAAACGATTCGCGAACGCACATCACGGTTGATCTACAACCTTGCCATTTTGTTTATTGGTCTTTTTTCATACGTTGTGCTGGTGGTGCCGGTCTTTACCGGCTGGATGGGTCCATGGGTGTTTGTCGGGGGTGGTCTACTGGCACTATTGATAATGCACCAGTTTGTCAAAGTACTGTATCGCATTGTGCCAAATTTCATGTCAATGCAAATGCGTTCGATTGTATTTACTATCGGCTCTATCTTCGTAGCGTTCAACTTCCTATACTTCACGAACATCATTCCACCAATCCCGCTGTCATTGAAAGATGTTGGTATCTATCACAATGCAGTACGTTTTGAAAATGGTGAGTATCATCTTAAGTATGAAGAAGGGTACTGGTGGCAACCCTTTAAAGATTCTGATCGAACCTTCCGGGCACTTCCTGACGATTCTATTTTCTGTTTTGCGCAGGTGTTTGCTCCAACAAAGTTGCAGACTGACATTGTGCATGTGTGGGAACAGAAAAATCCTGAGACTGGTGAATGGGAAGAGCGTGCAAACCTCCCGTATAATATTTCCGGCGGTCGTGATAAGGGATTTCGTGGGTATACACTGATTACCAACTACACTGATGGGAAATGGCGTTGCTCCGTTGAAACCAAGCGTGGGCAGGTGCTTGGACGGGAAGTATTTAAGATCGATAGCACAAAGCCACCGCGTGAGCTTGTCACTGAGGTACGATAACTATATAGTAACGGGACATGAAACAGACTATTGAAAAAGCGATCACTGGAGTATTGCAGGAGTTGGAGGTGGCTAACGTGCCTTTTACGGTGGAGCATCCGGCGGATATTGCACATGGTGATTATGCAAGTAACGTGGCGCTGATTGCTGCAAAGCAGCTTGGAAAAAATCCACGAGAAGTAGCAGAAGAAATTGTCGCAAAACTGGAAGGCTTTGAAGTTTCGATTGCAGGTCCCGGGTTTATTAATTTCAATCTGCCTCGTGATTTTTTTGCACAGAAAGTATCAGAGAGCGTGGAGCAGAAAGAGCAGTGGGGGACGCACGATGCACTTACTGGTAAAACGTATTTTGTTGAATATACCGACCCAAATCCATTTAAAGAGTTTCATATCGGGCATCTCTTTACCAACTCTGTGGGAGAGTCGCTTTCTCGACTGGTGCAGTTTGCTGGTGCAGACACCAAGCGGCTGTGCTACCAGGGTGATGTTGGGATGCATGTAGCAAACGCGGTATGGGGGATGCAGCAGATGAGTCTGACACCTGAAAGTAGTTTTACTGCACGAGATCTCGGTAAGGCCTATGCACTGGGGGCTACTGCGTATAAAGGTGAAGACGAGGTGGTGAAGACGGCGATTAAGGCGCTGAATAAAAAAATATACGAACGGACTGATGAGGAGGTAAATGCACTGTATGACAAAGGTCGTGAAGTGTCGTTAGCATACTTCCAGACCATTTATGAAATGGTTGGTACCGACTTTGACGACTACTTCTTTGAAAGTGAAGCAGGCCCAAAAGGGAAGGAGTTGGTGCTTGATCACCCCGATACGTTTGTCGACGGTGATGGTGCAAAGGTGTTCAAAGGTGAGGAGTATGGTTTGCATACACGCGTATTCCTAAACTCAGAAGGATTGCCAACATACGAAGCAAAGGAGCTTGCATTGGCTAAGATGAAGGAAGATCGACTGGGTGCATCTGATCACTCAATCATTTCTACCGCAAACGAAATCACTGAGTACTTTAAGGTGCTAAAGAAAGCAATGAGTTTTGTGTACCCTGAGCTGGAAGCAAAGACTGAACACATTGGTCATGGCACGGTACGTCTAACCACAGGGAAGATGTCCTCGCGAACGGGCGATGTTATTGCTGCTATCGATTTTGTAGAGGAGATTACAGATACAGCACAAGCACGTATCAAAGAGGCAACGCCAGAGCTTGGTGAGGATCGACAGCTTGCACAACAGATTGCACTTGGGGCAATCAAGTACGCAACACTCAAAGGAAACATTCTTCAAGACACCGTCTTTGATAAAGAAGAAGCACTTTCCTTTGAAGGTGCATCAGGTCCGTACTTGCAGTATACGCACGCACGTATTTGTTCAGTGCTGAAAAAAGCTGCAGAAGCAGGAGTGACACCCGCTGCCGAGGTGTTGCCTGGGCAACCGTACACAATTGAACGTCTCTTGTATCGTTTCCAAGAGGTGGCACGCGAGGCAGTTGAAGATCGCGCACCACACAAGGTTGCACAGTATTTGACTGAACTAGCCGGAGCATTTAATACATTCTATGCACAGGAAAAGATTGCGGACGCTACTGACTCGAATGCTTCGTATAAAGCATTGGTCGCACAGTCGGTGGCACAGACACTGAAGAATGGTTTGTGGCTGCTTGGAATCGAGGCACCGGAGCGAATGTAGCCTGAACAAAGGAGCGCAAGCGACTATTGTGAAGGTTCACAGGACAGTTTAGGTATATCTGAGGCCCTAGCGAAGATATACCAAACTGGTATCGGGAGACCCAAGAAAAGAACTATCACATAAGATGATGGTTCTTTTTATTCCCCACAAATACCCCGCGGCGTAAGCCCGGGGATGGAGGGAGTTTGCCTATCGTGATAGCGATAGGTGTTACGTAGCAAGCTACGTAACTTGGTGAGATGCCTCGAGCGTAAGCTCGTGGGAGCTTTATTTTATCTCCTGTAAGAGATATATCAAACTGGTATCGGGAAAAGAAAGGCGAAAGTCACCATCACACCCGGGTTTTATGTGTTGCAATTCAGGCTAGAATTCAAGGGGCAGGGTTGACATGTGTCATTTTTATAGTATTTTTCAATATAAAGAGATCTTTGAAAGGGGCTGGAAATGAATTCATATGTAGATATGCCCATTCCTTTTATAGGGTACGTCGTAGTGTACTTTCTTGTGTCGTATTCATTGTTGTTTGCAGCATTTGATGGCGCATGGCGTCAGTGGTTTTTACAAATCGCAGGAGGTTTACTTTGCTGCATCGTGGGTATTGTTGCCTACATACTCGGCTATTACATACTTTTTATCCTATTACCGTATCTGGGTGTGGGATACATCGTGTGCACAATGTGGTTAGATTGGCCGTCACCTGTCCAATCTGATGACGTTGTTACGGATATGACCGACATTCCACATGCGGAAGCACCTAAAGCAACACCGTCACCGCAGCTCTATATTGCGGTCGACAATATGTAAACTACAGGAGAAAGAAAATGAGAGATGATGCAAAGCATCCCGCAGACGGGATGATGAATCGTAGTGGCATCACACCGAAGCCAACGGAAAACGAACAGACTCAGCAACGAGACGAGTTCGCAGCATTGCTTGCGGACTTTACCTGTCCCGATCCGAGCAATCGCTTTGGCACGTATGTGCTCAAAGAGTAGGAGGAAGAATATGCAAAACATGATTCCTCCTGGATTGGGTATATTGTGTCCACAATGGGTGCAGCGCATGGTGCGTCACTTCGAGGAGATGGAGCAGCTGTCTGAAAATCAGCGGTGTTTCTATGCACATCTTTGCAGGCTGCAGACTCACCGTGGACATCAGGTGCATTGAAAAAGCAAAAGATCAGGTGGTGTCACCTGGTCTTTTTTCTTTGTGCATGATACAACCTAGTATAGAGAAGAACAGACAGGAGGGTGATATGCGGGACATCATATTTCTGCGGGATATATTCTGTATGATTGATATAGCACTCTGGGAGTGTTACATCTATGCATCTATATCCACTGATCACAATGATAAAGGTTTTGGTAGTGCGTACCAGTCGGTACAGTCTCGGTGTATGCACTACGCGCAAGCTGTACAACAATCAGGGGTAATCGCATGATAACGCCACAGCATTACGCGGTGCGCGGATTGCACTGGATACATCCTGAAGTGCTTGATGAGGCCTCTATGCAAGGGCGCTATGTCAAAAAGCATTTTTACATCGCGCTTACATTCATGACTGTCGTATGGTGTGTCGCTGGGTATGAGCTCTATGTAGAAGGGGACTTGGTGCAAGGTGCACTGATGATGTTTTGGGCGTTGGCCGTTGCAGAGTTGTATATGCATATAGCGATACAAAATACGCCAACGCTTCCGTGGACACCCACAGCTGGCCCAGGAGCCACCTATGAAGACGAGAACCTCGCAGATCTCTGCGAGGTTTTTCTTTGACAAACAATAGTTTTTTATGCAGTATAGCCGATAGGAAAGGGAGGAAGAAATGACTGGATTATTTTTGTTCAAAGTGTGGGCAGTTGCAGCAACTCTATTACTGTACTTTCTGTGTCGCATATACGTTGCGTATCGCGAGTATGTTTCGTTCGGTAACTTTTTTTGGACATACCTGCCATCGACGGTGACACCCGGAGCACTTGTTGCTACGTTGGCACTCTTGTACTTTGGTGCCTATGGCTGGATGATGAGCATATTGATACTCACGTGCTTGTTCAATCTTTGGCAGTACCGCATGTGCATGGTGAAGGAGGGGATATGAAAAAGTACCGTAACCTCACCACACTGCGCGCCTCAGTGTTTGTACAAACTATTGGGTTTGGACTACTACTGTTCTTTGATGCATCAAACATGAACTTGTTTTTGTACTACTTTGGCACAGCAACAGTCAGTGCTATCTGGCATGGTAATCTCATTATGGGATACGTGTACGCAAATCTCCCTGAGTCTGACTTCTTGCCAGATGATGATCCAGATGGTCCTGATAGGGATTCAAAAGACCCCAATGATTCGGGGTCTTTTTCTTTGCAAAAAAATAAATCATGATACTATGCAAAAGCACGTCTGATACGCGTGTGTGAGCAGTGCTCGCATTAATGTCTGATATACATAACGACGCTATATGAATACACAAAAACAAGGAGACACGACTCCTGAAAAAAGCGATGTTGCTTTGCGAGAGGAGGCTATCTTAGCTTTCTGGCAAGAGCACGATATTTTTAATAAAACACTACAGCAAGATGCTCCTAATGGTGAGTTTATCTTCTACGATGGGCCGCCGTTTGCAACCGGCTTGCCACACTATGGGCACATCCTTGCAGGAACAATCAAAGACGCTATTCCTCGTTTCTGGACGATGAATGGATACAAGGTGCCACGGAAGTGGGGATGGGACTGTCACGGCCTGCCACTTGAGAACCTTATCGAAAAAAAACTTGGTCTTGCAACCAAGCGTGATATTGAAGAATACGGTATCAAAAACTTCAATGAAGCAGCGCGTGGTGCAGTCATGGAGTACGCCGACGATTGGGCGAAGATCGTGCCACGCATGGGACGGTGGGCAGATATGGAGGACGACTACAAGACTATGGACTCAACATACACTGAAAGTGTGTGGTGGGTGTTTAATCAGCTACATGAAAAAGGGTTGGTGTATGAAGGATTTAAGTCGATGCACCTATGTCCGCGCTGCGGAACGACCCTTTCAAATTTCGAGGTAAACCAAGGATATAAAGACATCAAAGATATTGCGATTACAGTAAAGCTACCATTGCTTGATGACTCGGGCGAAAAAACTGATACATCACTTTTGGTTTGGACAACGACCCCATGGACAATGCCGGGAAATATGGCTGCAGCAGTGCATAACGAGCATGAGTATGTGAAAGTGGCGGTAACAACAGATGATGGTGCTGAAAATCTAGTTCTCGCAAAAGAGCGTCTCTCGCAGCTTGGTGATATGGAGTATGAAGTGCTCGAGACAGTCGCTGGAGCTGACTTGGTTGGGAAACGATACGAACCACCATTTGCGTATTTGTCTGGGGAAGATTTTGAAGGAAAAGAAAATGCGTGGCAAATCTTCCATGCGGACTATGTAGAACTCGGTGAAGAAGGGACGGGTGCAGTGCACTTAGCTCCTGCCTATGGAGATGACGACATGAAGCTTGCACAAGCGCATGGTGTACCGATCTACCACCATGTCGATGAGTCTGGTCACTTTAAAGACTTTGTAACTGACTTTGCAGGACAGCTCGTAAAACCAAAGGATGATGATGAAGCAGGGGTGATGCATCTGGATGCAGATATTGAAATCGTCAAAGCGCTGCAAGCAAACGGAAAGCTCCTAAAGAAAGAAAACATTACCCACAGCTACCCACACTGTTGGCGGTGTGACACTCCACTTCTAAACTATGCGACAACGTCGTGGTTTGTTGAGGTGACAAAGATCAAAGATCAGTTGGTGGAAGAAAACAATAAAGTGCACTGGGTACCGGAGCACGTAGGACGTGCACGGTTTGGAAAATGGCTTGAAGGTGCACGCGACTGGGCAGTTTCACGACAGCGGTACTGGGGAGCCCCACTGCCAATCTGGCGCAATCCAGAAACACAAGAAATCAAAGTATTTGGTAGTCTTGCCGAGCTTCAGGAGTATGTGCCAAAGTCAGGTAATAGCTACAGTATCATGCGCCATGCACAGTCTGTCTCAAATGAGCAAGGTGTCCTCAGTGCACACGACACGCCTGAAAATGGTTTGACTGAAGAAGGGAAAGAGCAAGTAAAGGCTGCAGCAAAAGAGCTGACCGGAAAGGGCGTTACAAAAATCTACCACTCACCACTACGGCGTACGACAGAAACGGCAGAACTTATTGCTCAAGAGTTGAGGCTTACGTCTGACACCGTTGCGGCAGATCGTCGTTTACTGGAAATTTCTTTTGGGGAGTTTGAAGACAAACCGGTTGAGGAATACTTGGCGTATTTAGAAACTGGTACAGGTCGTTTGACGAAGAAACCAGAGGGGGAGAGTGAGGATTGGAGCGAGGTAAAGAAGCGCACGGGTGACTTCCTGTATGCGTGTGAGCGTGACCTCAAGGATGAACATATTCTCATTATTGGACACAACGGCACACTGCAGATGATGCAAGCTGCAGCAAAAGGTGATTCGTTTGAAGTAACTGCCGAACATATCGATGACAGTAGCTACGACTTAGAAAACGCACAGGTGCGTGAGGTTGAAGTGTCTGTGTTGCCGCATAACGACAACTACGAGCTCGACTTTCACCGACCGTATATCGATGAGGTGGAACTGTATGACGGTGAAACAAAACTCGAGCGCGTGCCAGACGTGTTTGACTGTTGGTTTGAAAGTGGATCGATGCCCTATGGACAGAAGCACTTCCTGGGTGAGGACAAGGAGACCTTTGATCCCGAAAATGGAAAAGGATTTCCTGCAAACTTTATTGCTGAAGGACTTGATCAAACCCGTGGATGGTTCTACTCCCTGATCGTGCTTGGTACCGCATTGTTTGGAAAAAGTCCGTATCAGAATGTGATTGTAAATGGGCTGATTATGGCAGAGGATGGGAAGAAGCTGAGTAAAAAGCTTCAAAATTATTCTGAGCCAACAAACCTTGCAAACCAAGTTGGTGCAGACTCTATGCGTTTTTATCTTCTGTCATCGCCAATTGTGCGTGCGGAAGATCTCAACTTCTCCGATAAAGAAGTACAAGAGTTACAACGAAAGAATATCGGGCGCCTAAATAACGTACTGACGATGTATCAAATGTTCGCCGACGGTACAGAAGCGAAGTCTGACAGTGGACATGTGCTCGACCGGTGGATTGTTGCGCGTCTGTATGAACTTATTGCTGCGTCAACTGCAGGGTACAAAAACTACGAGCTTGATAAAGCAACACGACCAATCACTGACTTTATTGACGATCTGTCAGTATGGTACTTGCGTCGTTCGCGTGATCGCCTGAAGTCTGAAGATATTGCCGACATGCAGTTGGCACTCGGAACACTGCGCTTTGTACTCCGTGAACTCTCTAAGGTAATGGCGCCGGTAATGCCATTTTATGCAGAGCATCTGTATCAAGAGGTGAAAGCAGAAGATGAAAAGGAGAGTGTGCACCTTGAAGCATGGCCCACCCAACTTTCTTCAGCTGAAGCTTCAGAAACTAAGGCGGGCAAGCCTGTAGCAGATGCTGAGCTGTTGGCAAGAATGGTTACTGTACGAACGGTTGTGAGCGCTGCTTTGGAGGCACGTACTAAAGAGGGTATTAAGGTCCGACAACCACTTCAAACACTCTATGTACCTATTTCTGAGTTGCCTGTTGAGTCAGAATTAGTGCAGATTATTGCAGATGAGGTAAATGTGAAGGAGTTGGTTGCTGACGAGGCTCTTGATCGCAGTTTGGAGAACTGGGTACGGTTGGATACGAACATTACATCGGAGCTACAAGCAGAAGGGGATGTACGAGAATTTATTCGATCAGTACAAGGCATGCGAAAAGATGCAGGACTACAGCAGCAAGATCGTGTGATGTTGATGGTGCAGACTTCTGACGGGGGAGAGTTGATTATTCGGCAGTTCCAAGACGAGATAGAAAAGACTGTTGGTGCTGACGCGATTACGTTTGGTGATGCACAGGGTGTTGAAATCATTGCAGGAGCACATTCATTTACGGTGGAGATTCAGAAAGTGTAAACAAAACAAAAAAGCCGGCAGCGGTAGCTGCCGGCTTTTTTGTTTTGCAGTACAATCATATACATGAGTTATCAGACCTACATCACTGAAGCAGTTGTCTGTGGATCAAAAGACCGTATAACCTCCGATAAATCCTATATGCTTTTTACTCGTGATGCTGGGATGCTTTGGGCGAGTGCCCGGAGTGTGCGTCTGGAAAAATCGAAGCAGCGGTATGCATTGCAGGATTTTTCAATTATCCGCGTATCACTCGTAAAAGGGAAAGGAGGCTGGCGTATCGGGAGTGTTGAGGCGGTGAGTAATCCATTTATGGAAGCAACTTCACGCAAGGCACGCGGTGGTGTCCATAGTGTCATGAAGCTTTTGCGTCGATTTGTGCATGGCGAGCAAGCGCATCAGGAGTTGTATGCTGATACGGTGCTTGCGCTTTCCTGTATGAGTATGGCAGAAGCCGCAGACATAACTGATCTGCAAGATATGTTTACACTCCGGTTGCTTCACACGCTTGGGTATGTAGCGCCAAATAAGATATATGACGAGCTTCTGGCGGCGGAAAATCCGTGGCTGGTGCCTGTACCCATTCCGTCTGCTGCACATACTGCGATACAGCAAGCGCTCACTGCAAGTCACTTGTAGCTAGGTGTGCTAGCCACAAAGGCGTAGCGAGGTATAATAGAACCTACATTATGAGTGGTATTAAAGATCAAGATCGTATACAGGCGCTCCGTAAGCGCTTGTATGAGCGTGGTCGCGCAGCAGAACCAGCCTCGAAACATACACTGTCAGACACAGAACATGAGGTGGCACGGTCATGGTCTGACAAACCAAGGCAGCAGATAGATGCGGTTAAAAAAATAGCTCAAAAACAGGTCCAAAGAACTGCCGCACAGTACACTGCGCAAGATACTTCAACCACTGTAGAGGCTGTGCAAAACACTGCAACACAAGAAACATCTATGGCACCAAGGAAAAAGAAGCGTGGATATCGATTTAAATTACTGCTCGCGGGTGTACTCTTTTTCGTCCTTGCGATGGGTATTTCGAGTACTCTTTTGATTATTGGGAAGCCAACAATTTCAGGTGAAAACATCACCCTTGCAGTGACTGCGCCGTTTACCATTGGGGGCGGGGAGGTGTTACCGGTGCAGGTAGGTATCACCAACGACAACACAGTTCCTATTGAGTCAGCAACGCTTATTGTGGAGTATCCGCTTGGCACACAGTCAGCAAGCGAAGAGCGCAACGAACTTTTTGTTGAGCGCTTAACGCTCGATACGGTTACATCCGGTCAGACGGTAAATGTGCCGTTGCGCGCAGTTGTCTTTGGAGAGGAGAACGATGAGAAGGAAATTAAAGTCTCTATTGAGTATCGGGTGAGCGGATCAAACGCGACGTTTTTCAAGGAGGCAGATCCGTTACGCTTTAAAATCAACTCATCACCGATTATCGTACGTGCAGACGCACTGAAGAAGGTATCTTCAGGACAAGAAACGGAAGTTGAGCTTACTATTACCTCAAATGCACAAAATGCACTTTCCCAGGTGTTAGTGAAAGCTGAATACCCACTTGGTTTTGACTTCACGAAAGCCAGTCCAGAGCCTAATAGCGCACAAAATATCTGGATTATTAAGAATCTGGAGCCGGAAGAAAGTAAGACCATTACCGTTACCGGTATCGTGATTGGTAAAGAGACTGATGAGTACGTGATCAACTTCACTGTTGGGGTGCCGAACGAGCGTGATCCATTTTCGCTTGCATCGGTGTTTGCAACGACGCAGACTGCATTTGAAATTGAACAGCCATTTTTGGACATTGCGCTTGAGATAGGTGGTGTCGCAAATGGTGAGGTGATAATCGAGCCTGGGCAGCAATCAGGGGCAGCCATCGACATCAAGAACACGCTTGATGATACGCTCTATGACATTGAGGTTGAAGTGCAACTCGGCGGGAACGCACTGTCTGACCTAGATGTCGGTCCACCAAACGGGTTTTACGATTCACTTAACAACAAGATCGTGTGGGATGCGACAAATGCACCTGATCTTCGTGAGCTCTATCCTGGTCGGAAGACACGTCTTGCGTTTGGTATTGAACCATCGTCAACGGTGAAGGAGACGCCGCAGATTACACTGAATGTAAACGTAAAGGCGCGTCGAGTGTCTGAGTCACAGGTGGCGGAAATGCTCTTAGGTACGGCACAAAGCGTCATAAAAGTTTCAACTGAGCCAGTGGTTCGATCAGACATTGGTTATAACAGTGGGATTTTCAGCGACCGTGGTCCGGTGCCACCAAAGGCAGAACAGAAGACAACCTACACTGTTTCATTTATGGCTGAAAATGGCACCAACAATATGGGGGACACGACAGTAACCGCGACATTACCTCCGTACGTCACATGGCTTGATACTACTTCAGGAGCAGGCACCATGACATTTGATCCGATACAACGACAGGTTACCTGGGATGCGGGGGACGTAGAGGCAAATGCTGCAGCATTTGGCTCCTTCCAGGTCGAGATTTTGCCAAGCAAGACACAGATAGGCACAACACCGGTACTGGTTAATGAACAGCGTTTGAAAGCTACTGATCTCTTTACAGGTACAGTGGTGCGTGCAGTCAATGCGGCGATTACTACTGAGATGTCGACTGAGACTGGCCAACCTAAAGAAAACGGCCGCGTTGTGGAGTAAAAATAAGCGAACTGCTTTGTCAGACTACAGTAATTTTTCGCTTACCGTACCACTAAGTACGGCTCACAAAAAATTCTTTGTCTTCCGCGCATTTCATCTTATTTTTAGCTCCACAACTAAACTTCAATAGAAAAGTCCCAAAAGTGAAGCTTTTGGGACTTTTCTATTTAGAGGCATATGCTACAGTACGGTAACTAAACGCACGAAAATATACATATGGCATCAGAAAACGAAAACAAGATGGAGAAAATTGTATCGCTGTGTAAGCGACGCGGGTTTGTATTTCAAGGAAGTGAAATCTACGGAGGTCTTCGCGGTACATGGGACTACGGTCCTTTAGGGGTTGCGCTCAACAACAACATTAAACGAGAATGGTGGAAGATGTTTGTTGATGGACGTGAAGATATGTATGGCCTGGATGCCGCAATCATTATGAACGCAAAAGTGTGGGAAGCGTCGGGGCACACCGGTGCTGGCTTCTGCGATCCATTGGTTGAAGATGTTGAAACTGGCGAACGTTTTCGTGCTGACCATCTACTCAAAGACAATGGTATTGATGCTGAAGGGATGACTATCCAAGAGATTGATACAGTAATTGAAGAGAAGGGTATTCTCAGCCCTAAAGGGAATAAGCTTTCAAAAGCGCGTGAATTCAACATGATGTTTGAATCACGTGTGGGAGCTACTGCAGGCGACGAAGGGAAGGTGTATCTTCGCCCAGAAACTGCACAAGGAATTTTTGTGAACTTTAAAAATGTGTTGGACTCAATGTCGCCAAAGATGCCGTTTGGTATTGCGCAGATTGGTAAGGCGTTCCGCAATGAGATTGCACCACGTGAGTTCTTGTTCCGTGTGCGTGAGTTTGAGCAGATGGAAATTGAGTACTTTGTAAAAGAAGAAGACTGGGAAGTGGAATTTGAAAAGCTCCGGAAAGACATCGTCCAATGGCACACGCATCTCGGTCTTTCCAACGAGAACATTCGCGAGTATGAAGTGCCTGAGAATGACCTCGCGCACTACTCAAAGCGCACCATCGATTTTGAGTACAACTATCCCGGCAAGGGATTTGATGAGCTTGCCGGTTTTGCGTACCGTACTGACCATGACTTGAAGAATCACGAAGAAGCCAGTGGTGTAAAAATGCGCTACACGCCACAGGAAGGTGAGCCATTTATTCCACATGTACTTGAGCCGAGCTTTGGTATTGGTCGCGCGCTAACTGCAGTACTGTGTGAAGCATATACTGAGGATACAATCGGTGACTCACAACGTGTCTACCTCAAGCTGCCAAAGCACCTCGCACCATACCGCGTGGCGGTCTCACCACTTCTGAAAAACAAGCCACAGCTGGTGGAAAAAGCACGGGAGGTGTTCACGACACTGCGGGCAGAGTTTGGAAATGTGGCGTGGGACGATAACGGCAACGTTGGAAAGCGCTATCGTCGTCAGGACGAGATCGGCACTCCATACTGTGTGGTGATCGACTTCGATACCCTTGGTGAAGAAGCCCCAGAGAACACCGATACGGTCACCGTTCGCAACCGGGACACCGGAGAACAAGAACGCGTTGCAATTTCTAAACTTACCGAATATCTCAAATAATCAATCACTCAAACAAAAACCTTGCAATCGATTGCAAGGTTTTTGTTTGACAGTTTTTTCATATCAGCTACTATCTTAACGCTTGTGGCAGAGACATAGGAGAGGATTGTGGATGATGAAGCAATCAAGACAATAAAATTATTCCTGCAAACGCGCAATTTTGATGCCAGCAAGGCCAAGGAGGGTGTACAAGACGGACACTGGATACTTGCGACGATTGATCAACTTTGTAGTGCGTGTTGTCGTGACTCGTACGAAGCGGGCATACGCAATGTTCTTAAGATACTTGAGTGCGGTGAGTACTGCGCTGACAAGAAGAAGTCTGATTGGCTTCCACAAAGTAGTGCGCTAGTGCGACAAAGAGCAGGTATGCAGTAAGAAGTGCACAGAGGTGCCGATAGGCGCCTCTTTTTTATGTGTGAGTTTGTGGTACATTAAAAACCTAAATATATTATTTTATGCCTGAGAAAACACCACGATACCTCACTACCGAGCGAACGAGCGTTGCGGGAGACCAAAGCGGAGTGGAGGTCTCACAGAACCGAGTGAGTGAAGGGAGAAAGATCTATCTTACCACTACACTACCGTACGTTAACGCTGACCCACACATCGGGTTTGGTTTAGAAATGGTGCAGGCAGATACACTTGCCCGGTACTGGCGGTTGATGGGGCAAGAGGTGTTTTTTTCAACGGGTACTGATGAGCATGGACAGAAGATTGCCCAGAAGGCAGATGAAACCGGGGAAGATCGACAAGATTATGTAGATCACTTTGCAGGGGAATTTAACCGCCTGAAGGATGCGCTAAACCTTTCATACGACAACTTCATTCGTACGACTGATGAAGATCATAAAAAAGCCGCACAACATATTTGGAAACTTTGTGAGGAAAAAGGTGATATTTATAAAAAGAAGTACAAAGGACTGTACTGCGTAGGATGTGAGTCATTTAAAGTTGAGTCTGACTTGGTTGACGGAAAGTGTCCTGATCACCAGAAGGAGCCTGAAGAAATTGAAGAGGAAAACTATTTCTTCAAACTTTCAAATTATCAAGAATACCTTGAAGCGTATCTTTCACAGGAAGGGGTGATAGAACCAGAGTGGCGCCGGCAAGAGGCAATTAACTTCGTAAAAGGTGGCCTTGAAGATTTTAGTATTTCTCGTGAAGTATCACGTATGGATTGGGGTATTCCTGTACCAGGTGATGAAGAGCAGGTGATGTACGTCTGGTTCGATGCCCTGACAAACTACATCTCAACACTTGGATGGCCAGAAGATGCTGCGGGTACCTTTAAAAAGTTTTGGCAAGATGGTGTGGTCACACAATTAGCAGGGAAGGACCAGGTGCGCTTTCAGTCCATCATGTGGCAAGCAATGCTCAAAAGTGCAGGTGTGAAGGCTACTAACAAAGTGGTCTATCACGGTTTCATTAACAGTGGTGGACAGAAGATGAGTAAGTCGATTGGAAATGTTATTTCACCGTATGAACTCGTAGAAAAGTACGGAACTGATGCAACACGTTATATTCTCCTGCGTCACGTGCACCCGTTTGATGACTCCGACCTTACCTGGGAAAAGATGGACGAGTACTACACCGCGAACCTGGTAAATGGTCTCGGAAACCTTACCGCGCGTATTATGAAAATGTCAGAGACGCATCTCGAGCCAGAAGACTTCGAACCATTTGACCCTACCACCATCGATGCTCCGGATATGCTCAATATGCAAGCTGCGATGGATCATATCTGGTCACTGATTCAGACAGCAGATGAACTCATTGCAGAGACTGAGCCCTTTAAACTTATTAAAACTGAACCAGAAGTTGCAAAAGGCATCTTGGTGAACCTCCGACAACAGCTACTACATATCGGTCGGTTGTTGCTTCCGTGTATGCCGGAAACAAGTGTCGCTATCCGCGCAGCAGTCCGCGCAAACAAAAAACCAGAAAATCTCTTTGCGCGCCTCGAAAACTAAAGAAAGCAACCATAATGGGTTAGAAAAAACCTTTCGGTTAACCGAAAGGTTTTTTCTTAACCTAGCCTCTTATTTCTTTTGAATTCTTCAGAAGCTAAGGTTTGCCCATAATGTGGGAGTGCGCCGCCTAAGTGTAGAATTGAGTCAATTGTCTCTAAGAGCTCAAGATATCGCTTCTTTTGTTTTGTAATGGAGTTTAGTAGGAGGTCATACTGGCCAGACTTGAGTTGGTTCTTGTAGTTTTTTGATGTTGAGGTACTTACTTTTAATGATGTTGCTACACGATAGATAGACTGGCCGTGTACAAGCATGATAATTGCTGCGAGGCGCTTTGCGAGCATAACCTTCTCTTCTGTACCGAGTAGACCAGAGAGAAAATCTTCAGACTGCTTTGCACTCAGTCTACCGACAGTGCTATTGAGTTGGGTGAAAAGACGGTGTAAATCCTTTTGACATAACGATTCTTTGGATATATTAACCATACATACTACCAGAACCTTTCGGTTAACCGAAAGGTTCTGAGAGGGGGGGGTGAATAGTTTAGTACGTTCTCTAGTACGTTCCTAGGAACGTACTAGAGAACGTACTAAGTAAAAATTATGATAGTATGTATATATGGCAAATAAAAAAGATCTTTCATTTACTCGTACGCATAAGCTTACCGTTACAGGAGGGAAGAGCTATTCAGTAGTACTCCCTGTTGAGTTTATTCGAGAGCTTAAGTGGCGCGAGCGACAGAAGCTCGACATTACCCTTAAAGGTGATACCTTGGTAATTAAAGATTGGAAGAAATAGTCCCTACGGACCATTTCTTCCGTTCACTACGAAAGTAGCGACGGTTGGCATGAAGTGAAGCGAAATCAGACCAAGGTGGGACGCATGATATCTTTTGATACAGTACTAATATGAAAAATGCAATTATTGTTCACGGCAAGCCTGGAAAAGAGGAGTACTACTCTGATAAGTATCCATCATCAAGTAATTTTGCATGGATTCCGTGGTTGCAAAAACAGCTCATTATAAAGGATATTAAAGCCGACGCTCCCGAGATACCACATGCATACGAACCACAGTATGAATTGTGGTGTACTGAATTTGAGCGTTTTGATATTACACCAGAAACGATTCTTGTCGGACATAGTTGCGGTGGTGGTTTCTTGGTGCGATGGCTTTCAGAAAATAAAACGGTGCATGTAGGAAGAGTTATCTTGGTGTCGCCATGGATAGATCCTGATAAAGAAAATAAATATGATTTCTTTCGAGACTTCAAAATTGATCCTGAATTCCCTTCACGTACGGATGGAGTGATTGCATACACGAGCGATAATGACTTTGATCACTGTAAGAAGAGCGTTGAGGTGATTAAAGACATCGCTGCAGAGATTGAAGTAAAAGAATTTAAAGGTATGGGTCATTTTATTCCGATGCACATGAAGAGCAATGAATTTCCTGAGTTAGTAGCAGATATTATTTCGTAACATGAAAAAGTTAATCGTATTACCGGGGAATAGTCAGCGTAATGAAGCGTGGGGTGAGGCGTGTATGGCACACTTTGCGCCTTGGTTTGATTCGGTATATTTGCAGCGGTACGATCACTGGCGCACTGGGGAGCAAGATATAGATATTGAAGCAGAGCTTGCAAAGCTTGCAAAAGAAACTGCTGATGCAGAAGCGACATATTATGTCTTCGCAAAGTCGATTGGCTCGTTGCTCACACTTCTGGCGACACATCAGGGTTTGGCGCGCCCGGTACATTGTGTATTCTTCGGTATGCCGCTAGAGCTCGCGGGAGAGGAACTTTTCAAAGACGATTGGTCTCCACTAGGCGACTTCGATGTTCTTTCTCTTGCGTTCCATAATGACAAAGATCCGATTAGTTACCCCTATACAAAAGATGCACTTGAGGAACACAGTGCAGGTATGATTGAACTGGTAACTCTCAAAGGAGACAACCATGACTATCTCGATTTCTCAGATTACGAAGAACAGATTAAAAACTTTTTACATATATAAATATGAGTATGCAAAGTGTAGAAAATATTCTTGAGCGCAATCATCGTGTGGAGATGGAAAAGGCATGGGAGACAAGCAAAACACGTCGCGGCATTATCGCGTTTATGACCTATGTCGTCGCTGCGATTTTCATGAAGCATATTGGTGTGGATGGATATCTTTTAAGTGCTTTAGTACCAACAGGTGGGTATATTTTCTCAACGCTCTCATTACCGGTAGTTAAAAAGATGTGGATTGAAAAGTATGACGAGTAAGAAGATCTTTATAACCGGAATCGCTGGTGCAGGTAAATCCACTGTCGCTGGAGAGCTGGCACAAAGAGGTGTTGTAGCCATTGATATTGATCATATCCCCGGTTTGTGTGGATGGGTTCATAATGAAACTGGAGAACGGGTGGTTGTAGATAATCCTGATAATGATTTTATGGATCACCATGAGTATAAGTGCGACATGGAATCATTGAAAAAAATGATGGATCAGGCTAATGGGAATGTCGCGGTATTTGGGTGTGTTGGTGACAATAGTGATTTTCTACCATTGTTTGGTACATCTTTGCTACTCCAGTGTTCTCCATCCACAACGATACACAGGCTACAAACTCGCAGTACAAATCCATTTGGAACAGATGAAGGTGTGCAAAAACGAATATTGGAATGGAAAGAAGTGTTTGACGAGATGATGATACAAGCAGGGGCTGTAGTGATTGATGCTGAACAGCCCCTTGAGCAAGTTACAGATGACATTATGAAACATTTCAACTGACACTCTAAAAAACCTTCCAATCGATTGGAAGGTTTTTTAGAGTCCGTTGTATCGGTCGAGACCGTTGTAGTGAGGGAGAATGCCACCAAGATGTAGAATGTTGTCGAGTGTATTTAGAAATTCAAAATAGTTTTTCTTACTTTTCCCAATACTGCTTAGTATTTGAGTATATGCACCTTTCTCAAGTTCTTGTTTCAGGCTATTGGCAGTACTCGGACTGATCTTCAGTATACGAGAAATACTGTAGAGGGATTTTCCTTCAGTGAGTAGGATGATTGTTGCAAGTCTTTTTGCAAGCATGATGCGCTCTTCCTTACCGAGAAGCTCGGTAAGGAAGAGCTCGCTCTGTACAATTTTCAGTTTTCCGAGAGTTTGACCCATCTGTGCAAATAATTGATCTAGTTGCTTCTGTGTCAACTGATTTTTATTCAAATGTACCATTACACTAGCTTATCAAACCTTCCAATCGATTGGAAGGTTTGTGATATGGTATGATGTGCAAAATAAGCTTTTAATATGGTAAATACATTTAAATATATAGACACACATGCACATGTAAATCTCTCAGCGTTTGCGGAAGATCGAAATGTGGTTATTGATACCTGTGCAAGGGAAGGGGTGGCGATGATTAACGTGGGAACCAAAGAAAGTACGAGCAAAAATGCCGTACAGCTCGCACAGTCGTTTGATAATTGTTATGCCATTGTGGGGTTACATCCGATACAGACCGTGTCGGGTATGCATGACGAGGATGAGATTGGGGAAGGGGGGCAAGCGTTTACAAGTAAGGGTGAAGTGTTTGAAGCTGATTTCTATCGCGAACTTGCACAGTCACCGAAAGTAGTTGGTATTGGGGAATGTGGTTTTGACTACTACCGATTGAGTGAGAGTCGTTCGAGCACCCCTGGTGTTCGTATGACCGAGCGAAAGAAGGTAGAGAGCGAAGCGAAGTATCATACTGACCCTGAGAGTCATGGAGTGCAAGAAGCGGCCTTTATTGCGCAGATCCAATTGGCAAACAAACTGAAGCTTCCCCTTATGATTCACACGCGCGGCCCAAAGCCGGGTGGCGAAAGTCCAACCGGGCGGAGTGTCTATGAAGACGTGTATGACATACTCAAGCAATATGCAAAGGTACCATTTAATATTCATTTCTATGCGGGGAGTTGGGAACAAGCACAGAAGTTTTTTAACATTGGAGGTACCATTTCATTTACGGGAGTAATTACATTTGCCAAAGACTATGAGGAAGTGGTTCGCAACACGCCGCTTGACCTCTTACATGCGGAGACGGACTGCCCGTATGTAGCACCGGTGCCATACAGAGGGAAGCGGTGTGACCCAACCATGGTCAAAGAGGTTTATAAAAAGATCGCTGCAATAAAGGGTGAAGATGAAGAAAAGGTACGGCTGCAGCTCCTGGAAAATGCACAGCGTTTATACAATTTGTAAAAGAAAAGCCAGTAGAAGTTCTACTGGCTTTTATCGTACGTAGTACGAAACATGTTTTATTTGTCGTCGTGTAAAGCGAAGGTACCGATGATTTTTTTGAGATGGTTTACGAGCTTGCGCTGCACATAGTCTCTCAA
Source organism: uncultured bacterium (assembly GCA_913050645.1). GTDB lineage: Bacteria > Patescibacteriota > Minisyncoccia > Phycocordibacterales > UBA918 > OLB19. The sequence continues at coordinate 5,200 of CAJXAG010000005.1, read as the reverse complement.
GACGTTGTTCGAGTTGTTGGAGATGGACAGGCGCTGCTTCTAAGAGTAGTGCAACCTTTTTAAAAAAAACTATCTGCATCTTTTTTTCCACGCCATGTATTGCAGTGGAGGCATGCTGCAACGAGGTTTTCTTGATGATTTAATCAACCGCGAGCGCGGGGTATGAAGTGGTCACGTGTTGCGGCAGATAAGTTGGTAGGATCTTCAAATGTGAGTGTGATACCACAGTACGTGCACCGATGATTTTGTCGTTTAGAAAGAACTATGAGGTCAATCATGAAATCCCCCTTTCTAGGGCATACCATATCGCAAAAACACAAAAAGTAAATAAGTTGGAATATACGATGCAGGAGCCTGTATACTAAGAGTATATTCAAATAAACAATTTACTATGGGAGTTCTATTAGCAATATTGGTAGGCGTATATGCGTTTTACCTGGGTATAAAATTGACACGCCTTGAGAATGAGGTGAACCACTTGCGCTCTGGGCAGGTGCAGGAGACAGGGGTGCCTGTGGTGCCACCAACGCAACCAGAGACACAGCAGCTGTCTTCTGCATTTATTGACGCTGCTGCACCCGAAGCAGCGGATCTCTATGCATCACGTGCACAGGCACAGGGAGTACCACCACCAGCTGCTCCGCAGCAGCCGATGGTCTATGAGCCAACCGGCGCTGACCGATTCCTGGCATGGTTGAAGGAAGATTTTTTCGTAAAGCTTGGTGCATTCTTGCTTATTATTGCGTTTGGGTGGTTTGTAAACTATGCGTTTGCAAACAATTGGATAGGCCCGATGGGACGTATTGTGCTTGGTTTGGTTGCCGGCGTGCTTTTCATGACGCTTGGTGTGTGGCGGATACCGATACAAAAGCATCAGGGGGCGATTTTTACCGTATTGGGATCAACGGTGGTTCTCATTACGGTGTTTGCAGCACGTGAAGTATATGATTTCTTCACTCCGGCTACGGCACTTGGTTTGATGTTTGCGTCCGTTGTGTTTGTTGCGTTTGTGAGTGTGCGGTACCACCGTCCTGAATTGGCGTTTGCAGGACTGGTACTTGCAGGTATTGCGCCATTTCTTACTAATCCACCAGAACCAAATACCTTGACGCTCCTGTCGTACTTGATGTTGGTGGTGCTCGGTACACTGTGGGTAGTACGTCTGACAGGTTCAAATGTACTGACGTTTTCTGCGTTGCTCCTTGCATTCTTCTACAGTCTCCCACTGTGGGGGATGGGAGGGAGGGAAGACGAGCTTATAGGCCTCCTGTTTGCATTTGCCTTTACGGCAGTCTTCTTTGTGAGCAACATCGTTGGTATTCTGCAGCGTCCTGCACCGGAAGCCCGACAGGGACAGATCATTACCGCGGTTTTCACCGCTGTGTACTTGATGAGCTGGATCATGGTTGCCGCTTCGCCGCAGTGGCAAAGTCTTCTGTATATTGCATGGATGCTGGTGTTTAGTTCAGGGGCTTTTGTGGTATACGTACACACCAACTACCGAGTGCCGTTCTATATTTATAGTGCAGTAGGCGTCTTACTCATGGGGGCTGCTACAGCAGTAGAGCTTGATGGTGCGCTGTTGACCATTGCGTACACTCTTGAGGCTGCCACAATAGTACTTCTGGCAGCGGTGTTGCTGCGTGATGTACAGGTTGCACAGCGCTTAAGTTTGTTGTTTGCGGTACCTGTCGTATTGTCATTGGAGCATATAACTTCATATGCATGGCGTGACAGTATCACGCATGAACACTTCTTTGCGTTGGTGATTCTTACGGTAACGCTGATGGTGAGTGGACTGGTGTTACTGGGAGCAAAGAAAGCAGGAGAAGCGACTCCTGTTGCGGCGCAGGTGCTGAGTATAGGTGGCGTTGCGTATCTTCTGATACTTGTGTGGCTTATGACACATGCAATTATGCCAGACGATAGTGCCACCTTTGTCTCCTTGGTTATCTACACGATTCTTGGTTTAGCGTTCTTCATCCGCGGCAAACTCGAAGACGACATGCCACTGGCTACTCTTGGGGGAGTGTTGCTTGGCCTGGTCGTAGCACGATTGTTGTTGATTGATGTGTGGCAAATGGAACTCTTTGGTCGTGTGATTACCTTCGGTGCCGTTGGTGTGCTACTCATATCAACCGCGTTTATCGGGAAAGGGAAGCAGCAGACTGATGTAATTCAAGAATAATATGAAAAAAACTTTTGTTATAACGTGTTGTGTTGCTGTGCTTATCGTACCGTTTGCTGGACAGGCGCGTACACCGGTACCGATATTTGATTCAGAAGCTTACGCAGCAGCAGATGTACGTGAGGCGTTTACACTCACGTCACAGGTAACCGCAGATGAGATTTTGGTGCCAACAGTTGTTGAAGTACCGCTGGCAACGCATATTGGGCGGACAACATTTGGAGTATACGAAGAAAATACTGACTCGTTTATACCATATCGTTATCAGGTAGAGACTATTCAACAGCCTGCAATACTCACCGTACAGGCGAACGCATCAGAGCCCGCACAGTACCTCATTGATGAGGATTACGACACCAGTGTACATTTTGCATTGCCACAAAGTGGGGAAGGGTCAGCACAGATAGAGTTGGATAGTGTGAATACTGTAACTTCCTCCGGTATTGTGCTGTCACTTGCGCAAAATGTAGCGCGACCAACGTATGTTGCGGTATATGCAACTGACGCACAGGGAATTGAATCAACAGTGGTAGCTAAAAAGCGTTTAAATAGTAACACCATTCGCTTTCCGGAAACCACTGCATCAAAGTGGAGTATCGTACTCGAGTATGCGCAGCCTTTACGTGTAACTGAAGTGAAGCTGTTGCAGGATACTGTAGAAAAGAGTACACAGCGTTCAGTGCGTTTTCTTGCACAACCGCAGTATGCGTACACAATCTACATAAACCCCGATCGACCAATCCGGATCCCAACTGGTGAAGCAGGGGACTTACGCGATGATGAAGGGGTGCAGCTGCTGGGTGTTACACCAACGTCTCCTAATCCGCACTATGTCATAGCGGATAGTGATGCAGATGGTGTTGCAGATATCGTTGACAACTGTGTGTCGATAGCAAATGAGGCACAAACTGATGTTGATGGGAACGGGCGTGGTGATGTGTGTGATGACTATGATCGTGATGGACGCATCAATAGCGAAGATAACTGTCCAGACGATCCAAACAAGTATCAGGCAGACGAAGATGGTGACGGTATTGGAGATGTCTGCGACGATGAGGAGAGTCGTCTAACTGAACAGTATGCTTGGGTTCCATGGGTTGGTTTAGGATTTGCAGGACTTGTGATCGCGAGTATGTTTGCAATTGTACTGCGCAGACCAGAGGAGGAGGTGCTTGGTGAAGCAGAAGATGAACAAGAGCATACGCACGTAAATCAATAAATAGAAAAACAGCGAGACGTTCCGTCTCGCTGTTTTTTTATGCATACGTAAGTGCAAGGCGGCGACGTTCACGGAAAGTGAAATCGAAATGGTGGTATGCGAATTCGATATACCGCTGAGCTTTTCCGCGAAGTTGTCGTTCGTACACCCGGATGCACTGGAGTTTAAGTTCATACAGCTCCTCGTTGGCAACATTGTGCCAACGGATCCAAAGGTAAGGATTACGCTTAAACCATTTCCACATCAAGTTTTTAAACGCTTCTGCTTCTATGTCGCCGCGAAGGTTATTGCACTGGCAGCATGCCGCCACCATGTTTGAAGGATGTGTAAGCCCACCCCAGGCACGAGCGATGTAATGGTCTTTGGTGATTGCATCGCGTGGTGTTGGCTGACCTTCAACATGTTGGTGTTTATGCATTGGGTGATCACAGTAGTAGCAGAGAAAGTCTTGCTCTTCTGCGATGCCTACGATGTATGACATCAGTAACTCCTTTCTCAAAGGGCTCTCTCCCTATATTAATACATCGTGGTTACAGACAGAGAAAATAGCTGTGGAATAGCAAACATGTGTGTATCGCAGCAAAAATTGCTACAGATACAAGGCGGGCAAGAAAAATAACAGGAGGCGTACTATGAGGTACGACAAGTGTTATTTTTTGTAGTCCAACGAAGTAGACGTGGTGATTTTTGCTGCGAAACTAATCGAAGATCGAGATGAGATACTCATCAATTTCCCGTTGTTCTAGGTCGTAGAAATTGAGATCGTTATCGTAGAGATATTCAGCTAAATCTTCACCAACAAAGCGCCAGTGCCACGGCTCGAAAATGTAGTAACCGTTTTTTTCAGGATATGAGAGAGTGAAGCCATGTTTGTAAGCGTTTTTCAGTAGCCATGCGTATGCTTTTGTGTCAGCAAAACTGTTGTAAGTACCGGCAGTTGCCGCATCAGTCAGATCAACTGTAGTTCCAAGCTGGTGTTCTGAATACCCTTGGTCAGCTGAAAAGGTATTAGCTCCTGATCCGTAAACCGTTGTATATTGGCCTTTGAGAGCTTCTTGTTGGTCAAACGATCGGTATGCTGATATAACGCTGAGGTCAATATCGTCCCGTGCTGCGTCTTCAATCATGTTTTCAAGGAACGGTAGTGCATCGCCGTGGAAAAAGGCAGCATCTTTTCCGGGGAGTACGTACTGGTCTTCAATTTGTGTAATGTCAGACGGGATATAGTTTTCATTTAAGAAATATACCTTTGAGTATTTCTGAAGGAGCTCCTCGTCAGTTTTGGAGAGTTTGTTAAGTACACCAACCGTTTTGGAAATCTCACGGATTTTGTCGTCAAACTCATCGTTTTTATCCTTCTCTTTACGGTAGTTGTCTTCGAGCTCTTCCAGGTCACCCGCAACGTTTTTCAGTGTATTTGACAGTTTTTCATTCTCAGTCTGCAGCTGTGCAAGCTTCTGGTCTTTTTGTGTGAGCGCATTAGTACTATCGATGGTATAACGAGCGAGTTTATTTTTCAGCGTCATAGTTTGGTACCCAAAGTATCCTGTTGCTATAAGCATGACAACAAGAAGTGCAGAGAGGATTGCGTCAGATCGGTTTATTTTTTTCATCCCAATAGAAATAGTTACAACTTGTGTTTAGTTGCAATAAAATGATAACTGTTTGTAATATCGACTCATAATATACGTCCTTGCTATTTCTAACGGGACAAGTAGTATGGCAATTTTAGCATGAAATCGCAGATTAAGGACCGGCTGCAGCTTTCGCTGCAGCCGGTCCCGACTAAACGC
>CAJXAG010000004.1 GCA_913050645.1 uncultured bacterium | reverse complement strand
CGTTGCCTTCAAACGTACTCTCCGGCTGAAGCCGGAGGTTTTTAGGTGTAACAAAAAAGCCTGAGGCCCTGCCTCAGGCTTTTCTTTGTTTTTTTAAAAGAGTCCTTGAATTTTTTCTGCTACTGATGTTGCGTCCATACCGTAGTGTGCAATGAGTTCCTCTGGCTCCCCTGACTGTCCGAACTCGTCACAAACACCGATCTTCACCACGCGCTTTGGATTGTTCTCGCTGTAGTGCTCACTGACTGCGCCACCGAGGCCTCCTGCACACTGATGCTCCTCGAGTGTGACAATGATGTCATGGCCTGATGCAAGCGTATCAAGCGCATCCGTATCAAGTGGCTTAATAGTTGGCATATGAAGCACCGTCACACCGATCCCTTCCTTTACACACAACAGCGCAGCTTCAAGCGCGTTATGCGCAAGTACTCCGGTTACTACCAACCCAACGGTTTTTTCATGATCTGCATCTTTCTCAAACAGCACTTCTGCTTTGCCTATTGTAAATGGCGAACTTTCTGTAGTCACCACCGGGGTCTTCTCTCGTGCAAGACGAATATACACCGGTCCGTCATACTCTGCAGCTGCAAGTGTTGCTTTCTTGGCTTCAATCGCATCACACGGTGCGATTACGACCATACCAGGAATCACTCGCATAATAGCCATATCTTCAATCGCCTGATGTGTCGCGCCGTCTGGTCCTACTGACACACCTGCATGCGCGCCAATGATTTTTACATTTGACTCATTGTACGCAATAGTAGTACGCACCTGCTCCCACGAACGCCCTGGTGAGAACATTGCGTATGATGCAATAAACGGAATCTTCCCCATTGCTGCCATTCCTGAAGCTACTGATGCCATATTCTGCTCAGCGATACCTACCTGCACAAAGCGTTCGGGAAACGCATCGGCAAAAATATTCGTGCGCGTTGAACCGGTCAGGTCAGCACATAGCGCGACCACACGCTCGTCACGCTCTCCAGCTTCCTTCAGACCCTCACCGTATCCGTTACGGTTTGGCATCATGTCCACCTCTGGCGTACATACTTTTTTATCTACATGATCTACAAACATATATTTTAGTTTTTAGTTGTTAGGTTTTAGTGATTAGTTTGGTTATAAGACTCTGTAACATTTTCTGTATTTCCTCAACTAAACCCAACGGATCATCTACTTCAATATTATACAACGCTTTGGCCAACAACAATTGAGTTTCCAGCTCTGCTGACGATCCATATGCGACTCGTAAAAATTGTATGTAGTCTTTGCTCGTGCTACGCTTTGAACCCTCTGCAATATTTGAAGGAATAGAAACTGCAGACCTTCTTATCTGGCTTGACAAGCCATACAATTCGGATTGTGGCAATTGCTCAGTAGCAGCATAGACATCCTGGACAAGATTGAATGATTTCTGCCAAACCACAAGATCTTTAAATGATTTAATCATTACCTGTACACTACAAACTAACACCTATACTCTAATCAAGATCCGATGGGGTTATCATTCCTCCTAATGTACGCAATTTCTCAAGCGCCACCTTCGCTTGATCACCTTTGGGTACGCGATCCTCAGGTCCTTTCCCTGGAGGGTTGCCGTGCCAACGGAAATCACGCTCAAACACATCAACTCCTTTTGCTGCGATAGTGTGCGCAATAATCACTGAAGGCTGACTGTAGATACCCTGTGCCTTCCCGATCGCGTCATTGACCGTACGGATATTGTGACCGTCTACTTCCTGCACATGGAAGTTAAATGACTCAAACTTATCGCGTAATGACTCAAGTGGCATCACATCTTTGGTGTATCCATCAATCTGAATAGCGTTACGGTCAACAATAAGCACTAGGTTATGTAGCTGTTCTTTCCCAGCAAGCATCGCTGCCTCCCAGATCTGCCCTTCGTTGAGCTCTCCATCGCCAGCAATACAGTACACGAACTTTGACGTGTATGGATTATCCATACGTTCAGCAAGTGCCATGCCTACCGCTTGTGAGAGACCGCTACCCAGCGGTCCTGAACTGCTTTCTAAACCTGGAAGCGCTGTCCTGTGGGGGTGTCCCTGCAAACGTGTTCCGAACTTACGCAATGTTGCAAGTTCTTCAACTGGAAAGTACCTTGCGTGTGCCATGGTTGCATACAGTACCGGACAGATATGTCCCGCTGAAAGTACCACACGATCACGCTCTTCCCATGTAGGATTATCTGGATCGTGCTTTAAAACACTGAAGTATAAAAGAGTGAAAATATCCGCCATATCAAGCGAACCGGCAGTATGTCCGCTTCCGGCAGCAACAAGCATCTCAATGACACTCTGACGAATGTCATTTGCTTTTAGTTCCATTTTGCGTACATCTTCATTGGATAAGTAATACATAGGTACCTCAATTATACCCTGTTGCTTATGTAACGAGACTCAGTAGCTGTTTATAGGCTATAGCTGGATCATTTTGCTTGGCAATGGCAGACCCTGGTGCAAAGCGATTAACTCCTGCAGCATACAAACGTGGCATTGTAGTAGCGTTTACACTTCCATCAACGGCTATCTCCAGCTCAGGAAAGCGAGTGCGCAATGCACATGCACGTGTGAGTGTTCGTTCATCAAACGGTTGCCCTTGCTGTCCCACTTCTTTAATACCCATCAGCTGTACATACGAAACGTCATCAAAATACTCATCAAGCACATCAAGTGGCGTATCGTTGGTGAATGCGAAGCCAAGATGATACCCATGTGTGTATGCATGTTCAATAATTACTCTGTATGCATCAGTGCTTCCCACATGGATACATACACGCTTTGGGTTAAGTGCTGCAATCGTATCGAGGTACTGCTCGGGTTTTTGCACCATACAATCAACCTCAAGCATAAAATCCTGTGTGTACTTTTGCATTTTAGAGAACACGCCCATGCCTTTACGCTCTGTAAAAGGCCATGACGTATGTGGCACGTACACTCCGTCAACAATATCGATCTGCACTTCCCGTGCAATTCCTTTTAGCGACTTGCACAAATGCTTAATTTCGCGTAATGACGCCGCAGGTAACGATGGAACTACGGTAATCGGCAGCATACTATCGTGTTGTTTGATCAATCTTTTTAATCCGCCGTATATGACGCTCATCACCTGAAAACTCCTTAGCAAGCCATGTTTTTACAACTTCTTTTGCTTCATCCTCTGAAACAAAACGTGCACCCAGCGACAATACATTTGCATCATTGTGTTCGCGTGAAAGTGAAATGATTTCTGGAGTACCACCGTAATACACGGTTGCACGAACCCCCAAAAAACGGTTTGCGACCATCGCCTCTCCTTGCCCAGAACCGCCGAGAATGATGCCACGATTGGTTGGTTGCTGTGCCACTGCCTGTGCTGCCTTAGCAATAAACTCAGGATAGTCATCATCTTTGTCGTATACCTTTGCACCACAGTCAACCACATCATACCCAAGCTCGTCACGTACATACCAAACAAGCATCTCTTTTAGTTCAAACCCTGCATGATCAGTTCCAAAGTAGACAGTCATCCCATTAGACACTTTTCGCGAACCATCTGGATATTCTGATGGTGATTGATTGTTCGTTGTCTCTGACATAAGAATTTTACGAGTTGTTATAGCCGCGGTGTCTAACGGGACAAGCCCTATTCACCTGTCTTAGCATTAAAGAAACGTGACACCATTGCTACATGTTCCATAAGTGTGTGTGTATAACTTGTTTCATTGTCATACCACGCAAGTACTTTCACAAGGTTTCCATCTACCACGCGTGTCATGGACAAGTCAGCAATCGCCGCATATCGTGCCCCTACGATGTCTGAGGACACCAATGGTTCAGTAGTTGTTGCAAAGAGATTATTCCACTTTTGATCTGCGGCCGCGTCAGAGAGATATTTGTTCACCTCTTCTACTGTTGTCTCCTTCGACGCAATAAACGTCACATCCACTATTGAACCAACTGCCACAGGAACACGAATTGCGATTCCATCAAACTTCCCCGAAAGATCGGTATGTGCCATGGTGGTTGCTACCGCAGCACCCGTTGAGGTCGGGATGATGTTCTGCGCAGCTGCACGTCCTTTTCGGAAGTCTTTTGCAGGGCCATCAACAATTGCTTGTGTTGAGGTGTAGGCATGCACCGTGTTTAAAATAGCTTTTTCAATACCGATGGTTTCTTTCAGTATTGCCACCACTGGCGAGGTGGCGTTTGTCGTGCACGAGGCGTTGGAGCTTATCTGGCATGTTGCAAGCATTGCGTCGTTTACGCCCATTAAGACCGTCGCTCCAGTTACACCCGCTGCTGCCGCATCATCCTTCACTGGTCCAGAAACAACCACCCGCTTTGCACCTGCATCAAGATGCATTTTTGATTTCTCATAACTGGCAAAAATACCTGTTGCTTCAAGTACTGCATCAACACCCATAACACCCCATGGGAGCGCCTTCGGATCACGTTCCTGTAAAAACGCTATTTTCTTCCCATTTACAATCAAGGCATCATCCGCAGTCTCGACCGTCATATCTGAGTGTCCATACGCAGTATCATAGCGTAGGAGGTAGGCTAGATTTTCCACATCGCCCAAGTCGTTAATCGCGACAATATCAAAGTCGGGATGGTCGTGTGCCATCTTAAAGAACGTGCGTCCAATGCGACCGAAGCCATTAATTGCTATCTTTGCCATAGAAAAATTACGTGTTTTAAGAACTTATGTATAGTACCACCAATGATACGTCAGTATCCGCTGTAGATACAGCTTAATTATCCTCAAGCGTTCGGCGCAACACAAACAAATACCACCACATAATAAACAATAAGAAGAGAAGTCCAGGAAATGCACCGTAGGTAACAATTTTTTCATTTTTAACAAGATTCACAATAACTGATTCTCGTTCTTGTGTAAGTACGTTTGTATATGGCGCTGAAATAATTTCTCCGCGGAACACCGTCTCAGCATTTTGCGCAAAATTGTATATCGCAAACAATGCAAAATAGGTTCCTTCTGGCAATGTTGTAATGCGCGTTTCATACATGGTACGAGCCTTGTTTGCTCGTAAAATATACGACTGTGGTATATCACTACCATCACGCAATGTTACCGTTACTGCTTTTGCATACTTCGGGAGCAAGTCAGCAGCAAGCTGAATAGTTACTGGTAGATCATCACGTACCACCACGTTGTTGCTACCATGATTGAGCACGAAGCCATCCTGTATAAATATGACATCGCTGAATGAGATAGTTTCTGTTATCACTGGATCTGTAGTGCTTGCAGTATCATCATCGGAGTCATCAGAAGAACCTCCACCTCCACTTCCACCACGATCATCATCTTCCTGTCCCTCTACATCAGGGACATCCGGTTCAAGTATCACTACCCCGTCGCGCACTGCCTGCACCACAGCACCCGAGGAAATATTTCCGAGAGTATCATAGGTATACACAGTGTAGTACTGTCGCTCATACTCCTGCAGTGCATCAGCATCAAGCACAGACTCGTTTGATCCTTCGTACACAATAAAACCATCAGTTGGACGCAGTGGATAGAAGAAATAGTTACGTACGATACGAACCTTTGCAAAATCAGTCTCAGATGGATTTTTCCAACTAAGATACACAGTGTCCGCAGACACTGTTGCCCGCAGATGTGATACGTTTGCAGGCGCAGTCTCATCTGGCAAATCGGTTGTTCTAAATACATCACGGCGGAGTACATACTCCCTATCCTGTCGGTCATATCCCACAAGCTCATACTGATACTCAGTACCGGGACTTAAACCGTCAACACGGGTAAAGTGATCTTTTTTATAGACATCACTTTGTACGAACCCTAACTCGTATGAGCTGCTTAACCCCCAACGAAGCACGTAGCGGGTATACACGTTTGTTTCCCAGGAAAAGACCGCACTGTCAGTAGTTGTGTCAATTGAAAGTTCGTTCAATTTCACCTGTCTGCCTCCGCCACCTGAGGAAGGCGGTGTTGTGGTTGCTGGAGGTGTCACAGCTTGCAGTGTCGTAGTAGCAACCGGACCAGTACTGGTAGAAATCTTCATCGTTTGATCGTAGGCCTCAACGGTGTAACTGTATGTCGTACTTGGCGTCAGGCCAGTATCACTGTATGAAGTAAGCGATGTAGTTGCAATATGTACCGTGTCTCGATACAAACGATATCCGCCAAAAGCAAAATCATCTGTAGAAGTACCCCATGAAACATCTATTTGTGTAGAAGCAACTGGGACTGCAGTAATGAACGCAGGGGTTGTTGGTGGCGCAAAATCATCACCCACCAACTGCCGCACACTAAATGTATTAGTGTCACTTGCTGCATATATAAAAAGTGGAAAACAAAAAAATGCTCCAAGTACCCAAAGACCATATTGTCGCAGTCTATAAAACATCATCATAATGAAATTGCTGTAATGGTTGTCGTTGCAACGTAGCTACCAACAGGCTGCACAACAGAACCACCAATACCCACTCTAAACTTTATCGTTGTGGTGGCGCCTGCGGGATGGTTTGCACCTGTATCAGACGCGATTTGTTGTGCAGTTGTTGACAGACCTTCCCAGCACGTATCAGCAGTATCAGTACCTGCCGGCTCATTACAACTCGCACCCCCATCGTCAAGGAACGCCTGCACAATATCGACTCCTTCTGGTGAGAAGCCGAAGTATGCATCAGCTGCACCGATATTAAAATCGTAGTCAGCTGCTGCTCCCCCCGGGACGTAGTCAGCAATGGTATTAACACCACTTTGCATTGCAGGACTATTCTCTGCTTCTATAGTTAACTCATAGCCGCCAGATGCATCAGTGACTACTGTGACTGTAGTTGATCCATTTGAGTATCCTCCTGACACACCAGGAATAGATGGTGCAAGGTCAACATTGCTAGTGCCTGAGAGTGCAATGTAAGACTCTTGCATTTGCTGAAAACCAGCGCGTACTTCGTAGTTGGAACTGCTTGATTCCCCAGTTGCAATTTCACCTCCGGTTGATTCAAGCTGATAATTTGTTGAGCTACTAAAACCACCGCCAAAATTCACACTATCACTTTGAATCTGATAGTTTGTACTACTCATCACCTGAGCATACCCAAGATTTGTTACAGAAGTCAACGAAACAATCACGAGTGTAACTATGAGTGAAGAACTAGCCAGTAAGAACAACTCACGCATGTACTCTATCACTTACGCTTAAACTCAAAGTTTCGCAGAATAAACCGAAGAATCAGGAAGAAAATAAAGACGCCTGCAAACACTGTGGCGATTATTTTCCATGGAAAGACCCAGAAAACCAAAGAGAGTGTATCAGTCTGATTTCCGTATCCACGTTCGATGTCAGCCGTTACCGTATAGCGACCGAGAAGAAACTCTCGATCCCAAGATATTTCGCGTGTACGCACTGATTGTGGCATGACGTACCATGGATCAAGCTCAACCAAACCAACTGTATCTCCGAGAATATTGGTAACTGAAACGGTACCGTACGGTGTAAGGTGCACTGAGCCAGTATTTTCGTATACAATCCCCATATTAACCGGTCCTCCGAGATAGAAAGACTTATCAGGGAGTGTCGCAAAATCAACCAACGAACCTTCTTGCGCGATCTCACCTGGTGTTGTTACGTAAAAAAGTGTACCAATACGCGTTACCAACGGAGCTGTGGGAGCAACATCCTCCTCAACTACCTGTGTTTCATCAGGCATCACTTCTGTCAAAATAGAACCGTAGAAACCTCCCGGTTCAGCGTCAGCTGGAATAGAAACCGTCACGGGCACCACTGCGCGTTCGTTGTTTTCGATATAAAAGCGATCATACGGTACTGATATGTAATCTTTAATAGTGTATGGACCAACTTCATCACCCAAGAGCTTGATCGTTCCTTCATTTTCACCACCACCTGCGGTCATATCTTCAGCATCAAATTGGAAGAGACGTTTGCTGCCAAGACGATTGGAAATATTTACAATAACCGTTTTACTCTCCCCTGGTGCGATCTCAAGGGAAAAACGACCAGGCCCTACCACAAAGTCATTAAATACTTTGTTTGACTGCGGCAATTCTTCACGTTTGTAATTATCGTAGACACGATCAACTGTGGGTGCTGTAGCTACTATTTTTTCAGTAGAAGTCGCAACTTCTTCTGTGTCAGAAGAACTCGTTGCTGTGCTTTGCGCAAAAACACTCATCGGCAAAGCGATGAGTGTTAATAGAACAGCTCCGAGAATAACGTTTGTGAGTGATACCTGCTTATCTATAGTCATTTTCTTCAAAATTATAGTTGCTAGTATAACACATCCATGCTTTTCGAGGAAAGCTAACGTTTGGTAGATACCTCAGTAGGCGTTAGATACTACCTAGAGACGTTATTAGTTTGTTGTAGCGGTTAATGTTGTTGTTGCGTAGTAGAATCCGTTCGCAAGACCTGATCCTGCTGCAACCATAACCCGGAACCCGATAGTAGTAAGCTCGTCAGTTGCCGTGTCTGTAGTATTAACAATTGTTGCACCAGATGTCGGCGTTCCCTGCATTACATAACAGTTGCTGATGCTTTTATTTGAACCAACTCCACATGAGCTACCGTTATTGTCAAACGACGAGATTGAGTTTGTTGGTGCTGTTGATGAAACTGAGTATGCGAATCCACTGCTGTTTGCACCGAGATTCATGGTGTAGTCAGGTGACGTGGTGGCATAGTAATCAATAAAGTCAGTCTCCGTTGGGTGCTCCATACCGTTTGCGCTCTCAAACTGGATATCAAGCTGATATCCGGCAGCATTGTTAGTAGTAATACCGACTGTTGTTGAACCATTTCGGTTACCACCGGTTGCACCACCGATTGCAGAACCACCCATATTGATGTCGCCTGATACTGTTGAGAATGAGATCTCAGCACCAATTTCCTGACGCACGGTAAAGCTATCCGTGTCAGTTGCTGCAAGCATCGCAGTTGGTTCAAATAATAAATACGCCATTGCTGCGATTACAGCGGTGCCAATAGTTGCTGTTAGAGCAGCCACTATAGGATTTTGTTTTTTTAAGTTGTGCATTTTTAAGATTGCCTACTTAGGATTATTAAGTATGACTAAATTATACAGTGCCCCCATACAAAAAAGCATCGCAACCTTCCGCTTTGTGGATAAGTTATATACACTACAAACGTCTATACAGCACCAGGATCTGTAGAATTTTCTTCTGTAACTTCAACCGCTTCAGTAACTTCCTTATCTATGGTGCCTGTCTCTTCCTCTGTTGCTGCCGTCACCTCAGGTAGTTCTGACTCATCCTGTACAACCTCTTGCTGTGCCTCAATCACTGAATCTACTTCGGCACGCTCCTGGTCTTCTGATATCTCCGAGGCCGCTTCATTTCCCGATAGTGCTTCTGTATCCGCTTCTTCATTTATTACTACCGTTTCAGTACTTGACGCAGCGACCTCTGTTTCTTCAGCAGCTACTTCCTCCGAAACTGTCTCAACTGCACCAGATGGTTCCGCTTCCTGATTTTCTTCACCAACACCCACTGAAATGTCTTCTTCTTTTTCCTTTATTGGTTCTGTGACGACCGTCTGGTTTTCTTGATCCTCCGATTCATCTTCCGGTTCTGTCTCATGCTGCAGATCTTCTTGTTCCGCTCCCGATACTTCTCCTTCACCTTCCTCCTTGTACTCATTTGGCTCACCAAGCTGTGCTTCTAGCTGACCGATACGCTGTCGTAAATCATCAACTTCATCCTGTGTTCCCTGTAGCTCAGCCCACACTTCTTTCACTGCTTCCACAACTACTGCAAGAATGTTCCGCGTGTTGATTGACCAATAGTCTCCTCCCTTACGCACCACCTCTGGAAGCACAAGGTCGACTTCTTGTGCAATGAAACCAATTTCAGCTTGATATCCAAAGCGTTCTTTGTCACGCCACTGATAGCGTACTCCCCGTAGCTGCAACAGCGACTCAAGAGGATCCTCAAGCGTCACTACGTTAGTTTTCAGGCGTGCGTCGGATGGGTCACGGATGACATTGCCATTTGCGTCAGTAGTGAGATTTACCGCTCCACCAAGCAAGTTCGTTGCTTGCATCGTTCCGTCAACCAAAAGGCCGGTGGTTGTTGATGTCGTTCCTACACTAAACGCACCCAAAACATGTGAAGCGTCAGTACCTGAAATTCGCAACACACCAGTACTCTGAATATCACCACCGGCAAACAAAGACCCTTGTGCAGTTAGGTCGCTCACAAAGTTTGCACCTCCTGCGACAAACAAGTTTGAAGTCTGTAGCGAGCGAGTAAGCACTGACTGCGATTTCACACCCGAGATACCAACCACCACAATACCCGCATTTGAAGTTACATAGACATACTGACCAACAACCGCTACCGCATATGTGTTTCCGCTCCCGAGGTCTGCACCTCCAATCTCTACAGGATTTGAAGGACTCGACACATCAATCACATGTACATCCTGGCCCGCAGTAAGACTCGATGCATACAAAATATCACCAACAAGTTTCATACCCGTTACACTCACACCGAGATTAATACCATTGACTTCACTAATATTTGATGGATCAGAAATATCAATCACACTCACGTCGTCACCTGTCGAGTTTGTGCCCACGTACGCATACAGTCCTGATTCTGCAACCACAACGGTATTTGCTGCATCAGCCAAATTAAGAGAATCAGTCTCGGATGGGTTCTCAGGATCAGAAATATCAATCACATGAAAATCTGTTCCTCCTGATTCTGATGTCACATACGCATAATCTCCTTGTACGACTACACCTGTTGCATTGGTAGGCAGCGACGTCGACGCGATCTGTCGCACATCTGTTGGTATACTAATATCAATAACCTGGAAATTGCTATTTAACCCATCGGTAACTACATAGGCGTACTTCCCCAAGACGGCTACATCATTTGCCGAAGCAAGTAAATTGACTGAATCAACCTCACTTGGATTGAGTGGATCAGAAATATCAATCACATGAAAATCGTCCCCAGCAAAACCAGTCACCACATATGCATACCCACCTGAGACGGTCAGCGCATTTCCATATGAAGGAAGACTCAAACTACTTATTTCATTCGGCTGCGCCACATCTCCGATATCAAAGACATGAAACTCGTCACCCGTTACATCAGAGACTACATACGCGTAACTACCAGCGATTTCAATATCATATGCTGTATCACCAATACCAACCGTGTTCTCAAGCGTTGGGCTGTAGAGATTTCCTGCAGAGCCACCAATTTGTGTAAACGATCCACGTTGCAGCGTGATTTTATCAGTCGGACTTTCTGTACCCACACCTATAAGTTTCGATGCATCATCATAGCTAAAGTCAATCGTTCCGTCATACGCAACAAAATCAACCGAACCATCTACCGTAAGCGTTGCTGTTGATGTTGGAGTACCAACTGCAAGTGAGGAACCATCATACGATAAATTTGCCGACTGCGTCATCGCTGTTGCACTTGCGTTCACGTACTGAATTGCCCCTGCAGTAAACGATGCGGGTGTATCAATAAGGTTCGTGTACTGTGTTACCCCACCTCCAATGGCACTCACTGGCTCAAAGCGGATGTTTCCACTTCCATCAGTTACCATCACCTCATCAGCGTTACCGTCACCATTAGGCAACACCCACGTGGTATTACCCACAAGCGATGTGGAGGCCGTAAACGCAACGTAATTGCTGCTGTCAGCATCATACAGGCGGAATGTGGCACCATTTTGCACGGAAACGTTACCATCGATAGTGATCGCATCAGACAGCGTCGTTGCACCACTGACCACCAAGCCACCACCGATGGTAGACGTTCCGATGACTGAAAGATCAGATTGCAACGTCACAAAGCTACCTACCGTCAGCGTGTCAGTAAAGGTTGAGCTGGCGTTCACCACCAGACTGTCTGAAATCGTGGTACTGCCCGTGACACCAAGAGTGCCTCCGAGTGTTACACCACCCGTTGCACTAAAGGTACCAACAACACTTGTTGTTCCGGTAAGTGCCGTGTCTCCCTCGACCGTAAGGGTTGCAGCTGGCGTAGTGGTACCGATTGCAAGCGCAGACCCGTCAAACACGAAGTTTGTAGATTGCACCAATGCAGTTCCTGATGCATTTGCATACTGGATTGACCCAGCAAGCAATGAGCTCGGTGTATCAAACAGACCTATATATGATGTCGATGAGGCTGCAGACGCTACACAAATACCTCCAATTGAGAAACAGCCTGTATCGAGATTAATGCCTCCACCAAAGTTTGCAGTCCCGCTACCAAACACTGCAAAGTTTGCAGTGGTAGCTGTTGTAGTACCAATCGTCACGTCACTGAAGAATGCTTCTGCAACTGTGCTTGACCCAATAATCACACCGTCGATCGTGCCGCCGGTTAGCGTCAGCGCGTTCACGACGTTACTATCAGTAATACAGTCTGTACAACTTCCTCGCGCACGTACACTGGCAAGGTCTGAAGTATTGTTAATACGCAAGTTACTCACACTGATGTCAGTACCGCCACGAATGGTAATCTCACCGGAATCACCATTTATTTCGGTTACCACGCTATCAAGATCGACCGATATAATCGGTGCTGAAGTAGTACCCGTAATCGTCACACCGTCACCTGCGAGGACTTCATTCACAATGTTTGAAGCGAAGATAGAACCATCTCCAAGATCAACATCGGCACCATTGGTGTTAATACCACCATCTGCTTCAAGAAGTCCAGTAAGTTGTGTCGCTCCTTGAACCAAGAGAGATGCAACCAACGCCTGTCCGCTTATGGTTAAACCATTCACTGACGTATCTCCAGAAACCGAAAGCTCTGCAAGTGTGGCTGCAGCAGCGACGTCAAGTGACCCCACCTGTGCAGCACCTTGTATCGAAAGTCGACCGCCAGAGAACGCTCCGGCACTCACCAGACCCGACACCGACAACGCCTCAAGTGCAAGCTCTTCTGCAGACAATAACCCCGCAACGGTGGTAGTGGCTAAAAATGTCTCGCCGGTTGCGCTCAGCGTATTGGTTACGGAAAGTGGCGCGTTGATAATCAGCGTACCCACACCAACACCTGCTAACGGAAATTGGGTTGAGGTAATCGGCAATGGATCAGGAATATCGATGTCTCCAACATCGTCCTGTTGTTCCTGCTGTGCACGCACGGTACTTGAGAATACAGCATCAATCGCCTGTGCAGTGTACGCCATGACTCCCTCCATTTGTCGGAATACTTCCTGGATCACTGATTTTGTTGAATCAGCAAAAGAAGGTTCTGTTTCTGCAGCGTGTGCGTACGTTGTACTATTAAAAAAGAGGAACACCCAAAGAGCAAGGTGCATACCTATCAAAAGCATACGTTGTACAAAACGCGTTTTACCTTTATTCCGTATATTGATACGCATAGGGTATCGCCTGCAGATCGGTAGCCCATCACACGTTTGTAGCTTCACACATTAGCTACAACCGCCCTGCTTACGCTTAATAATAGCATGCACGCAAACCGTAAAAATAATGTTTGCATACAATTTGTGAGTAGTGAATAGCCCCTGTAACCCAAAGTCCATACACTCTGGATTGCTTCGCATACTGCTTAAAAAGACGGCAGCTTTGCTACCGTCTACGACGAAAAACTACCTTTTTCGTCGTCCTCGCGAGTGTTCACGAAGCGATCGAGTAATGTAGCAAAGAGTGTATGGATTCAGGACTGTAAGACCTAAATCTGCTGGAGCTCTTCTTGTATATATACCACTGCAACATTGTCCTTAAAATAGAGCATCGCATTTTCAAACGTAAATGTTTTTTTTGTACCATCAACAAGCACAACATGAATCGGCAACTTACGTATGAGTGATAAAAAACGTGCATGATCAGGCAAAATATCAAATGGTCCCTCAAGGTTTTCTGCACTTAAGGAACGTGCGTCCACCTCCCAAACCAGGGCAACTGGGGACATTATGCGCACTTTGATACTTTCGGTCATGATTTTGGTAGTAATCCAGCAGAAACCAGGTCACCAATATAGAAAAACTTATCTGCGGGTACGTTGTCGAGTTTACCATCAAGGATAGCGCGTACATCCCGCACCACCTGCTCTCGTGGAACCTTTACCCCCTTACGACCTGTTTCTACCTCCGTAATGATAAATGACTGTGTCATGTAGTTTAAGAGCTTCTGTGCACGCTGGTAGCGCTGCTGATTCTCTTGTGAAAGCTCCTCCTCACCCACAATCGACACAATACGCGACAGCTGCTTGTACTGGTTGAGTACCTCGATCGCTTCAGTTGCTGCACTGTAGTGCTCCTCACCTACCACACGGGGACTTAATGCAGTAGAACTTGAGGTAAACGGGTCAACTGCCGGATAGCGTCCTTCATAGGTTAGGTCGCGGTTAAGAATCGCTACCGCATCCATGTGCGGCATGGTTGCAGACACCGCGGGGTTACCGAACTCATCAGCAGGCACGTACACCGTCTGTACTGAAGTCACCGCAGCGTCAACGGTTGAATACAAACGGTTTTCAAACTCCGCGATCTCTGATTGGAGCGTTGGCTGATACCCAAACTCAGAAGGTAATTGCCCAAGAAGTGTCGAAAGTTCACTACCTGCCTGCAGAAACCGAAATACGTTATCTACGAAAAACAGTACATCCTGTTTCTCTTCATCACGGAAATACTCTACCAGTGTCGCCGCAGTAGCGGCCGTGAGCGCACGTACTGCAGCATTTTTATTGATGTGTCCAAACACCAGTGACGTTCGATCGATTACATTGTGTTCGTTAAGCGACTCCCAAAGGTCATGCCCTTCACGAATACGCTCACCGATACCCGCAAACACCGATACTCCCGAGCCTTCGTACACTACGTTGCGCAAAATCTCCTCCTGCAGCGTCGTCTTCCCCACACCCGCACCACCAACCAGTGCCATCTTTCCACCACGCATCAGCGGAACAAAAAAGTCGATAGTTTTAATACCTGTTTCTTGAATCTCGCTTGGCCGGACAATACTCCCCGCAACCGTCTCTTTGTAGTCACGATAGATCGTCTTCTCCACCTTACGCATTAGTTCCCCTTGTCCATCGATTGGCTCACCATAGAGGTCAATTACGCGCCCCAACACTGCCTTGCCAACCGGCACCGTGATACGTGACCCCGTTGAAACAATCTTCACGTCGCGCGCAATGGTATCCACCTCAGAAAGTAGGAGACAGTAGAGCGTATGACTTCCTTCGTATGCATACGCCTCAAGACGAATATCTGGATTATCAGCAGAGGTAAGCAGTTCACGCAGCGGTGGCTGATACGCTCCGTCACATTCCAAACGTACAATCTGCCCAAGCACACCACGTATGCGACCTACATACAGGTCTTTCTTTTGTTTTTTCGGTAGTGATTTCTGCTTTGTCTGTTGCAAAGCAGTTTCCTTGTGTACCTCCTTGAGAACCGGACGTGGCACTGACTGTGATATGTGATCGGGAACTGGTTGTACTACCTGCTGTGCTGTAGGCTGCTTTGTGTCTTTCTGTGTTTCCTGTTTGGCTTTCTGTTGTGGCTTTTTTGCAGTTGTAGGGCGCGACGAAGCAGCATACGCATTCTTAGGCTTGATGGTATGTTTCCATTGTGGCGCACGTTCTTCCATTTGCTTTTTAATGGAAGCCAACACAGCGCTTTGCATGTCCTGCTCTGGCTTTTTCATAACGTGTTCTCATTATTGTACCCTGTGAAGGTCTCCAGCAAACGCATACTCTGCATAGTACGCACTTCCTTATGGATGAGTCGTCGCTCTGAGATAAGCATTTCCTCCGCACGTTCACGTGCGCGTTGCATTTTCATCAAGCGAGCTCCCGTAAGTGCCAGACGTGTCTCCAGCACCACGCGATCGAACAACACCAGACGGATCTGCGTTTTGAAAAAATCAAGCATCCGTGGAATGTCTGGCTCAATGAGATACTCAAACGTCTTTGCTTCTTCTGCTTTAGTATGTGGCACGTGTGTAAGGTCGGTTGTTTTCCCTTTTTGTTCGAAGGCATTGACATACGTCGGATGCACCACAAATACCTCAGCATGCTGCTTGAGTTTCTCAACCATCTGTACAATCTCTTCAGGGGTTGGCTCATCTTTTGCAAACGCGTGGTAGGATGGCTTCATGCCGGCAAACTTCGGCGTACGCGCGATAATCTGCTTCCCCGTCTGCCCAATAACCACACAGGATGCTTCTGGGTCTTTCTGCTTTGCTTCATACAGTGCCTGCATAACGTCCACATTGAGTGTCCCATAAAAACGTCGATTGGAGGTGAGTGCCACATACACCTTCCCTTTTTCCGCCGGTGGTAACGGAATACCTTTTTTCGCAGAATATGTGTGAATCAAATGCATCAAACCATGGAGCTCCAGGAAGTATCGTTCATTTGCCTCATACGCAGCACGAATAGACTGCAACCGGGTCGCGCTAATGTCACGCAACATAGTGGTCACAAACTGTGCAGTCTCTGTGCGCGCAAGTTCTTCGCGCAATTCATTTATTGCTGACATACTTTTTCCAACACCGGCAACAGTGCTTGTAGCTGCGCTATAAAATCATCGTACACTGCTTTTTTCAGTGCATCGGTACGCATCTGCGCAAATGACTTATGCCATCCCAGTGTCTCAAGCAAGATTGGTTTATATCGTGTGACATAACTCACATCCTTACCGTCAAAAAACGTGGTGAACAACAATGCTAAAAGCAAGACTTGCGCCCCGGTTGCCACAGGACGATACGGATCTTGCCGAAGCAATGCCTCGGCAATCGCACCGCGTCGAAGTGTCTCTTTTGTCTGTGTACTTAAGTCCGCACTAAATTGTGCGTACTCGATCTGCTGTCGAAAACTTCCAAGTAAAATCTGTAGCTTTGTGGTGAGCTCCTTTTGCATCGTCTCTTGTGACTGTCGCCCTACACGCGTTACTGACTGTTCAATACTGATCGACGGATGGATACCCTCAGCACGCAACGATGGCGAAAATGCAAAGTGGCCATCAGTACACGCCATCAGGTTTGTCGGAATCAGGTCGGAGAAGTTCTTCAGGTCAGTCTGCACCACCGGTAGCGATGTAATCGAGCCTCCACCAAGCTGTTCATTAAAGTGTCCTGAGCGTTCCATAAGGTGGGCGTGTTGGTAAAAAATGTCTCCCGGGTACGATTCGTTACTCGGCAACCGTCCTTCTAAGAGACCAATCTCACGCAAATACTTCGCGTGTGCATCAAGGTCATCGAGGATCACCAACACATCCTCTCCCTGTGAGCGATAGTGCTCTGCTAAGAGATATGCGACCGATGGTGCGAGTGCAATCATCGACGCAGGCTCGTCAGACAGTGCTGCGATCACAATCACTTTTCCTTTCTCGTCTCCCGCGAGAATGGTGTCCGTTACCTTCCGCAGTCCAGCCACTGGTTTTCCAAGCACCGCGTAGATACATACTGTCCCTTCCGACTTCTGCTGCAGCACCGTCTCGGTTAAAAACGTCGTCTTTCCACTACGCATCGGCCCAAACAAGAGCTGGCGCTGCCCCTTTGCAATCGGGATCATAAGGTCCGCAACGGTCACACCGGTATTCAGTTGCTCATGAATCGGTACCCGCTGCTCAATCCCCGGCGCATCAAGCTCCAGTCGTAGTGGTACGTCTCCGGGCGGAAGTGAGCCTCTTCCATCTACCGGTACCCCCAGTGCGTTTATAATACGTCCAAAAAGCGGCTCCCCACACGAGTACATAAAGTCACCCTCAAAGTATCTGTAGCGATCACCTGGCCCCGCTGTTGCTGACAATGCCAACGCAGAAACGTGATCATCGGCAAGTGAACGTATAATCGCCAGATGACCCTCATCATCCATCAGCAAGTCGTTCACCTTCGCAGACGGCAACCCTTCAATAGACAAAAGGTACCGCTTGGTGTGCGTTACAAAGCCAACTTCATAGTCTCGATCATTCGTTTTTCGCATACTTCTCTAATTCCTGTGTGATTGCACCCGGCACTGCCTTCATGCGACTATGAAACGAGAAGTCATGGTGTGTATCGTCCCACACAAACGCACAGCCACCTGCAACCTGTGGATCAACCTGCATATCCAAAAGCATACCATCGCGCACCTCCGCTCGACACCATTTTGCTATCTTCGCAACCTCCTCTTCAGGTAACGCCACCGCTACATACAGCTTCAGAAGCGGCAGCGTATCTACTTTCTCCTGCAACTCCTGCATGAGCTTGCCGATGTTCTTTTTTGTAAACGCACGAAAGACATCGTCCCCCCACGCCTGCACTGCGATTGCATCTTCCCGATTATCAAGCTTTGAGAGAAAAAGTGTGCACTCCTCTTCGTAGGACATGCTGGTCTCGGTAAAAACTGCATACTCAACACACTGCCGAAGTACACTTAAACGGCGATACATATCCGCCTGGGCATACGTATTCTCCAGCATTTTTTGTAGTAGTGCTGAAGTGTCGGTGATCATAGAATATGTTTACTCTTAGCTTCCTCAAGTGCGTCACGGGCCAGTGAGCCATGTTCTGAAACCGGCAACTGCTTATGAAGAACCTTCATGACCACTGCGTCAACCAGCTGCTCAATGTGCGCATCAAGCAATTTCTTTCGTGACGCTGCGTACACCTCGATATGATCGTCAGCTACGCCCTGCAAACTACCAAGGTGTTCCTGTAGCTTCTTCGCTCCACCTTCTTGTGTTTCCTTCAACGATGCCTCAATGGCCGCACCCACACGCTCAAGCCGCTTATCAAGTGCATTGATTACCTCCTGCGTACGATGTTCAGCCTTCGTTGCCACTTCTTCAAGCGACGCGTTAATACGCACTACGTTGTCCGTTACCTTCTTTTGTTCAGTGGTAATTGCTTTTTCAGCAGTGCTGGTTACCGCATACAACTTCTGCACCTGCTCTGCAGCACCTGCTTTAAACTCCTGCACTACCTTTTCAGTTTGTCGCGCGAGTGCTGCTTCATATTTTTTTTGAATACCATTCGCCTGTGTGTCGTAATTTCCTACCATCGCCTGACCTGCCTTTTCAGCCTCAATCATAATCCCACGTGCTTTCTTACGCGCATCAATCACAATTGCATCAGCCTCAGCCTCAGCTTTTTTAATCGCGTACTCGTACGCTGGGAAGGTCAACTTACTTATCTGACTGGTCGTGCGAATCTGAATAACCACCACCACAATGGTCGCAATAAGTACTCCAACGAACACCCCAACAAGAATCTCAAAACCAAAGAACATATAAAATATAAAAGCTTTTCTAGAGCAGACCTGGAAATCTTCCGAGTTCCAAAAGTGTCTAAAATTCGAGAAAGAAAATGAATAAAATTTTGAGCCGTACTATAGTGCGGTAATAAATTTTAGTGATTTTTTGGCCGAATTTTATACATCGACGAACCGGAGCAGAAAAAACAGAATCTTCTCTGCGTAGGATTTTTAAGTCTGCTCTATACTATACTACCGTAGCAGCAGGTACTTCACCAAGGAAAACTACACACAGGTATATTGTTCTCTGTATATATCTCTTAGATGCATTGTGTACCGCATAGTCTCGTTTTTGCGTTCGAAATTTCGTTCGCAATTGCGAACGAAATTTCGAACGTACGTACGCGGGTTGCAAATCGTCAGGCACCTACAACGGCAACACCAGTACCGCAACAGCAATAAATACCACTGCTGCAGATAAGATGAGTGCAAACACAAAGTTCGCAAACGAAAACGTCATAATGGATCCCTTTGCACGTGGGTTACGCCCCACTGAAACAACACCATGGGTAAGCAGTGAGCGAAAACTGTAGAGCAAGAAGCCAAGCGCACCCACCACAAGCAGCACCGCAATCGCGGCACGGATAAACGATAATTTCTTTGGGTCTTCTACTGTCAGATCCTCTGCAAGTGCTGCAGCTGCAATCTCTCGCTGTTGTGCACGCAACAACTGCGCTCGCTCTGCACCTATCTCAGCCTGAATCACTCCCTGGCTTTCCTGTAGCGCCTGTAGCGCGATGGCAAACACATATACCTGTTCTTCCGAGGCTTTCATTGCCACACCGGTTTCTAAGGACGTTACCAACAAGTCCCCACGCTGTATTGCCCCTCCTTGGTTATTCACTCGCAGCAGCGCGATGCCCTCAGTAATAACCGAAGTGTTTGTTCCTTCAGTTGCAAAAACCACTGGTGGCTGTGCAGCAACGACGCCATACACTTGTGCATCGTCGATACTTCCAGAAAGTACATATGCTCCTGTGTCTTCCTGGGCAGATACCACCATCCCCTCAATAACATTCACGCTATCAAGTAAGCTCACAGTCACCGCACTTGGCAGTGCCTGCGCCTGCACATTGGCTACCAAACCGCTTAGCAGCAGGAACACAAAAGAAAAAGAGCTTGCTCTAGCTATACGCATCGCATACATATACATATTATATGTATCATTGTATCGCACCCTACCTTTTCCTTTCGACCTTCTGTATAAAAGCAAAGACCGTACACCCGCTTCTGCGAAGATCCTTAAGGTCGCACCTTTTCCGCAGATGCTTCGTAGAATATTCTGTTGTGTTTTAAGAATATTCATAGGCTACCTGGTAGTTTTCTTAAGCGTCTGCGCTGAAACTTGATACTCAACCTCTTCTGTCGTACTTTCAAAAACCGGGCGCACAACCTGCACACCATCCTCTTCACGCACCATCTGAGTCTCATCGGAGAATGGATATAGCGTGTCAGTCTCAGTCGTATCTAGGTTCGGCAGAAACTCTCTGTCGTACGACTGCACTGGAAACTCAGCAAAGACAGATGTTTCTAATGCCGCTTCTATAACAAGAGCCTGCTGCACAGAGCTTGAGACAGTAACGTTCTCTTTGGCCACATCACTTACGCGTGCAAATACTTCTTGTACCTGAGCTGTAATTGCACCAGCACCACGCTCCAGCTGTGCAAGCTGAAGCTCTTGTGCTGACCATCCAAGCGCTCCCACGAGAAGCCCGCAGAACACAACCGCGACTGCTTGTGCCAGCGCTGCGTATTGTTCTGCGAACGTGTGAGTTCGTGTTGGTACTTGTATCACCCTTTTCTTTTTGACCCGAGACGCTGATGCGTTGCTTGTAACCGCCACCCGCTCCTGCTTCCGCTCTTCACGCAACGCTTGTGAACGCTGCCGCTTTTCTTCTTCTGAGTCTTCGATAAATTTCTCAAAAGATGAAACATCAATAAACCAAAAGCGACCAACTCTTGAAGCGGTCACTTTTCCTTCTCGCGCAAGTCTCCCTACGTAGTCTTGAGTGTAGTTAAAACGCTGCGCAACAGATGCACTAGATTCAAATCGGACGCCATCAATTTCAAGTTCCTTCGACATACGAAATCACTATATATTTTATAGCTTTTTCGTGTATTTTAGGTGACATGCATGGGGATAAAAAACCCGCTTAAAAACTGAGATATATCGTTCAAACAATCCCAAACGGTACTACCGGCACCTATACTAATTAAAACTCAACAACAGAGCTATGCTCCAACAATAAACGATCTGGATTGCTTCGCAGAAGCTCGCAATGACGGCAACGTTGTTGCCGTCTACGGAAAAACCTTTGGTTTTTCCGTCTTCGCGAGACTACTGTCGAAGCGATCCAGAAAATTAATGAGCATAGGTGCCACTACACTTGAATCCACAAGATCTGGATTGCTTCGCATTCTGTTTACAAAGACGGCAGCTTTGCTGCCGTCTACGACGAAAAACTAGCTTTTTCTTCGTCTTCGTCAGTACCAACGAAGCGATCGGCTAATACAACACAGAGTTTATGGATTTAGGGGTACTACCGAAATGCATCGTATGCAGCAGCTACAATATTTTCAAAATCCAGGGTATACCGCACCACCACCTCACCATTAACTATAGTGGTTGTTTGCTCCACACTTGTCACTAAAACGCCTAAAATAATGGCCATAAGCGTTGTTGTAACAACTAAAAAGGTCCTTCTTCCTGGAGAAACAGGGTCAACAGTAGCGTGTGTATCTACACGTAACGTACCGCCAACTGGATTTCTCCCTACAATCCGCTCACGCTGCATACTAAGCACTCCCTGCGAGTTATGCTCAAAGGGAAGGTCGCGCTTCTTGCGCTTTGTGGTTGGACGTCGGTGTTTTACGTTGATTTTACTAGTTTTTTCGGCTGTCTTGCGTTCAGCCTTATCATTTTTTATCTCTGAAACTTCTCCGGTAAAAGTCTTTTGTGCAACCCGATTCTGAAATGCAGTTTTTTGATCCAACAACTTCTTTTCTTCAAGTTCATCTTCGTCGGCAACTTCAAGCTCATCCTCGACATCCAGAACTGAAAGCTTTCCCCTAAAGCGTAGCTGTTGTCGTTGCGTTGGGTCAAAATCGAACGTTTTTCCTTTCGATGTAATTTTTAGGTTCTGCGCATCAGCTAAACGCACACCGATCCTGCCGGTTTTGGAGATATTTTTATCAGCACCCGGAATAAGTTCTGCTTCATCAGTGTGATACTTTGTAGCTGTAGCCGGAGCAGTTGCCCGTGTATAAAACGATTGGTTTGCATATCCTTCATTTTTATTCTCTTCACCATCTTGAAGATGCACTGTTATTTTATGCGAATCGTCGTCAACGTCTTTTGCCCTCAGTGTTCGCGCAACCTCTTTAATAGTCTCTTGCTTGTTACTGCGGTAGCGACCACGCTTGTGTTCCTGCAGTGACTCCTCATTTACGTACCAACTGCGTCCCACCAGCTGTGCATCAACCTTCCCCGCTCGACAAAGCTGTCCGACATAGTCTGCCGTGTAGCCGAGATCTCTGGCGAGATCCTTTGCTTTTACATAGTTTTTTCCATCAACGTTTACGGAGTTCATACTTCAATCAGTATACATGTTCGCAAAAACAAAAACCAGCACACGAGGGCTGGTTTTTGTGGATGACGTTCTTATTTGATACGTTTATTGAAAAGCTCGGTGAGCACGCCTGGATTTGCAGCACCTTTGGTGGCTTTCATAGCTTGTCCGATCAGGAACTTCAGAGCGGTCTCTTTACCTTCTTTATATTCTGTAGCTACAGAGTCATTTTCGGCAATAATAGCGTCAACAATTGGGATAAGGTCTTCTTCTGCATTCTTCTGCAATAAACCACGTTCTTCAGCCATTTTTTGAGGGTTCTGTCCATCAAAGACTGCTTCCTTAAGTAGATCCTTTGCTACACGCGAGTTTAGCTCACCAGAAACCACAAGCTTAATGAGCGCAGCGAATTGCTCTGCATGCACCCCTTCTAAGGTGAGGTTTTCAGCGTCACACATGCCTAAAACGTCGGAAGTGAAGTAATTACCCATAGTGGCAATTTCTTTCTTTCCTGAGAGCATTTTGGTCGTTTCCTTGATGAATGCATCACGCAATGTATCTGCAATGACGATTTCAATTTGATCGTCCGGTAATCCGAGATCTCGGTAAAAATGCCTTTTATTTTCAGGTGTTTCAAGCGAGATCTCGGATAGGCTAGCTTCCGAGAATTCAGGAATCTCGGATCGTTTAAACTTCGGGATATCAGGATCTGGGAAATATCGGTAATCATCAGCTGACTCCTTCACTCGCTGTGAAAAGGTTTTGTTCCGGTTCTCGTCCCAACCACGAGTTTCTTGTATAACTGTCCCGTCACCCTCTAGGAGTTCTACCTGTCGTTTCACCTCGTATTCGATTGCGCCTTCCACTGACTTGAACGAGTTGAGATTCTTTACTTCAACCTTTGTGCCTAGTGTGTCTGTTTTACTCACAGAGATATTTGCCTCAACACGCATCTCACCACGCTCCATGTTTGCATCCGATGCGTCAAGTGTTCGAAGTAAGAGCTGGAGTTCTCGAGCAAACCTCCCTGCCGTCTGTGCATCATGGATTACGGGTTCAGTCACTAGCTCCATTAATGGCACGCCAGCTCGGTTGTAGTCAACGTAACTTTTTTCGTTTACGTCATCGTGCTGACTACGTGCAGTGTCTTCTTCTAAGTGGATGCGTGTAAGCTCCACTCCAGCAAGCGAACCTCCTGAGACAAACGGGAACTGATACTGACTGATCTGATACGCCTTGGGAATGTCAGGGTAAAAGTAGTTCTTTCGATCAAACTCACTATATTGTGCAAGTTCACCTCCTATTGCAGTACCAATTTGCATTACTAAGTGCACTGCCTCCTTGTTAACGGTCGGGAGTGTCCCCGGGTGTGCCATACAGACAGGACAAACATTTGCATTTGCTTCTGCAGCGTGCGGATCATTCGTACAACCACAGAACATTTTGCTTTTTGTCTTCAGTTCTGCATGAACTTCGATACCAATTGTTGTTTTATATCCATTCATACCGGATAATACTATCACAAATCTCGCTACTCGAGATCGTTTCCTAGGTGTACGGTGAGTGCATCGCGTACATCTTTGATACTTTCACCATCATTTTCAGAGATTACAAACACACGTTTATTGTGTTTGTCAATATCTTTCAATACCTCTTCAATTATATGGCTATCCACAAGGTCTTTTTTAGTGAAGATAATCCACTCTTCTTTGTCAGCTAACTCCTTTTGGAATTTTGCTAGCTCATTTTTTACCTTAAAATATTCAGAAATTGGGTCCTCATGCTCCAGTGAAACAAGGTGAAGAAGCATTTTTGTACGTGATACATGACGTAAAAATTTGTGTCCAAGCCCCTTCCCTTCGGATGCTCCTTCGATCAAACCAGGAATGTCTGCGATAGTATACCCATACAGATCACCGAGGTGTGGTTCCAGTGTCGTAAACGCATACGAACCGACCTGTGAAGATGCGTTCGTGAAGTTATTAAGGAGTGTCGACTTGCCGGCGTTGGGCAAGCCAATAAGACCGACGTCGGCAGAGAGTGCTAGTTCAATTTTGAAAACGCCTTCCTCCCCCGGCTTCCCCTCAGTGGACTCCTCAGGAGTCTGATTGGTTGATGACTTAAAGTGCTCGTTGCCAAGACCACCACGACCACCCCTGAGAATACAAACCTCCTCACCTTCAGTCATGAGTTCGTAGGATCGATCTCGCTCAACATCAGTTACCTGTGATCCGACTGGTACCTCAATATAGATATCTTTACTACCTTTCCCCCATTGGCTTTGTGAACGGCCAGCTTCACCATCTTTGGCGGTAAACTTCTTTGCTCCAGTGTATTTAGAGAGTCGATTGAGATCACGAACAGCCCGTAGGTATACATCACCTCCGTTACCGCCGTTACCACCACCAGGACCTGCTTTAGGGCGAAACTTCATGCGATTCCATCGCACAACGCCATCACCTCCGTCACCAGCCTTTGCGTATATCTCTAACTCGTCTACAAACATATAATGGCCTATACTAAACCATATAGAACACTATTTGTCACGCTTGCGTACATGCAGAATGTACCACCCAAGTGAAAAAATAGCGATTGAGGGCAAAAGGAACTTCAGGAGTAACATTGTATTCCCCGTAGATAGGGCTTCACCCATATAGGCAAAAGCAAAAGAAAACCAGCTTACCCCTATAAGGGTTCCTACGAAATAACTAGAAAAACCTAGTGATTTCGTTAAACCTAATGCGTAACTTACGAGGTCAACAGGCAGTGCTAGACGTAAAATGATGACTAGCCAGATATGTGATTCCTTGGGTATCTTTGCCTCAATTTCTGAGAGCTTTTGCAGTGAAAAAAAACGTTGTAAAAGTGGTCTTCCTGCATAGCGTGCAATTAAAAAAGCGATACTCCCACCCAGTGTCCACCCTACGATACTTAAAAGTGCCGTAGGAAACGCTCCGAAAACAGTCGCTGCGACCGGAATAATCGGCATGACGGTCAGCGGCATGAAGACTACTGCAAGTGTTAACATGAGCACGAATGCAAAATAGCTAAAAAGACCCATGCTGTGAAGCTGGGTCTGTAGATACGCAAGTGGTGTATCTACAACAAAGAGCAACATAGAGAAGATGAATATAAGCGCTGTAATGAGCAACTCACGGGACATGCTTATGTAATAAGTCGATTAATCACGGTACTAATGACTGATATTATCAATGACGCCAAAACCGCCATCCAGAAGCCTGAGACTACAAACCCATCGACAAAATATGCAACCAGCAGTAACATCGCCGCGTTAATAACAAAGATAAATAAGCCGAGTGTCACCACTGTTATAGGAAGTGTGAGTACAATCAGCACTGGACGTACGAGGATATTCAGAAAGCCTAATATAATTGCTGCGATAATTGCAGCATACGGTCCTGCAAGCGCTACCCCGGGGAGCACATTCGCAGTTACTACCAGTGCCAACGCAATCACAAAAACCTTTGTAATAATAGTAATCATATTCCCTATGGTACGACAGTATCATGTAAAAATAAAGACAAAGGTGAGTGTCCGACCTCTGTCTTTGTCTTTAGATACCTGGAGTCCTGTATCAAATTATTTTAATTTCCATTCACCCGTTTCAATTAACGACTGTGCTTTTTTGTATTTCAGTGTCTGCGATGCACTGCCATTGGTGATGGTCACCACGTCGTTTCTCCCCGGCTGTGAAGATGCAGTACGTGGAGCTTGCTTCGCAGGCATAGTCGCCTTTTCTCCTCCTGAACGCTGTGCGGCCGCACGTGCTTTTCTAAGCTGCTCTTCTTCACGCTGCAGTGCTTCTGGCTGTAGTTGTGGCAACACCCCGGCAATACGATGCAGCACTTCATCCTCCATCTCCTTAAACAGTCGGATACCCTCTTTCCGATACTCAATCAGTGGATCCCGCTGTCCGTACGCACGCAGTGAGACGCTTGAACGTGTGTACTGCATCACCTCCAGATGTTCTACCCAGAGAATGTCAATCATTTGCAGTGCAAGCTTACGAAAGAGCTCGTTCCATATTTCTGTTGAAAACTCTTTCTTTTTAGCTTCCACAACTGCTGTTGCCTCAGGCACCGCCTCAAGTAC
This sequence comes from uncultured bacterium, assembly GCA_913050645.1. GTDB lineage: Bacteria > Patescibacteriota > Minisyncoccia > Phycocordibacterales > UBA918 > OLB19. Next base: position 6,297 of record CAJXAG010000004.1, on the reverse strand, counting down.
TTCTGCAAGAACGGCGTCAACTTCCTCCAAGGAACCGCGCAAAAGCTTGCCTCGGCGCTCGTATACGCTCTGACGCTGCTGATTGAGCACATTGTCGTATGCAAGTACCTGCTTACGTGCATCAAAATGGAATCCTTCGATACGAGACTGTGCAGTTTCAAGCTGCTTGCTAATCATGCGATTTTCAATTGGCTGATCTTCAGGAATACCGAACGTACCCATAAGACTCTTGATGCGTTCCCCTCCAAACACACGCATGAGCTGATCTTCCATAGAAACCATAAACAGTGTCTCGCCTGGGTCACCCTGACGCCCCGAACGCCCACGGAGTTGATTATCGATACGACGTGCCTCATGCCGCTCAGTACCAAGTACAAACAAACCACCCAAGTCGAGTACTTCCTGTGTCTGCGCTTTGGTTGCTTCAGTACCACCAAGCTTAATATCAACTCCTCGCCCCGCCATGTTTGTTGCAAGTGTCACCTTCCCTATCTTTCCTGCGTCAGCAATAATCTCTCCTTCATGTTCGTGATTCTTTGCGTTGAGCATGGTGTGGGTCACACCTGCCTTAGTAAGGGCTGCTGATAGCTCCTCATTAGTTTCAATAGAAGCAGTACCAATAAGAACCGGTTGTCCTTTTTCGTGCAGCTCTTTCACTTTACGGATTACTGCTGCGTGTTTACCTGCCACCGTTTGGAAAATAAGGTCATAGTGGTCAATACGTTGCACTGGTTTATTCGTTGGCACGGGTACTACATCTAGCCCATACACTGAATAAAACTCTTCTTGTGAGGTGAGTGCCGTACCAGTCATGCCCGACAGCTTCCCGTACAGTTTGAAGTAGTTCTGGTAGGTAATAGACGCATAGGTACGAGATTCTTTTTGGATTGCAACCCCTTCTTTTGCTTCCACTGCTTGATGCAGCCCCTCTGACCATCGTCTCCCTGGCTGCAAGCGACCCGTAAACTCGTCAACAATCACCACCTCACCATCGCGCACCACGTACTCTTTATCGCGTGTATACAGTGCTTTTGCGCGGACTGCAGTCTCTAGGTGGTGTACATACTTAATACCTTTATCAGTATAAATATTATCAATGCCAAGCATTTTTTCTGCTGCTTCAATACCCGCGTCGGTCAATGTCACAGCCTTAAGCTTCTCTTCAAGTTCATAGTGCTCGCCTTCCTTAAGCTGACGCGCAACACCGGTGAAGGTTGTGTACAGATCTTCTCCTGACTGTGCGGGCGCAGAAATAATCAGCGGTGTTCGTGCTTCGTCAATGAGAATTGAGTCAATCTCATCAACAATAGCGTATGCATGCCCACGCTGACGTAAGTTTTCTGTCTCAAATTCAATGTTGTCTCGTAAGTAGTCAAACCCAAACTCGTTGTTAGTTCCATACGTTATATCTGCAGCATATGCTTCAGTTCGTGTACACGGTCGAAGAAACTCATAGAACACCTTGTATGACCCGGCCTCGTCGCGTTCTTCATCAATTTCTTTGTGTCCTACGTCGTACAGGTATGACTGTTCGTGATTGATAACACCGACAGAAAGACCCATTGCTGCATGTACCTGCCCCATCCACACCGCATCACGTCGTGCCAGGTAGTCGTTTACCGTAATCACGTGCACCCCTTCATCAGCAAGTGCATTGAGTGCTGCGGGGATCGTCCCGACTAACGTCTTACCCTCACCAGTACGCATTTCGGTAATCTTCCCACGATGAAGCAAAATACCGCCCACCAGTTGCACGTCGTAGGGGCGTAAACCAAGTGTACGCTTTGCAGCTTCACGGGTTCGTGCAGCCATCGCAACAAGCACATCATCAAGTGATGCCCCTTTAGCAATTTGTGTCTTGTACTTCTGCGCAGTTTCTTTCAGCTGTGCATCGGTAAGCTTTTCAACTTCAGTTTCTGCAGCATTGATTTCGTCCACCACAGCCTGTAATGACTTCAATTCCTTCTCGTACGAAGGTCCAAAAAAACGGTCTAAAAATGACATAGTCCGGCTATCATACCACGCAAAAAGCGATAAAGAAACGCGCCCCTACGGGCGTTTTTCTAGCTTTTTGAGACGGAGCGATGTTTTTAACTCCTAAAAAGTTAAAAACGAGTGAGTCCGGGGTGAGAAAGTGTTTATACACTTTCGCAAGACCTTTTGAGAAATCTATGATTTCCAAAAGGTATACCGCTTCTGTAAGAAGGATGTGCTTAGTGGAAGCTGCACGAAGTGTGAGAAAGTGCCTAAGCACTTTTGCAAGAGGTTAACTAATATTTTAGAGTATGAAAAATATTGATAACCTAAACAGTTCCTGTAAGGCATGATTCTACTTAGCAACATGACCCTTATGCCTGGTAACACTTCACAGCGTACAGAAAAACCGCTGTGGAGAGCGGTCATTCTGTGCATGTTACTCGTTGCTATTTCTTCTTTTTACGAGTTGCTGCTTTTTTCTTTGTCGCTTTGCGTGCTGTTTTTCGTACAGCCTTTTTTGCAGTACGCTTTGCTGGCTTCTTCTTCGCTGCAGGCTTTCGCTTAGCTGGAGCCTTCTTCTTTACAGCTTTCTTTACAGTGCGCTTTGCGGTCTTCTTCGGAGCCTTCTTGGCTGCCTTACGAACTGTCTTCTTTGCTGCAGGCTTCCGCTTTGCGGGAGTCTTACGTGTTGCCTTCTTTTTTGCTGGCATATGTAGTTACTTTTTATGAATAACTTTCGACCGCTGACTTCTCATACAAAGAACTGTCCACCCACCCGAGAGATGTCTGCTTGTCTTTATTATCGCGTTGTGCACTGCTGTGCACAAGAGCCTGATGGTGACACTGTGGGGACAAATGAAGCGCGATGTCCTTTGGACATCGCGCTTCATTTGTAATCACCACTCTCTAAAAGCCAATCTTTGTCACTTCCCACTGTACATCGATTCCAGTTTTTTCTTTCACTTTTGCAGTTAGGCTGTTGGCGTGCTCTGCTATCTCTGTTGCTGTTGCTGCTCCTTTATTTATAAGTACCAATGCCTGCCCTGCATACTGTCCCACCTTCGTAGTACCTTCTCCTTTGAGATAGAGCACTTTATCGAGTATCCACGCAAGAGGTATCTTTACGCGTGTAGCATCGACTTCATAGTATGGCATTTCAGGATATTGCTCTTGGAGCTTCACAAACTGTTCACGCAGTATAATCGGGTTTTTAAAGAATGATCCTGCAGTACCCACAGTCTTCCAATTTGGAAACTTTTTGCTACGGATTTCAATTACAGCGTCACGAATTTCAGAAAGTGCCGGTTTTGTTCCCTCAAATAAAGCCGCAAGATCTTTGTATATAAGTTTTGGAAGCGGATCCTGACATAAGCGATACGTCACCGAAACAATGACATAGTGCTTACCTTCCGGAGTTTTGAAGAAAGAATCTCGGTACCCAAACTGGCACTCAGAAGCGGTAAACACTTCAAACTTCCGTGCAAGCGTATCATACACGCGCACATGCGTTATCACATCCTTCACCTCTACCCCGTATGCACCCACATTCTGCACCGGTGTTGCACCCACAGACCCAGGTATATGCGATAAGTTTTCAAGGCCCCAAAGTCCTTGTTGCACACTCCGTGCAACCAGGTCATCAAACTCCATGCCGGCACCCGCAGTCACCAAGACGGTGCCCTCCCCTGCTTCTTGTACCAACTCAGGATTGATATCCATTTTTACTACCAAGCCATCAACACCTTCGTCTGAAACGAGCATGTTTGAACCGCCACCGAGCACTGTCACCGCTAGCCCTTCTTGCTGTGCATGGCCGACCGCCTCATCCAGTTCCTTCTCAGAGGTAACTACAGCAAAATACTCTGCAGGACCACCAACCTGAAGTGTCGTGTAGTCTTTGAGTATTACATTTTGCTCAATGCGTACCATACAGTTTGCTACTGGTCACACCCTTCCCCTGGCGCATTACCAGCCTCTAGATTTCCGATGTAGCACTGTGCTCGTTCCTCAAACGTTGGAATAGCCTCAGACGCTTTTTGGAGTGTTGCAATCGCGCTTTCACGGTCTCCAAGCTGACTGTAAATGAATGCGAGACTTGTCCGATGTTGCGGATTGCTTGGTTGATTCTCTACACGTATTTCAAAGAGCTCAGCAAGATATGCGAACTGACCAGCAGCTTCAGTAGAAGACAGTGCGTAGTCGTTCATCGCAAACTGCTCTTTATACTCATCACCTACGAGTTCTTTTGCCTGTGCAAACTTTCCGGTCTGCATAAGTGTCGCTGCGTAGAGTACCCGCACCTGTGTATTCCGCTCTTCAAGCTCAAATGCTTTCTGCAAAAATTCTTCTGCGGGTTCAGCTTGACCTGCCTGCAACTCCACAATCGCCTGTTCGGCAAGTAGAGACGGCTTCTCAGGAGAGAAACTCACTGCAATGGCTGCCTGTTCTCGAGCCTTATCCATCGCACCAATCGCACGGTAAAAAGCTGAGATAAAGTTGTGAATACGCGCATCACCCGGCTTCTCATCGGCCAGTTTCAGAAGCTCAAGCTCAGCCCGCATGACAATAGTCTGCTTCTCTTCTGGTGGAATGTTCGGATTGCGAATAATCTGCATTGCTTGCTGTGCCAACTGCTCAACAATCTCTTGATTTGCAAAAGATTCTTGTCTGATCGCACTGTCAAACTCCACCAGACGTTCGGTTACCGTAGGGGCAGTCATCGCATCGATGATATCTCCCGCTGCCCTGATGCCTGGTACATTCATAAAATACATACCAAAACCGGTGACAATAATCACAATCGGTGCAGCAAACTGGGTCACCATCTTCTGGTCAATGCTGAATTTTTCCACTTTTTCCATTGGTTTTGCTACACGCATATGCACCAACGCAAGAAGTGTACCGTAGAAGATATAGCTGATGATGTTATCGAACACCACGAGGTTGTGCATGAGGTACCCTACCAAAAGGCCAAGCAACACAGCATTTTCAAGCACACTAAACGACGACTCTTTATGCATAAAAATCGGTCGAATGAGCAAGTAGTACACCAGCGCCGCCATAATCGAGAAGTACGCGATGAAGCCTAAGAAACCGCCAGCAACCAACCAGTCGAAGAAGATGTTGTGGACACGGTCAAACCACTGTTCCTGTGCATACAGTGACGGTTCGTACTTTTCATTAAAGACATAGCTGAAGTTACCTTGCCCCCATCCAAGCAATGGTCGCTCTTGCACACCTTCCCATGCCATACCCCAGATAGTGCCACGCACCACAAGGTCTGCCTGTAGATCGATGTTTGCAATACGCTTCAGTGGTCCTTGCTGCATAAAGTCAGCATCACGCACACCGATGAATACCAAAACCGCTACAATCAAGGCGAAGATCCCGCCAATAGCGTACTTCCGCAGTTCCGGGACCCGGCGACCGAAGAGTGCAACATACGCAACCGCAGCTCCCATACCACCTATAAAACCAAGAAATGTACCACGCGTACCAGTCTGCAAAAGCGTATACGCAAGAATGAGACCCACAACTGCATATCCGATACGATATGCAGTCACCTTGCTGCGCAATGCTAAGAACGCCACGAAGAAGATGTGGAAGAGCATATACACCGCCATGTATGCAGCATTACCAAGCCGTGAGTCCACACGATCACGTCCGCCTTCAAAAATATCCGCCTGCTGTCCAAGGCCATACAGTGCCACTAAAAGCGCCACTACCACTGAGGTATGCAAGAAGTATGACCAAAGCTTTTGTGTAGTCAGCACACTACCAAGCACCACTGTGTACATAAATACATGCACGAGTGTGATGTAGCCATCCATACGCTCGAAGTTGCTCATAAAGCTCTTAAGTGGATACTCGCCAAATAGGTTTGCGAAGAACATTACCACAAGCAAACTACCAAACGTTGGCAAAATCCAAGAGAACTTTGGCCGATACTTCACATCGGCAAGTGCTAAGAGTACCCATGAGGCAAAAACAATTTCTACAATTATTCTAAACGCAAAGTTTTTACCAGTGATAAATGGGAAGAAAAAATCATTTTCTACATAAAGGGGCAGAAATGGGATAAGGAAAAGACCTCCGAACACCAACGCCTGTAACATATCTTTCATATGAGGAGAATAGTACCATGCGCAGAAGCACTAAAACGAGCGCGAAGCGCAGAAGACGCGGAGAATAGAGGTCTGTCAAACAACACTCTGGCACCTATGCTCATTAAAACTCAACAACAGAGCTATAACAATCATAAACACTCTGGATTGCCCAGCCCTAACTTCATTAGGAGTTGGGTATACTTCGCAGAAGCTC
>CAJXAG010000003.1 GCA_913050645.1 uncultured bacterium | reverse complement strand
TTTTCCTTTGTTCATAGACTTCTATTCTATGACTGTATTTAAAGGTTGGGAAGCATTATCTCTGTTCTTCACAACCAACTTCACCAAGGAAAGGACTTCTTTATGTTTTCAATCGGATTCCTCATCTGGGGCGGTATTGCGGCAATCGCAACCGTAGCCTTTGGACTGATCTTCCGGCAGAAGCCGCAGATCTTCTCTGCCCTGCTACTATTCGTGGACTTCTACATTATCTCGTGGTTGATGTTGCCTCCGTTTTCGTTAGACATGATCGGAACATGGTTCATGCTCATGATTGCGACTGGAGCAGCAGCTGGCATGACCATCATGCTGGGCCAGGATAATCTTGACAGCCGCGCACCAGCGGCACTCATCGTGCCTGCATGCATCATTCTTGTCATCATTGTCGGCTCGATTGCGAGCAGCGGATTCTTCCGTTCCACATCGCTAGCATCGGTTATCGACATCACCGACAACGGCACGATGGAGAGCACCCTCTCGCTCGTCTCGCAAGAGCAGGCACAGCGGGTGACCTCCGATCTCGCACTCAAGCGCGGTGCCGAACTCATTGGCTCGGCTGAAGAGTCGGGACTCGCCTCCCGCACGAACTTTGGTGAAATCTACGCAGGCGTCACCGAAGCGGGTGAACCGGTCTGGATTTCGCCACTCGTGCACTCGGGCTTCTTGCGCTGGCTCGGCAATGGGACAACCCCTGGCTACTTCGTGGCTTCGCACATCAATTCGACCGATGCGGAGCTCGTGGAAGACCAGCCGATTGCCTACGGCTCGGAAGGTTTCTTCTGGGCGCGAGACTTGAACCGTCACATCTACCTCAATGGCTACATCAACTTCAACTTTGGCGAGCCATTCTTCCAGGTGGACGACGCTGGTGTACCGTACTACGTGGTACCGCTCGAGCGACCACAGGTCGGCTTCTTTGCAAACTACCCCGAGCGTTGGCTCATCGTCAACGCGACCACGGGCAATATCACCGAAGCCAATGACGTTTCGGAAATCCCCACTTGGGTTGACCGTGCATATTCGCAGGACGTCATCGAGGCTCGCCTCGAAGACTGGGGCTGCTTCTCGCAAGGATGGGTGGCTTGCTACTTCACCAATGAGAACGTCATCGACCCGACACCGGACATGGTCGTCACTATGAATGAAACCGGCACCATGATTTACGTGACCGGCACCCAGTTCGCACGCGCTGACAGCGAAGCGACCTCGGGTGTAGCGACCGTAAACGCGCGGACCGGCGAAGTCCAGTTCTATCGCCGGGCCGGTATTACCGAAGTTACCGCAATAAGAACCATCAACGGTGCAATTTCGAACTTCGATGGCTGGTCGGCCGAGAACCCCATTCTCATCCAAGTGAGCGGAATGGAAACCTACTTCTCGGTCATCACCGATGCCAATGGCGCTCGCAAAGGTTTCGGACTCGTTTCACAGCGGAGCCGTGATATCTACGGCACGGGCGACACGGTCACCGAAGCGGTGCGGGCATACCTGCGCTCGGCGCGTGAAAACCAAGGTATCGGCGCCTTCGAAGGCAATGCAGACCTTGAGGCAACCTTCTACGAAGGTTTACTCCTGAGCTTGCAGCCGGTTATCCAAGACGGCGATACGTACTTCTACGTACGTCTCGACACCGTCACCGACAAGGTGTTTCTGGTCGGTGGCACACGCTCGGCAGAGGTGGCAGCGAGCCTCGTTGGCGAACCTATCGTACTCTCAACCATCAACACCGAGCCGGCCGTCATCGAAGTGGAAACCTTCGACAACCTCGTGCTGACACTCGCCGAAAGTGAACTACAGGAGGTGATGGACGCTCGGGCCGAGTCGGTCTTTGCGCGCTATGAGGCGGAAATGCAACGCTCAGACCTCGAGGCAACCGTCAACCAGCTTTCGCCGGAAGACGTTGAACTGCTCTTGCAGCAGTTGCGCGGTGAAGACAGGTAACGCGTTTCTCAAAACAAACAAAAAGCTTGGCGGCAATGTCGCCAAGCTTTTCTTTTGCTATTTCTTCCAGTCTTTTATTTTCAATTCTTTCTTCTTTGCATCATACACCACCTCAAGCTTCTGACGCTCGCGCCACTTTAGATCAGCAATGACCTCTTTAGGTACGTTCACTGTGTAACTATACATACCTGTCTTGGTAAGTTTGCGTACAAATTTTTCTATCATACTTTTAGCGTATCATACTCGGCCAGCGCGTACTTTTATTTTTATTCTTTTTATCCCCCTTCGCAATTTCGTTCGAAATTTCGTTCGAAATTTCGAAGAGAAGTATCCGGCAAAAGCCTTCCCTTTAATTGTTACGAACAATTTCTGATTCAAACCACTGTTCTTGAAAGTGTGTCTTCTTTCGGATCTCTTCATCAGTGATGTCAGTTTTGTCAGAAGGCACCACAATCAACTTGTCGTCGTCATCGTTGGTACGGTGAATAATCGCGATACACACACCTTCAAACGTTTGCAGTGGTTCGTCAACACCAAGCACATATGCATCGAGCTCTTCCCCGTCAGGTGAGCGTGTCCCCGGAACAAACCCATAGTTCAATTCATACACAAAGCCATGCTTTGGATGGACGCTTCCAAGCGGCCGGTCCATCTCTATAGTTACCGTCTTTCTTAAAAAATCTTTTGCGTTTGTGTATGCCATTTCCATATCCATACTATATACCCAATCGCTTGTGTACCTCTGCCTGCAGATTAACTTTCTGTGCACTAAGCACTACGCTGTCAAACACGCTCATCATCGCATCAGCGGTGTATTTGTAGTTTATGATTGCTGCAGTGTTATGTGGCGGGTGTGCAAAAAACACCTGTTCTTTGTGCACAACAATGTCACAACTAAAATCAAGTGCATCATCATCAAGTACATACAGACTAATGGGTGTCTTCAAAAAAAGTTGCAGAGTACTTTTATCGAGTGCAAGAATTTCTTCCAATGAAGATCGTGACACTACTGCATGGAGCACAAACGACGCATCGGTTAGTAGGTTTTGCCATACACGTGCATACGCCGAGCCAAATGACCCGGACCGATACGCTACAGAGCCAAGTCCTTCAATTATATATACATGTTCATGTTTCGGAAGCGCTCGCAAATTGCTATAGAGAGTACGCAACGCTCCACGACTTTTTGTTTTCTCCCCAGCAATAAACTCAACCGTTCCTTTCTTATGAAGACTTTTATATCCCTGCCGCCCCACAAGATCAGGCATGACTTTTTCCATCGCCTGGTATGAGCGATTCACTATCGCCTGTAGTTCCTCAGGTGAAGCTGCCTGCCATTCTTTATGGCCACCAACAGTTATCTGTCGAGCAAGTTCTCGTTTCTGTAGTGTCGCGAGAATGGTATACAGCGACGTACGCGGAATCTTTGTCTCACGACTGAGCACACTTATGTTTACATGGTCGTAGGCAAGAAGTTTGTAGTATACGTCTACCTCAGACTTTGTAAGGCCCAGTGGGTACAGTACATCATTTAGCTTTTGTTTCATGATTGCATGATACATATTGACGTAATTTTCGTCAACACTATATATAAATATAATGGCTTATATAAAAGATATTTCAGAAAAATCTATAAACGTGACTAAAATATAAGCAAAATATCTGGAGATCACTATACTCAGTGCAGTAGTTCTTTACAAAAGAGGAGAAATACAATGCTGAACATTGGTTATGGTTCGAAGAACCCACTTGAGAAAAAACTCTCAAACTTCAATCCCCTTCCGTTCACGTTTGACGGTGTGACTTGTACCTGTCTTGAAGGGCCGCTTCAAGCGTTTAAATGCGCTGATTGGGCGGAGCAAGTTCGTATCTGTGGGCTTGACGGTAAAGCAGCTAAGAAAGCTGGGCGGTCGCACAATGACTGGAAAGACACCCAAATGCTGCACTGGAACGGGGTTGTATACCAACGGTCAAGTCAGAACTACCAAGACCTACTCGATCGGTTGTATGATGTTGCTTTTGCTGCATCAGCTGAACTCCATCTAATTCTGCAACAAACCGGAAACGAACGCTTGATCCACACCATTGGGTCGCACGACACTCACGACACTGTTCTGACCGTTCTTGAACTTACTTCAAGACTCTATGAACTGCGTGACCGGTTACGTACCTAAGTTTAGAGCCCCGCAAAAATGCGGGGCTCTTTTATGTAAAAAAAGCTACACCGGTGTGGTGTAGCAGTTGTAGGGTGACGGCATATTCCGTCACCCTCGAATTGTTGGAGTTACGGAATATGAATGTCTTCCGGCTCCAGGCCAGGATATTCATCCTCATGCCGCCCCGCAAAGCGTACATCAGGGATGACACTCACGTCGACTGCTTCCGAGCGCCAGTACGGGTTCGGAATCTCGATCTGGCGACCATTTTCGATCACCTGAACGGTGCGACCATGGTAGCATTGCCGACCGTTGTCGACGTAGGGATGTTCTCCCTTCTGCGACTGACGGCGACCTTCGGTGATAACGGTCACGTCGTAGAGTGCAGCAAGCAAAACCTGGGTGGCCAGCTCTTCGAGCCAGATGGCACCAGGATAATGCTTGAGCTTGTTGTATTCTTGAGTGCTCATATCAGACATCGCAGTACGAAGCTCAAGGGCACTGGACATGCTCTGGGCACCGCAGGCAATCAGCTTGCCAAGTGTTTCAGGCTTCCAGCCGCGAAGTTCTTCGCGCACCTTAGCAGCCCAATCGTCAGCGAACTGTTCTTTGGTCGCGTGCACGACCCCTTTCCTTTTCAGGAACTTGTTCACCCCGAACTTCTGTTCAAGGCGAGTGGCGTGGCTATAGAGCCAGTCCAGGTTACGTCCCATAGTAGTCTCCCTTCATATATGTGAGGGTTCCTATCGCGCGATATGCCCGATACGCATGGGACTGCGTATCTCGATAGGGTTGGAGTAATACCAACCTAAGTAGAATACCACATTTTATTGACAAAGTCAATATTTTATGCTTAAATATAGCTACTTTCACTCCCTATCGACTGGGTACGGGTGACCAGCATACTAGCTGCTGGTTATAAATTGAAAGAACCTAAGATGTCATGATCTTCCCAGTTATCGGACTAACCTTAGGCGACCGATAAGCTCTGCGTCACCAGCACTCGCTGGCAACCAAGGAGCATAGAAAGATGAAGACTCAAGAACTACTAGACCTTTTGACAAAAAACCACCGCCGTCAAACACTTCAACAAGCGTTTGAGCGGCTTGCTGTAATGGCGTACGAGGTACTCACTGGAAAAATGGCTTGCGGCCTGAAATCCATCGATTACTCATACAGTCGCAGCAGAAAATACCACGGCCACATTGAGTGTACTGCAACCTTTACCTCCCTCGAAGACAACGACGAGGACTGGGTACAGGTTCAGTTTACAGCGATACCCGGATGGGACGATGACACGAAATGGTGCATGGACAATGGTCGTACTGGCTACTACCACCACTTCGCAGAACATCGTGTCTGCCGCATTGGCTTTACCGAAGATTTGCTAATGCGCATCTCTGCACCATACAATGCCGTCGTCTTCACAGGCAGTGGACCCGACCGACTGGTTGCAGACTTCTCCGTTTCACCAAGGACTGAGAAGACCTACCTGGAGCTCTAGTCGAACCGGACAGTCTCCAGTAATAACAAACAGGCTTCGCGACACACTCGCGGAGCCTACTTTTTTTGCATTTTACAAAATATCTCACTGAGCATATCTCAGAAAAAACCCTCAGTATACAATTGGTGCTGTGGCACACCTGCACCGTGGAGTCCTTTCCAAAGGGTTTTTGTAAAATCCATTGATCCACAAATAAAAAACTCTGCATCTGTACTGAGATCAACATGGGAGAGAAGTGACTTGATTGTCATCCTGCCGAACGTAACTGCATCGTTGGCTGGTTGCTCACGCGTGACGTAATGCATTACGCTGAGATTCGGATGTTGTGCTGTAAGTTGTTCCAGTTCTGCAAAAAAAGCGATATCGGATTCTGTCTGGTTTGAGTAATGTAGCTGTACCGGTCGAGAGTTTTGCTGGTATGCGAGGTCTTTTATAATACTCAGACATGGGGTGATACCAATGCCACCGACCACAAATACCAACGGGCTGCTCTCTTCAGGTTCAGGATAGAAAAACCCATATGGAGCAGTCGTGATAAGTTCATCTCCCGACTGAAGTGACAACAGTGCTTCAGAAAAAACACCAATACGTTTGATGCTCAAACGCACCTGTGACTCTGTGGGGGCGCTGGAAATACTATATGCCTTGCCCTCGGCTGGACTACAATCAGGCAACTTCACCGTCAAGTACTGCCCGGCGATAAACACTGGTCTTTCACTGCAAGATTCCAGATATATATTTTTTATCCGCGGTGTTTCTGTTTGTACATTAGCTACAGTCCAACGGTATTCGTGCCCAAGTTCCATACATTATTGTTTATTCTCATAATCCAGAATTGCTTCCCGTAGCGCTTGGTGCCCAAGTACCGAGCAATGATACTTCTTCTCTGGTAGCCCACCGAGTCGTTCTAAAATTGCCTCTGGTGTCAGGCGTTTGGCGTGCTTCAGTGTCATACCGCCATTTTCTGTTGCCATTACCGACATCATTGAGGTTGAGGCAATAGCCGACGCACAACCGAAGGTACGCCACTTGCACTCACTAATTTGTTGCGTCGTATCATCAATTCTAATCCAAACGACCATCATGTCACCACAGGCGGGACTGCCAACGATACCAATACCGTCTGCCTCATAATGCTCTTCATCAATCAATAGATTTCTCGGTTTAAAAAAATGATCTTTCACTATGTCACTATAGATCCATGAGGGTTTGCCAGCGCAGGCGTAGATGTCTGGTGTTGTGTTCATATATGTGCTTTTTGTTGCTTGTAAACCTTCGTTGTACATGCAGTAATGGTGCGAAGCCGTTTCACTACTTCCCCCAACACCTGTGCTGTATGACTCAGAGCTTCCTGAGTTGTCGTTCTACCAAAGGTAAAGCGTACACTGCCATGTATCACATCAGCACTCTGTCCAATGGCATGCAGCACATGCGAAGGCTCAAGATCAAGCGAAGAACACGCTGAACCAGTTGCACAACAAATGCCCGCTTCGCTTAACATTAAAACTAACGACTCACCTTCTATATCTGGGATGGTGACATGAACATTGTTCGGCAATCGGTCAGTTCGATGACCGTTGAACGCAATGTCTGGCACCGTGGCCAACAACTCCTGCATGAAGTAGGATTGTAGTTTCCTCATCGCTACAACATGCGTATGAGTATATGCCACAGCTTCGGTCAACGCCGCAGCAAAACCGGCAATAAGGGCGATATTTTCAGTACCAGCCCGCATACCATGCTCTTGGTCGCCTCCGACAATCAGTGGCTGTATGGCCACACCTCGCCGCAGATACAATAAACCAACCCCCTTTGGCCCGTATATTTTTGAACTATTAATGGTCATGGCATCTACCCCAAGCACGTGCGGAACACACTGCAGCATACCGACTGCCTGACAAGCATCCGTGTGTACAAGCGGGTACTGACTATTCGGCCGAAACTCCTTGCATACCTGCACTACGTCACCAATGGGCTCAACGGTTCCAATTTCATTGTTGGCGTACATAATCGATACCAAAATTGTTTCTGGTCGCAATGCGGTCTGCAGATCTACCACTGACACCATCCCAGTCGCATCCACTGGCAGACGCGTAACTGAAAAACCTTCCCGTTCCAACTGTTTAGCTGCAGCCAAGACTGCTTTGTGCTCGATTGCTGAAATGACAATGTGGTTACCGTGCTCGCGGTGTTGACGTGCAAGACCAAGCAGCGCCAAGTTATCTGACTCGGTGCCACTTCCGGTCAGAATGACTTCGTCCGGGTCAGCTGAAAGTGCTTCTGCAAGCGTTCTACGATTCGCATACAATGCGTCGTACGCTTGGCGTCCAATCTGATGCATTGATGACGGGTTACCATACGGCTCATAGAGACACGCTTCCATAGCAGCCCCAGCTGTTTCCGACAACGGCGTTGTCGCCGCATGATCGAGATAGATCTGTTGCTTGGTTATCTGATGTTGCATGTTGTCACATAAGAATCCATGATGGATTTTATTTCTCTAAACTCTTCGTCACTATACGTAGTCTTTTTGATAAATGCCGGATTGAGTAACTTGGTTGGTACAAATTTTTGCAGGTAATATCTATCTGCGCCGGCAATAGCAGTACCAATCTCGTGAAAGTCTTCAATCGACAACAGCGACTTAATGACCGTGGTACGAAACTCATACGCTACTTGCCCCTCTTTGAGCAACGCAATGCTCTTTTTTATTTCTTCAATATCAACGGGTCGTGCTACCGTTCCTTCGTACATACGCAACGGTGCTTTTATATCCATGGCAATGTAGTCAACCAGTTTCGCGTCGATTGCACCGCGAAGCATATCAGAGTGTGTGCCATTACTGTCAAGCTTAACGAGGAATCCAAGCTGTTTAATTTTCTCAAGGAAGCTCAATAAATCATCATGTACCGTTGGTTCCCCACCCGTGACCGTGACGGCGTCCAGTTTGCCGCGACGATTCATCAGAAAACTAAAGAATGCTTCTTCAGAGATTTCATCAGCAGTCTCATCAACCAACTCGGGGTTGTGACAGTATGGACAGCGGAAATTGCAGCCAACGGTAAAAACAATGGCGGATACTTTTTTGGGATAATCTATTAAGGAACACTTTTGTAGTCCACCTAGCCGCATACACTCTCAGAGGTAGACACGTCACGTGCCGGAACGGTCGTCCGATCATCGTACTCAGCTCTTTTTCCTTTATTCCACTGCTCAACAGGACGGAGGTAGCCAACAATTCTAGTGTACACCTCACACAGTGCGCCACATTTGGGACATTCGTGCACCTCACCATTTTGGTATCCATGCGTAACACAGACACTAAAGGTCGGAGAGAGCGTAAAGTACGGCAGGCGGTAATTAGAGCATATCTTTTTCACGAGCTGTTTCACAGACTCCGGATCATCAACACGTTCTCCAAGAAAGAAGTGGATGACGGTACCTCCTGTATATTTTGTCTGCAAACCATCTTGGGCATCAAGAAGCTCAAACACATCATCAGAAAAGTTAACGGGAGTATGTGTTGAATTGGTATAATACGGATCAACAACATCCTGCCCCACACCATTGGCGAACTGCATGTCAGCAAAACACTTTTGGTCAAGTAAGGCTAAACGATATGAAGTCCCTTCGGCTGGCGTTGCTTCAAGGTTGTAATTATTACCCGTCTCCTCCTGATAGTCCGCGAGCCGATCACGCATACGTGTGAGAATTTCTGCGGCGAAAGCGTTGCCTTCTTCGGTAGTAATATCAACGCCAAGCAACATCTTCAAAGCTTCATTGGCCCCAACCAGTCCAATGGTTGAGAAATGGTTTTGCCAATAAGAACCAAAGCCAAGTTTTATATTTTCAAGATAGTATTTTGTGTACGGATACAGGTTAGCATCGGTCATTCTTTCTAGTACTTTTCGTTTAATTTCAAGACTCTCCTTGGCGGTATCCATAAGCAAGAATAGTTTCTCAAAAAACTCATCCTTCGTTTTTGCTTCGTGTCCAATCCGTGGCAAATTGACTGTGACCACACCAATTGAGCCCGTGAGAGGATTGGCACCAAAAAGTCCACCTCCGCGCTTGTAGAGCTCACGATTATCAATGCGCAGTCGACAACACATGGAACGTGCATCGTCTGGGCTCATGTCAGAATTTATAAAGTTTGAGAAGTACGGAATGCCATACTTTGCTGAAGATTCCCACAGGTTTTTAACCCGATCACTATCCCAGTCAAAGTCTTCAGTAATGTTATAGGTAGGAATCGGAAAAGTGAAGACACGGCCCGATGCATCACCTTCACACATAACTTCAAGAAAAGCCTGGTTGAACATATCCATCTCTCGTTGGAACTCGCCGTACGTTTCTTTCATTTTCTCTCCACCGCGCACTACACGCATGTTTGCGTAGTGTTTTGGGGTAGTGAGATCAAGGGTGATATTCGTAAATGGTGTTTGGAATCCAACTCGTGTTGGAATGTTTACGTTAAAAACAAATTCTTGTATTGCTTGTTTAACCTCGTCGTAGGAAAGGTGATCGTACCAAATAAATGGTGCGAGAAGGGTGTCTACATTTGAGAATGCTTGTGCACCAGCCGCCTCACCTTGCAGCGTGTAGAAGAAGTTGACGAGCTGCCCAAGCGCACTGCGAAAGTGTCTTGCTGGCTTACTTTGTACTTTGCCCGGTACACCGCCGAACCCCCGTACAAGCACATCATACAAATCCCATCCCACGCAGTACACTGAAAGTAAGTTCAGGTCGTGAATGTGGAAGTCCCCTGCAAGATGAGCTTTCTTTATTTCTTTTGGATATATCTTATCCAGCCAGTAGGTCTTACTGACCTCCGAAGCAATATAGTTGTTGAGACCTTGTAGCGAAAAGGCCATATTGCTATTTTCTTTTACCTGCCAGTCCGCGCGATCGAGGTACTGATCAACTAAATCGACAGTTTCGGTGTTAACCATCCGTCGAATATGTGCATGTTGTTCACGATAGAGAATATATGCTTTTGCAGTCTCGGTATAGTCTTGTCGCATGAGCTCAGCTTCAATCAAGTCCTGTATTTCTTCAACAGTGGGAATATACTGGGGACGATCTTTCTGTGCCGCCTCAAGCGAATGCAACACCGTATTCGTAATCTCTAGTGGTGCATTCTCAGTATAAGTGTCAGTTGCACGCATCGCTTTTTCAATTGCCCGAGTAATCTTTCTCGGATCAAATGTAACCGATGTGCCGTTGCGCTTAACAATTTTAGCAAGTGTCGTTTGGTGTAGTGAGGTATTCATTCGTTGTAATTTAGTGCTGACAAAATCACCACTGTGGAGTGTGGTATCATAGACGAGTATCTATGGAATTACATTCTACACATAGATGTCTATCTATGCATTTATGGCACTGTGTATAACGTACGCGACAAGCTCAAAAAACCTGCAGAAACAACATATTCTCCCCCTCTAAAACTAAGCATCTTTGTAGGCTAAAGGTTCGGGTGAAGTGGCCAGAGATCGAGAGGTACGAAATCCAGATCGAAAGTGAATATATTCAAACAAGGTGTCTCGGCTATGATGCTCACGATCCGTCTGACTGGGGAACATCTAGTTATCACTGCCAATATTTCGTACTTCGAACAGAAAAACCGCGCATGGAACGTGCGCGGTTTTTTTCTTTTGTGCAACGCTAGTTGGCAGGTTTTAGATCTGCCACAATCGGCGTACGACACGATATCCCACTCGTACGAAGACTAAGAGAATCAAACCGTACACTACATACTGAATCACCTTCAGAAGAAAGATACCGAGGTTGACTGTAAACGCCATCATGAAGTCTATAAACGCATCGTTCAGGTTCTCCCATGCCGCTTCCCACTTGCGTGAGTTTTCATCAAGATCTACCGGGTATGACCGTGTGAAGGAAGCTGAAAACGCCACTACACCGATGCGTTCTTCAAGGTCAGACGACTGCTGACTGATGCTACGCAAACGTGCAAGTAGCTGAATACGTTCGTTGTTAAGCGTTTTAATCATCGACAACTTATCACGAATCGCTTCAGTAAGTGCACTTGCGTCACTTGCGACACGAGCAACTTCAGTAATCTCTTCGTACTGCGATTCTGCCTGCGTAAGCGTACGCTCGACCACTGCAAGCTGTTCACGAAGTACTCCTGCTTCAGTCTGGAGATTTTCTCGATGTCGGGTAACCGATACGGTCTGGCGATTTATCTCTACACCTGCAATGCCATTCAGCTTATCAAGTACCCACGCAGACTGCGCTTCATCTGCATAGAAGGTTCCTGAACAGCGATTGAGTCCTTCAGAAATACTCTTAAAGTCGATACGCGTGTCAGCCTTCAGGGCACGAAGTAGGCTACACGCTTCATCGAACTGTCGGGTACGTGCGCTCACCCGATAGTCAGTTGTCTCATACTTTTCTAGCTCTGGTACGTATGGAGACGGGTCTGGAATGGGTTGTATATAACCACCCTCAATCGCCATCTCTTCAGCATAGAACATCTTCTCGGCACCAAACGAACCCCCTCTACCCATCGACGGAACACCCGGCATATTTTGAACAGTCGCACTGTCAGAAAAACCGATACCAGACGGGTGGAACGAATTGAAACCTCCAAACACCACCATGAGCAGCGCAAGTGCTCCGACCACTGCCAAGCCTGGCACACCATACTGTTTAAGCTTTCCTATCACTTTTTCTTTTAATGACTGCTTTTGAGACTTCATATATATGTTGTTATGTACTAGTACTGTTATCGTAGCATGCGCAATGTAGCCATTTGCAGCACATACGCAAAATATAGACAAACATACAATTCCTGATACTGTTCATAAAACTGTTCTTTACAGGAGGTACACAGTGACCAAACTTAAGGAGTTGCTATACAATCCCGTCATGACTATCCGCAAAATGCTGCTGCGCAAAGAACTTTCAAAGGATGTTGCACAGCAGATCGAACACGCACATGACTTTGTTGAACAAATAGAAGTTGAGCGAGGTATCCAGCTTGAGCATTGTGATGACGTCTACACCATCATCATTCCTGAGGAAATACTTCATGACAAACCTATCGTTTTGATTGGTGGGTTTTCCCAGGGGGTACATGCATACGCTGGCGAACTCTTTGATTTCTACCACAAGGGATACGTGACGGTATTTGTGAATCCGATCTATGGATACACAGGACCACTGTCTGAAATGCATGCGCAATTCCAAGGTACATACACGGTGCCTGACGTGGTATTGCGCAAAGTATTTGCTCTTGACGCCTTACTAGACCAACTCGACGCCAATCAGTATCATCTAGTGGGACACTCGCAGGGAGGTATGCTCGCAACACACGTTGCGGCACTGCATGCTAAACACGTACCCACCCTTACCCTGGTCAACCCCGAGGGATTTCAAAAAGACCAAGACACTTTTCTGATTGCGGCGAAGTTTGCACACCAGGCATTTGATCAAATGACCGACATTGCCGGCCAGGTCTTGCGAGGTGACACGCAACTACTGGAACCGTCAGGTCGCGCTGGACGTACGTTTATGCGCAACTTCGCGCAAAAGTCTATCTGGCGATTGACTGATGAGGTGCCCGAGGGTATCAAAGCAGATGTTGGCACACTGCTGCTGTACCTAAAATCAACACCAGTGCGAGTTACACTCTTAAGTGGACACAGCGACCGACTGTTTACTCCCCGTGAGTACCATGAGTATCTGCTGCGCGATCACGGAAATGGTGGTGGTGACCTGTTTGCACTGATTGACGCATGGGCCTCGTTTGTTCGTGAAGGTGCGGGACACACCGCACTGGGTATCGAACGGCCGGGTGTATTGCGGCAGATTATCGAAGCTGACGCACACTAAACACAGAAAAACCCTGACGGGCTTCCGTCAGGGTTTATTTCATAGACAGACCACATGCATCTGCTACACTTGGCAGGTATGCGAATTGAAGAAGATTTAAAGCTAGATTATAGCGATGTCCTCCTTCGCCCAAAGCGAAGTACGTTGACCTCACGTAAAGAGGTGCAGCTGGAGCGGACCTTTTCCTTTTATCACTCCCCTAAAAAATGGACCGGTATCCCGATCATGACCGCCAACATGGCGACTTGTGGCACTTTTGAAATGGCACAAACACTTGCGCCACATAAAATGATCACTACCTTTCATAAATACTATGATGTAGAAGACTTTAAAAAGTTTTTTGCTGACTTTACCAATCCAGATTACGTTGTGTACACTCTTGGTACCCGAGCAGAAGACTTCGAAAAGTTGCATGCAATGATTGCTGCGGACCTTATGAAGCATTTCTCATTCATCTGCATCGATATCCCTAATGGATACCTTGAAGTATTCCTAGAAAAAATACGCGAACTGCGAACACTCTGCCCCGAGCACATCATCATCGCGGGTAATGTGGTAACCAATGAAATCACAGAAGAAATCATTCTTAATGGTGCCGATATTGTGAAAGTAGGTATTGGGCCCGGCTCAGCGTGCACTACGCGCCGAATGACCGGTGTGGGCTACCCACAGCTATCCGCAGTAATCGAGTGTGCAGATGCGGCACATGGTATCGACAATGACCAAGGATACGGATTAGTAATCGCTGACGGTGGACAACAGTTTCCTTCTTGTGTCGCGAAAGCATTTTGCGCAGGAGCTGATTTTAATATGTTTGGTTCAATGTTCTCAGGATACGATCAAAGCGCTGGAGAGATTGTTGAGAAAAATGGAAAGAAGTATAAAGAATACTTCGGATCTTCTTCAAACAAAGCGCTGGAAACATTTTATGGAAAGAAAGAGAAGCACCGTGCAAGCGAAGGTCGCGAAGTGCTCATGCCATACAAAGGCGACATTGCACACTACCTGCAAGATCTCTTCGGGTCACTACGTAGCACAGGTACATATATAGGTGCACGAAAACTCAAAGAGTTCTCAAAACGAACTACATTTGTACGAGTAAATAAACAACTCACTACCTATCTCGAGCAGTTCGATACCGGTAACTAAGAAAAACCCTGGCTAGCAGCCAGGGTTTTTCTTTCGATACTATCGACAAATATATCTTTCGTAGTAGTGTTCAATATAAATAGTACACAAAGGAGCAAGCAATGCCACATGTGAGAGTAACTTTCTTTGAGGATCAAACAATACGTGACGCACTTAAGGTCAATATAACCAACATTGAAACATTGGTCGCAAACGAATTTGGTTACCCAGAAGAAAACATAAAGGTAATCCCAGAACCGATTAGCCCGCAGGACCAAGAAATTGCATCAAACATCGACGGGCTCATTTTCAGCATCACTGCTGGATCGCGTGTTATGCAAAAAGCAAAAGAACACAGTGACCAACTTACACAAAAAATCAGTACCCTACCAGAGCTACACCCCATACATTTTGTAGTTTTACTCCAGCCACACCAAGGTATGGTTATGTCAGAACATAAACCCTCATAAAAGAAAACCCTAGCGAAATTTCGCTAGGGTTGTTTTTGTTGTTGCAGTCTTACGACTGCGGAGCTTCGTCAGAAGGATCAGAGTCAGTCTCATCTTCTACTTCAGAAGTCTCGGCTTTCGGAAGATTTTGAACTGCCACAACAGCCTCCTCAGGGGTGATGCCGAACTTGTCCAGCATCCCTTTACCCATCGGTGTATTGGCAAGCGCCTCAAGCGAAGCAGCCAAGTTGGTGCCGCCTTGCGAGCTAAGCACACCACCAATCAGACCAGCCCCTTTCGAGGCATCACCGGTGTTGGCAATGACCTTCAGGTCAGCCTCAACCAGCGCTGCGGCCTGAGCGATGCCGATCTCTTTTTGAGCAGCAACTGCTTCGATAACCTGCAGGTATGCCTGGAAGGCGGGGTTCGTACCGATTTCCTTGGCAAGCGCAATTTTCGCTTCAACCGGGGCCATCTGCATGGCCTGCTCGGCAGCAGCTTTCGCTGTACCAACAACTTCGATACCTGTTGCCTCACGGCGCTCAGCTTCGAGCTTACCGTCAGCAACAATAACTGTTGTCTGCTTTTCCTGATCGGCCGCAACGATTTCCTTGTCACGTTCGATCTCGGCAGTTTTAACCTCTTCAACGCGGCGAACCTCCATCTGACGATCGGTGGTCTCACGCTGTTCGGTCAGAACTTCCTGTTGAGATTGCTCTGTCGCGATACCGACTGCTTTGTCTTTTTCCGCAGTCCGTTCACCCACGACCTGTTCGGCCTCTTGCTGACGAACATCGATCTCCTGTTGAGCTTCGATTTCCGCAGTTTCAGCCTTCTTCTTGTTGGTTGCAACCTCGGTCCGACTTTCCATGTCGATGAACGATGTCTGTTTTGCCATGATGTTCTCGATGACATTGCTGCCATTCGAGTCACGGATGTCCATCAGTTCCATCGCTTTGACTGACTCAACACCCCACTCTTCGAGCTGACCGGCAACCTCGTCGGTGAACATGTCGCCGAACTTTGCACGTTCGAGCATAATCGAGTCAATCTCGTCAGAAGCAAGTACTTTACGCACTGCACCCTGCACGATTTTGTTCAGTTGATCTTGCAGCTCCTCGATCGTCTTCACACGACGCGCTGCCTTGTCCGTATCGGTAATACGAAAGAAGGCCACTACATCAACAACGAACGGCACACGGTTTTTGTCGTATGCCTCATAGGCATTGAGCGACAAGTCGAAGTTAGAGATCGGCAGATCGATAACCGTCACACCAAACCGCGGCACCCACGAGGGCCAGACCCAGTAGACGTTGCCTTGGTTGGTTTCTGCAACACCGCCATAGGACGTTGTTCGCTTTGCGGACTGCACCACATGTACACGGTTTGTGGGCACAACAGTACGTAGCCAGATAGAGATACCCAGCGTAACAACCAGAAGGATGACAACAACAGCCGTCACCCAAACAGCACTTGAAAGAAACATTTCCATTTTCGTTTTCCTTTTCTCTTTTGAGGATCTTCGTTAGTCTGCGCAAAATTATGAACAAAATAACTGATATGTCAAGACTACCGCCTTGAAGCTTTAAAGAACGCGCTATCCATCAGGTGAACCTGCGATAACACAGAGCATTTGTCATAAACACTCCACACAAGACTGCTTGGCGCTGCCAAGCAGTACTGAAGGAATGTGTCAGATTTATTGAAATTGTAGCTATCAGGCGAGCCTCAGCTCGCCTGATTGAAAGAACGATTCATCACCCAGAGCCCCAGCAAGATCACCGCCATGACGCCAGTCTTTATGATGAAGAGTGCTGTCAGCAGTTCCATAGCTATTTCTCCTTTTGCTTGTGAAGAGCTTCGCATTGTCTCCTGTTGTCACCATGACACCAGCATGCGAAAGAGCGTTTCCGGAAGGAAACGCTCTTTGCAGTGCTTTTCTCTTTTGATGCTAAATCTGACAAAAACATCATCCAAGAAAAGCCTTGCAAGGAACCTTCCTTCAGTTGTCAGATTTAACAAATTGTTTATGTACTGTGTCGGATTTCGTTTGCTTTCTTTCTTTCCAACACCCTTACTATATTATATTTAAGTTAAATTGTGTAAAAAAATAATACAATGTGTAGTGAAAAACTCTGTTTTTAGGTATTAGAGCTTTATTTTTAGCCATGTTTATGATATAAAAGAGTTGTAACATAAAAATACATATTTATGGAATTAAAGAAACTGCTCACCAACTTTGGCTTAACCGACACTGAATCGGGCATTTATATGGATCTTATTGAGTACGGAACGCAAACCATCTCTGAGATTTCGCGCACAAGCAAACTCCACCGTCCAGCGATTTACCGTGCCCTTCCCCACCTGAAAGAAAAGGGTCTTATTAGTGAACGACGTGTCGGCAAACTCATTCACTACGCTGCTGAACCGCCCGAGCGACTACGCGACCGCATTCATTCCCTCCATGAAGAGCTCGACACAGTGATCCCAAAACTCATACAACTGCAAGATAATAAAACGCCGATTGTTCGAAGGCTCGACGGTAAAGCAGGTGTACACGCGGTCTATGAAGATATTCTCCTGACACTGAAAAAGGGCGAGACATACTATCGGTACAGTGCGGAAGGTGTTGATGAGCTAAAGTCAGTTGGCTTTCCAAAAGGATACGAAGAGGAGCGTGGCAAGCTTCAGCTTGAACGCCTCGTAATTACTAACCCAACCTACTCCACCTCACGCGAACCATCATTGGACGAATCACTTATGGTGGTACCTGACGAATACCTTCCATTTGACTATGGTGTATCGCAGATCGTCTATGGAAGCAAAATTGCCTTTATCGACTACACCCAACCTATTGCGACTATTATTGAAAACCCGGTACTTGCGCAAATGCAAAAAGATATCTTTATGATGCTCTTCCGGCAGTTGCGCAAGCATAATCGCCGCAGTCTATAGACAAAACGCAAAGAAATGGTACTGTTGCGGCAGGAATAGAACTTCACAAAGAAAGGAGATTGAGAATGTATCGAACGCAAATACACCTCCCTATCGCGTTTGGTGTTTCAGACGCAGGTCGCAAGGTGAAAATACCGACCCGTAAGCCGGTACTCTTCTCGCTTGGCCCAATTCGGAATTCGTTTCCCTGGCATGGCAGAGCCATTGAACATGCAATTACTATGAACGAAGATGTTTTCTTTGCATGTCCTGCTCGACCGACCGAATTGTCAGAACAGACAACAGAGTATGCTGAGCGCGACTGGCCTCGGTATGAAACTTTCCCACGACAGAGAGCTTGGGAAAACTACTATATCGACCGTGCTATGGGTCTAAGCGAAGCTGAAGACACTGGTGGATGTGGCTTCTTCTTTCTTGGCAAAAAAGCGGAGAACGAGAAGCATCCAGGGAAATCGTATGCACAAATCACCATGCTTGAACTTGGTGAAATGATTTCCACAATCCAGTTCCATAAACCCGATCTACGAGTTGTGATTGGCGCCGATCCTGAGTTCCCTGAATGGGACACAGTGCGGTACGAGCTTCGGACAAAAGTTCCTCAGGTACCTATCTTCGAAACACTCGAAGATAGCGTCAATGCAGCAATTAACATTGCACTACAAAGCAGAAGGACTGCAGCATGATTTACTTCACGTCCGACTGGCATGTTGGGGAACAACAGCTCCCCAATACCCACTCGTATCTTCGCCCACACCCTACAGAGGTTATGGTTGAGGAATGGCTGCAACAATGCCAAGACCTGCTTACATCTGAAGACACAATTGTCTTTTTGGGTGATATTGGGATTACACTTGATGATCTTCGAACGCTCCAAAGACTTCCTGAATGTCATAAGATTCTCATTCTAGGTGACAAGGAGTACGCTAACAAAGCATTTACCCTTGATGAGTTCATCGAGCGTAACCAAGAGCAGTCCATTTTTCATGAAGTGCACATGCAATCCGTGGTACGTGTAGACAATAAAATCTATACGCTGGCACATAAGCCTACTGACTGTATCGACATAAGTAACTTCAATGGGCGACCGGCCCTCTGTGGCCATGTCCATGGAATCTGGCGCACCCAGTATATGCCCAACGGCCAACCGATTATCAATGTCGGCATTGACGCTTGGGGAGGTGTAGTGAGCGAGGACTTCATCGCACACCAGTACGACTGCGTGATGAAAAAATACTATGACAAAAACTGCTTTCCTGCTGATTGGGAATAGTAAAAGGCGGATGCGATTGCATCCGCCTTGTTTTTTATTTGAGTATCACACATCCACCTGATCTTTTGGAATCCCCACAAGCAACAAGTGATTCACCGCCTGTACATATGCCTGGACACTTGCAAGTACTGTATCGACATTTTCTGCATACCCAAAGCCAGTCATGGTTTCACTTTGGACTGTAATGTGTGCCTGTCCGATTGCATCTGCACCACCTTCTCCTTTCTCAAGGTCATAGTGTACAAGCGAAATATCAGCAAGTGAAACATCACATGCACGCAATGCTTCCGACAAAGCTTGTTTTGCTGCTGCAAACGGACCCGCACCACGCCCATTACCATGATGCATCACTCCCCCATAGCAGAGTGTTACACTTGCTCCAACAACATCACCTACTTTTGCATACGAGATATCATCAAGCACGATGCGATGTGCAGCATGGTCAACCCCACACCGATGTTGCTGCATGAGCATATGCAGCTCATTGTTGGAAACGAGACTGCGTCCTGTCGCATACGACTCAAAGCGATCATACACAACGCGCAGCTCATTCTCGCCAAGCTCGTACCCCAGCAGGCGCAAACGCTCAGAAAGGCCGCGACGACCAGACTGGGACGAAAGTGGAAACCCTTCAGCTTTCCAACCAACCGAATCGGGTGTCATGATCTCATACGTTTGTGTGTTGCCACTGACACCATGTTGATGAATACCTGAGCCATGCGCAAATACATTTTCACCCACAACGGGCAAATTGCTCGGCACTGGCTTTTGGAGCACTGATGAAAGCAACCGCGCTGTATCACCAATAGCTTGCGTGTTGATACTGTGCGTCACACCAAAGTAGTCTTTATGCAATGACAGTGCCATGACAACCGGTGCATAGTGCGTATTCCCTGCACGCTCGCCAATACCGTTGATCGTACACTCAACTTGCCGCGCACCACCTTCGATACCTGCAAGCGTGTTGGCGGTAGCACAATCCAGATCATCATGACAATGTACCGACACAACCACACCGTACTCGTTAATCTCAGGTACCTCAGCAATAAGCTGAGAAACTTTCTCTCGAATCATACCGGGCATGAGATATCCCACCGTGTCTGGCACGTTGACCGTGCGTGCACCGGCGAAAATTGCTTCACGCACCGCGAGCTTAAGAAACTCAAAGTCACTGCGCATCGCATCCTCCGCAGACCACTCCACATCATCCACAAATGTCCGTGCGAACCGTACCGAATCCGCAACTTTTTCAAGCACCTGATCACGACTCATCTGCAGCTTATGTTCCATATGAATATCACTAGTTGCTATAAACGTATGGATACGTGGCGAAACAAGCGCACCCTCAAGTGCACGTGCAGCTGCTTCAATATCCTTTGTGCTTGCGCGTGCAAGTGAGCACGGCACGATACCATCAACTTCTTTTGCAACACGTGAGACTGACTGGAAATCAAGCTCCGAGGAAACAGCAAAACCTGCCTCGAAGATATTGATACCAAGTGCAGCAGCCTGATGTGCAATACGCACCGTGTCTGCAGGTCCGTGGTTATTCCCCGGTGCCTGCTTACCATCTCGACACGTCGTATCGAAGAAGAGTACCTGATCCATGTGTTTTCTCCTTTTGTATAGAATCCCGTTAGAGATTGAAACGTTATGCTTCACTCCCAACAAAAGATTCTCTTTTTCAGTTTTAAAGAACAGTCCGTTAGTTTTACCCATCAGAAGTATGTACACTCCTGATCTCTAACGGGAAGAACATATATGTCACCATTGACACAAACAAACCCTCCATTTTCGTGGAGGGTTTGTATCTACATACTTTGTTTAAGAGAAACTATACACACACGAATGCTCCACGACTATTTCGAAGGAGCCCCAGCAGGTTATTTGTGTGTGTATGTGTCATACGTTTTGATAGTAACAAGTTTTCTTTTTTGTGCAAGTTATTGCATCTGTAGATCAGCGGGAATTTCCATCCCCTCAGGCATTTCAAATCCTTCTGGCATATCCGGCATTTCTCCAGAAAACATGCTTTCTAACATTTCCTGCATATCCATAAACTCTATATCGCTTGGAGGTTCCAACAGAGCTGGAACTGGTTGCCATGGGTTGCAGTTATACACCACACCTTCCTCTAGGTCGATTGTGGATTCCTCTTGTCTATCAGCAAATTCACGTGCTGACTCCTCTGCATCTACAGCATCGTTTGCAACAACCAGCGCAATATCTCCCTGTGGTGACGTTCCCCAAATATATGACTTGTCTTCTAAACCAATCATGTTCGAGGTAAACGTCATACCATCAGTTTCTGTTTCTGACTCAACACGATATTTTCCATCGCTGTAATAAAACATACCAGCCGACTTCGTACCCTCTGTATCTGAAGTAAAGGTGCAGGCGATATTTTCATCACGTTCCATAAGCGAGAGGAACGATCCGCTACCACTATCTTTTTCCGATACAATATCTGTATCCTGTTGGTTTGTTGCATCATTTGGCACATCGTCTGACGCCGGGATTGCAAAGTAGGCAATAAGCCCAAGCACAATGATTGCAAGGCCTACAAATAACAGTTTGTGAGTATTCATATTTATTTTATTTACACTTCTTCAGCAGTTTGCCAATCCTTCTCAAACTGCTGCATCCACTGCTTCTTCTCCTCATCAGAAGCGTTACTGATAACACTGTGATGGTTCTTCATATAGTGTTCGTAAAGAATACTGAGAATCATCTCTCGCGTCTCTGCCTGAAACGAGCTCTCACAGTCATAGCATTTAAACGTCTTCATAGTCGTTTATTTACCTGTTAAAAATTGAGCAACCTCATCAAGAAGCTCTTTGGCGAGGTCATAGGTTAATAATACTCTCGCTTCTGCAAAAGTACACCACCGCGCATCAAGAACCTCTTCTTCTTGCATGGTGAAGGCAGGGTTATCAATATATCCAATGTAATACGATACGTGTTTATGTATACGTATGCCATTTTGCATAAAGTGATACTGCTGATCGAATGTTTTTTCTTTCTCCAGTTTTCCAGGAACAAGTGCTGTCTCTTCATGTAGTTCGCGCAGTGCTGATTCCTCTTGTGTCTCCCCTTCTTCCGGGTGACCCTTTGGAAAGGTCCAATAGGTATCTGCTTTTGATATCTGATGCAGCACAAACACTTTCCATTCATCGCCTTCCTTCCGCACTGGTATCACCCCGTACGAGTAGTCTTGTATGGTTTCCATAGAGAAAGTATAGCAAACAAGACATCTTTCTCTTGGGGTCAACTCACTAAGCATTTCTTTTTCACTAGGTTCAACAAATACTAAGTGGTTCCTCCCCGGCCTCGACCGTTTTCTGCTCTAGGAAAGAGCAGAAAACATGTCTCCGGCTCACAAATCAGCACGCAAGCAAAGCAGTTTGCTTTCTATAAATAAAAACCATCATTCTTAGGAATGATGGTTTTTACTTATACTGATTTGTGCCCAGGACTGGACTTGAACCAGCAAGCTGTTAAGCATACGCCCCTCAAGCGTACGAGTTTACCAATTTCTCCACCTGGGCATCTATACTCGTTAGAGTCCCGTCATTTTAAAGATTTTTTGAGCTTTTGCAAACTTTCTTGAAAGATGTGGCAGGTCGTTTACATAAAACATAGCGTCAAAAAGTTTTCTTGAATCTCTTCGTGCATATCGTAGCTGTAGCGCACGTGTACTTTCTTGAATGTGTCCGGTAGTTCCAATTCTCTTGTTAATTTCTTTTTGAAGCCACTGCAAAAACTCTGAACTCCCACTTGCAAATGCAATACTAACAACATAACTGTTTTTCCAGCGCTTGTCCTCCGAACAATAGATCGTCCCATCTCCATCCCATTCACCACGCACGAAATCAAAAAAGTATTTATCTGGTACATCAACTTTCTGAATCGTCTTAGATTTATTGGGTGCCAAACCTCTGTCCGCGAGCCACTGATAAAACAACACGTCACCAAACTGAACTCTATAGTACGAAACATCATTTGCATGAGTACTACGCTTAGAGCCAATCTTTATATCTTCTATACCAAGACAACTTCTGTATGTTTCTAACTGATCCAGATCCTTTGAGGTAAGATCAATGTGGCGGCCGTTTTTTGACAAAGACCCATCAGCAGTAATCAAACCAAGTGCATAGGCAAGCTCAGCTCGCCACGAAGTGTCTACTCTCCCTTTCGGTTTTGGTCCACGCTTTCCCATACCTCTACTATATCATGTCTACCAATTAGTTTTCTAATATTCTGTTTCAGAAAACAAAAACCATCGGCATGCCGATAGTTTTTTGTTTTTTGAAAGAAACTAGTCTTTCTTTTCTTCGTCAGTTGATACTTCTGCAGCTTCTTCCTCTGCAGGAGCCTTTTCAGCAACCTCTTCTGTTGCCTCTTCAGCTGGAGTCTCACTCTGTGTATCTTCAGAATTGTCGCTTTCGCTCTGTTCTTCGGACACCTCAGCAGCTGGTGCGTCTTCTGTAGCATCCTTGTCTGCCTCAGAATCTGACTCATCAGATTGTGTGGTAGATTCTGCTTTAGTAGCTTCTGCTGCTGCTTCCTCAGCCTTCTTTGCTTCTTCAGCAGCCTTTGCTGCTTCCTCTTCTGCTTCAGCTCGTACTGCTGCTTCTGCTTCAGACTCTGATGCAATAGAAACCAGACGCATGCGACGCATTTGTCGCTTGATTTCTCGTGCAACCTTCTCTCGGATGAAGTAGAGCTTTGCTCGACGAACCTTCGCTCGCTTCACAATCTCGATCTTATCAATACTTGGTGAGTACAGTGGAAAAATTTTTTCTACACCGACTCCACTAGCCATCTTTCTAACGGTAAATGTAGCTCCTGGCTCACTTCCGTGCTTTCGTGCGAGCACAACACCTTCAAAAACCTGAATACGTGTCTTACCCTTATCTTGAATTTTCTGGTGTACGCGTACCGTGTCACCAGCTTTAATGCCGATGTTCTTTCGGTCCTCCATGTTTACTGGAGAAATTGCTACACCTGTTGTTACTGTGTTCATAAATATATCTACTGTTAAATGCTTTAGAAGTCGCAATAAAACGTGCCCTAATCTACCACAACAGTCTAGAAAAAGGAAGTCCTTTTAGGGCTTTTATATCTCCTCAGCTAGTCTTTCAGCTGCTTCTTCGAAACACGCTGGCAGTGGTGCGATAAACCGCTGCATCTCACCATCGGGCAGCATAATCTCAAGCGTATGCGCATGCAGCGCCATACGATCAAGACCGAGGTTGTTTGACTGCTCCATCATATGCTCTGCATAGAGCGTGTCCCCCACCACCGGGCGCTCAATAGCGCGCAAGTGCACCCGGATCTGATGCGTCCGCCCTGTCTTCGGCTTAAGCTTCATATATGAAAAGTCTTGGTCTTCAAACCGTCCCTGCCCTATACATTCCCAATCAGTTACCGCGTCACGCAGTGTGCCTTTTGCACCTTGTGTTGCTAGACGTTTACGAAAATCTTTTGGACTGCGACCGATTGCTTTGTTAATCGTCCCCCACTTCTCGCGCACTGGACCATACACAAACGCACGATACTCTTTCTTTGCCTGTCGATCATGAAACTGGCTCTTTAGATGTTCAAATGCTTCTTGTGTTTTTGCAAGAATCAACACACCAGAAGTATCAGTATCCAGTCGATGCACCACACCTGATCGTTCGAGTTCTTCTCCTTTATTATTCTTTTGTGGCTCACCAACTCCTTTTGCGTCAGGATACTTTTCTAAAAACCAATCGACAACTGTCGCTCCCTCATGATGTCCATCGGGATGCACCATCACCCCCTCAGGTTTATTGATTACAACCACATCATCATTCTCAAAAAGTATTTCTATATCCAATAGAGCTTCTTTCTGTTTTCCAAAACCAAACATACTGTTTATATATTTATTGTAATCGGTAATACATCATCGACAAGTCGACACAGCTGCTCTTTTTGCTCTGGTGTTATTGAAAGCACGTGCGTAGAGTCTTTCGCCTTGCGAACATACTCTACAACTTTCTCTTCTACATATATACGTACTCTCGCAACTTCAAGTATTTTAACAATTTCTTGTGCATGTTCCTGCGACACTACAGTATCTGGTGCATATATCGCACGCAGTCGCTCCTGTACATCCTGCGATGCCTTCTCATATAAATGAATGACCGGCAACGTCTTTTTCTTTTCAAGTAGATCACCATACGCACGCTTCCCGGTCTGCTCTTGTGATCCCCAAATAGACACAAGATCATCACACAGCTGGTACGCCATACCTACACTGTGTCCATACGCAAACAAAGCCTCTAACTCCGCATCCCTTTTTTGAGCAACTACACCTGCAGCCTGCGTCGATGCAGCAATCAAATCAGCAGTCTTTCGGCCGATCATTTTGTAATATTCCTCTTCTGAAACTCCGTCCTCAAGCGTTTTTTTAGTTAATGAAAAATCGAGATATTGACCCTCAACAACCCGCAAATACTGTTTCGTTAAAAATGAGTTAAGTGCAACCTTTTGCTGGTCAGACAGGTCAGTAGCATTTGTAACGACCTGTAGTGCAATAAGTAACTGCGCATCACCGCTGTTAATCGCATGGTCAACACCGAAGAGTTTCCAGACTGTAGGTCGACCGCGCCGCACCGCGTCTTCGTCAACAATGTCATCATGAATGAGTGTAAAATTGTGAAAGAGTTCGATCGATGCAGCCACAGATAGAGCCTCTTTTTTGCTGCCATACCAGTCCGCAAGCAGCATGCAGAGTCCCGCGCGCATCCGCTTCCCTGCATATGCTTGCACCGGCTGCAGTTCTTCGTCTAAAAATCCAAGAAAATACGATAGGTGCTTATACAGTGAAATATCAGCATGCTTTGTGAGCACATCGTTCATATATACATCAACTTCTTTTGTATACTCAGAGAATAGATCGATAACCTGTTGCATACTGTTAGTGCTTAATGGAAAACTCCGGAAATACCACCTGGGGTGTACCCCATTCAACAGACACCGCAGCAACCTCTGCGCGTAGTGATCCTTCGTGCAAGTACTCAACATATTCTTTGAGCAGATCACGGTCACCCTGCGCACAGACTAGTACCGAGGCATCGTCATGATTCTTCACCCAACCACAAAGACCAAGCTCATCGGCCGAGTCTTGTGCATACGCACGGAAAGAAACACCTTGAACACGACCACTTATTACACAATTGATTTCGCTTTTCATATTAAAATCCCTTGCATCTTACAGATGCTGTACACCTTGTCACTATTTCAGTCCATGCATTCCTGAAATAGTAGTCAAGGTCTTGCGAAAGTCTCCCAGACTTTCTCACCTTACCAGTGATCACACAATTCATTTCCATCATAGTTCGTTTTGTTTTAAATACTCAATCCACCCCATCATCCGAAAAAAGAAGTTAGTATCATGGACGTAAATCTGAAACGTACCATACGGTAACGTATCTCGCTTCTTTTTACTAGCACTACTCTGTTTTTTGTACGTCTTAAAAAAGCACGACTGACTGATTCCCGACACACTCGACCAATATCGTTCTGCTTTCTTCTCGTCACAATGTGCAAAGGTGTGTATATGACCATGAAACTTACCTTCCTCCACTTCACATACTTTCCGAAAAAATCGCATCATCAGTGCAATAACCTCGGGATCACTATTTGCTATGCGTGTCGCATTTTGTGTCTTACCACCCTCTCCCCAATACAATGCAACACCGACACACCATAGTGAGTTACTTGAAAGCACAGCAGCTTCCTTCATGGCACGTTCCATAATTTCATTCCTCTTTTGGGTGAGATTTGCCAGACGTGAAAGTCTTCTTTTTTCAATCGCATCCACACTGTGACCATTTGCATTTAGTTTATTGCGCTGCGCAGCAGTCAACTGAATACCCCGCACCCAATAGCTCACACTACTTTTTGCAACACCAAGCTCTTTCGCTATCTCACCCATAGCGACTCCTTTCTTGCGCATCTGAATTGCTTTTTTCTTCTCTTCAGCTTTCATATAGAAAGTATATCATAAACGTATATATTCGCTGTTCATGTGTAGACAAGTTTCCATAAACACGTTATACTGCCACGCACAAATTAATACATGCGCGATTAGCTCAGTTGGTAGAGCAGCTCCTTTACACGGAGAAGGCCGGGAGTTCAAGTCTCTCATCGCGCACAAATCAAAAACATCCTCCGGGGTGTTTTTCATTTGTGCGCGATGAAGTAACAGTGTGTAGACACTGTTACGGGAGACTTGAAAAGCTTTTGTGGAATTTCTGGAGGGACGAACAGAAATACCCAAAAGGTGTACAGGTCCTGTAGGGACCAAGTCTCTCAATAACTCGTGACCACAAAGAAACTCAATAACTTTTGCCACGTCTCTCAAAAACTTGCTATTATCGAACTTTCAGGTAATTTAGTTACAGATAGCTAAACACTTGGAGGAATGTAATGACCAAATTGGAAATACCACTACCTCGTGTAAGATGCCAGCAAGCCTTTTTTGCACTGTTAATGGCTGGTTATGCAGTCGATGTCGAACCGAAGAAAGTAGAACGATTCCCTGGTGACCCAGGAACCAAACGTAACACCTGGGAAGGTCTCTCAGGTTGGTATGGAATCGACGAATGGAGAACTACTGATCTCGGTGAAGGTAGTAACGGAGTCACTTCTATTTACTACCGAGGGCATCTGATTTGGGAGATGCAATATGGTGGTCAGTACCCAAATCGAGTAATTCCTTTCCTACGCAAGATGCTTGAGAGAAATTATACCCAGGGCATATGGTTAGGAGGTCGAGGACCAGCCGCATACAAAGAAGGTGTATTTTCCTACGAAAATCGCGTTGAGAAAAATAATTTTGCAGACTTCTGCGGGAAAGAAACAGTCTACGAAATTTACCCAAATGGGGGTGATCATGCCATAGGCCACCATTACTACAGAGGTGGGTTTGTTATGAACGATCCTGACAGATAGCCCCTCCGGCCTATCCACAACCGTGGGTAGGCTCTTTCTTTCAATATAAAAAGTGTTCACATCACCCCAACCCCTTGCCTCTTTTAGATATTCCAGTACAGTACAAGCAGAAATCAACCCGCTTGAAAGGAAACATCATGCCAAACGGCACAGTCACCGCAATTTGTATTGCACCAGAAGCTGGCGAGGAGCTCAAGACCATCGATGAAGTTTATGCTGAAGCAGGCATGGGCCTGGTCGGAGACCGGTACCATGGAGGTGCTGGTAGCTGGAACAAAGGCAAGCCAGGCCATCGACAAGTAACGTTGATCAACGGTATCTTTTTTGAAAGGACCGAATTCAAATACGCCGATGCACGACGAAACTTCATCACTCATGATATTGAGCTGATGGATCTTATCGGTCAAATGTTCACCGTCGGAGCAGTAACGTTTCAAGGGGTACGGTATTGTGACCCCTGCCAACGACCCAGCAAGCTTGCAGGTATCACCGACAGTTTTCGTAAAGTGTTCTTCGATCGCGGTGGTTTGATTGCCGACGTAGTTAGCAGCGGCATCATCAAAACTGGTGACGCAGTGACAAAACTGAAACCTCGAAAAGATGGAATGATCCCTTGGACAGGTGGGGACCGGCCGGTTGCCCCAGACGCAATAGTCGCAGTGGAGGTACAAAGTGGCATTCCTAGAGCCCCCGTACGTGCCAAACAATGGCCACAGGTTTGCTGGCGTCATCGACCACCAGATGATCCGAAAAGCGGATGGAACATTATTGCCTTTAGGGTTGTTGGTTAAGC
Organism: uncultured bacterium; assembly: GCA_913050645.1. GTDB lineage: Bacteria > Patescibacteriota > Minisyncoccia > Phycocordibacterales > UBA918 > OLB19. Next base: position 12,966 of record CAJXAG010000003.1, on the reverse strand, counting down.
ACCTAAACAAAACCCGCCAGATTTGGCGGGTTTTCTTTTTATAGATGCTTAAAGTTGGTCTTCTAAACATCATGCAGATTAGGATACTCGGGATCCGCGGGGCCAATACCCTGCTCACGTGCAAGCTCACGGCGACGGATAAGTTCTTTACTTGCCTCGGACATCGCATACCAGAAATCGAGTTCACGTAGTTGTTTCTTATAGTAGGAAACTACTGCTGCCTCATATGTACGATACAACGGAACATAAAACAGTTGTGTAAACGGCCCGAGAACCCAAAATCGGCGAGGATAGGGCATCCAGTTAAAGAAGAACGCCCAGGGGAACAATTTTGAAAACATGATTACCTCCTGTTTAATCTATATATTACTGTACACGAATCTTTACGCTTTACTAGTGATCAAAAGACAAATCTACTACACCAAATAAAAAACGCAGCGACACAGCTGCGTTTTTTATTTGGTACAATAGCTATTTTGCCACCAGTTTATAAAGATACAGAAGTACCACCGCACCTAACGCAGCAGTAATAATTTCTCCAACCATACCCCACGGAAGCATAAGCCCAAGCTGTCCCAAGCCCCAGCCTCCTACGAAGCCACCAACGATACCGACCACAATGGCCATCACGAGATTTGACTCCATTTTCATCATTTTACTTGCAAGAAAACCTGCAATAGCACCTACGAGCACAAAGTATACTAATTCCATATGAATTGAAATTATCTTATAACCTTCTTTTTATTGTACCTATAGAACCATGCTTCATGACACTTATCCACACCACACCACATTTTTAATCCTTGTATAGAGGTATAGTGAGATTAGGTCACTGCACAAAGGAGGAATCGATATGCATGCCCTAAGCAAACACGAGCTGCTCAAATTTCACCACCCCAACCTCTGGAAAGCTATCCATCAAGGAACGCTCACTGAAGGGGGGTCTGAGTTTGAAAAAGCTGCAAAAGAATACCCGCTTCACTGAAGCGGCACAACGTAGAGCGCGCCCACGTTCGCATCATCATTTCATTGGAATGTCTGGGCCGCTCTTTTCTTTTGTTTATATATTAGAAAACTTCTGGTATTGTATTGCCACTGCACGATGCAGTAGTAACTGCCCCTATAGTTTAATGGATAAAACAGGAGACTTCTAAGCTCTTGATCTGGGTTCGATTCCTAGTAGGGGCACCACGTAGCGAGACCTACTGAGAGGGCTAAAATGCTCGATTAGCTCAGAAGAGACTCACGAACAGTGCTAAACAATAAAACCACCCTATATGGGTGGTTTTATTGTTGCAATGCTAGACTCTTCAGAGTTAATCAAATTAAGTAGTAAATCTTCCGTATTGTTTTGTTATAGCCTCCATTCCTTTTTGACTTTCCCACTTTTGCTTAAAGACATTACCCAACTGTTTCTTAATTTGATCTGCATCTTTCGGGTTTTTTTCTATTGGTAATGGAAGGTACCCGCGACAAATGAAACTGCCAACTGGCGTTTACTACCGGCCAATACGAATTTCTCGTTCCAGAAATGGATTACGCCAAGTATGCCAGCAATAATAATACTTGTAAGAAGTGCAGTGGTCATGATTTTAAAACTCTCAAAATAGAATATATCATCAAATAAAAGCGCGTAGTGACATTCAATTCATTATAACAAGTTGACACATGTACGCGATGTTACTGAAACACCCCTATTAGCTTCTCTATGTAATTGTGAGGTTAAACATGTCACTCGTACCGCAGTGCGTCTGCTGGCTCCATTTTGGATGCCTGTCTTGCCGGCAATGCTCCAGCTATTATCCCAATAATGAAGGTGAGGAACAAAACCACTAAGAAGCCGAGAAAATCCAACGAAGCAAAAGAGAATAGCCCTCTAATACCAAGGCCAGCAGCTGCTAAACTGATGAGATACGCGGAAAATATTCCGAAAATAATTCCTAGCATTCCCCCGACGAGACCTATCATTCCTGATTCTATAAGAAATAGTGACAGAATAGCATCACTTGAAGCACCGATGGCTTTCATGACGCCAATCTGCTTTGTTCGTTCCAAGACAGACGTATACATTGTGTTCATAATTCCTACTGCACCAACAATCAGTGAGATTAAGGCAACCACCAGCAGGACAAGCTCAATAATCGAAAGTACGTTGCCGATCAATCGATCGGATTTTTCTGGTGTTAAAACGGAGAAATCGCGTACTACCTCTTGCTTAGAGAGTTGAAATTTTATTTGTTTGGCAACAAGGTTAATATTCGCATCCGGCGCGGCCTTCACAAAAGCCGAGCCGGCGGTTCCTCTTGAACCGGTCATATCGCGGAAAATATCTAACGATATAAAAATGATATTGTCAGACATCTGTTCTCCTACTTCAGAGACAATGCCGACGACCTTCATTCTTTTTGATTTGATGATAATTTCATCTCCGAGTTGTATCTTGTTTTTAAAAAGATTGTTAACCGCTTTATAGCCCAAAACAACTTCGCTTGCTCTTTCGTCAGTTGGCCATCTGCCTTTTTCCAGGTTGAGGCCTTGTGATTCTTCGTAGGTTTCCTTCAAACCGCGCCACGGCGAGGCGTGGACCATTGAAGATTTTTTCTCCCCTTTATATTCAAGGTTTATCGTTGCTATCTCCATCGGCAGGACGAATCTTACACCCGGAATATTTTCTAAATCCATTAAATCTCTTTCTTTAAATTTCTGAGCTCCTAAGAACCCTACAAGCGGGTTACTCTCTTTGCCGGGCAATATCATAATGAGATCAGAGCCAAACATCTGGAGGGTTTTACTTACAGCACTTTGAATCCCGCCACCCAAAGCGAGAATGATGACCACCAGCATAATGCCGATTACAATACCCAAAATCGTCAGCCACCCTCTAATCGGCCTGTACCTGATTCCCTTTAACGTCAAAATGATGAAATTTTTAAACATATTTATTCAGTGTAAATTTTTCTTTGCACCTCGTGGTTACGTTCAAGCTGGCCATCTTTGAAAATAATAACCTGATCCGCTTTTTCTGCAATATCATCATCGTGCGTGACAATGATAAGTGTCTTCTTTTGGATTTTATTTAAATTTATCAATATTTCCAAAATTTTGTTTCCGGTTACAGAATCAAGATTGCCAGTTGGTTCATCTCCCAAAATTATTTCAGGATCATTAGCCAGTGCCCGCAAAAGAGCTGTGCGCTGCTGTTCTCCTCCTGAAAGTTCAAAAGGTCTATGTGCCAAGCGTGCGGCAAGACCAAAATCGTGAAAACGAGCCTCTAATGTGCCTGAATCAGCTGTTTTATTTGAAAAGATGAGAGGAAGCGTTACATTCTCATACGCAGTAAGCCACGGTATAAGGTTGTACTGTTGAAAAATAAAACCAAAAGTATGTGAGCGAAATCCGGCTCGCACATCGTCCCCAAGCACAGATACATCCTCTCCGTTCAGTAAAATGGAACCAGACGTAGGCCGATCAAGCAGCCCTATCATATTTAATGCCGTACTCTTGCCAGAGCCGCTTGAACCGACAATAGCTACAAAATCACCCTCCCAGATATTGAGATTAAGGCCTCTAAGCACCTTGGTCTCGACATTGCCGACTATAAAACTCTTTCGCACCTCCCTCAGGGCAATAAGCGGCGTCCCTTGGAATTTTTCTGGGTTACTTTCAAATCGTTTTTTACAAAAATTTCCACAAAAGAAAAACTGGTTACCGTTATGAACGGTCTCTGGAATATCATCCAGCCCTTCTAAATTCATTCCACAAACTGAATCATTTTTTTGGTTTGTGTATTTTTGTTCCATGATATTAAGACTAATCAGCGGAAAAGACCACCGTCTGACCCTCACGCAGCCCGCTTTCAACTTCAATAAACTCACCGTCAGAAATGCCTGTTTCAATCTCCACCTCTTCTTGCAGGTCTCCCACCAGTACCGTTACGAACTCTTTGTCGTCCTTTTTGTACACTACAAATTCAGGAATTTTTAATACGTCATCCTTAGACGAGGTGAGTATCATTAAGTCAGCATTCATTCCTGCACGAATTTCTGAACCGTGTGGTTCTACATACACATTAGTTCGGTAATACTTGTCTCCCTCTTTCACTATTTCTCTTGGTTCTATGGAAACAATGTTGCCGGTAAATTTCACGTCCGGAAATGCATCAAGCTGTATGAGTACTTTGCTTCCATCAACTTCATTTATTTTCCCTATTTCCAACTCAGATATATCGGCTTGAATCTTGTGTCCAGAAGTCGACAGTGAAACACCTATTTGGTTAGGGCTGAAAAACTCACCCTTCTCAAACCAGAGTTTTGCAACTGCCGCATCAGCGGGTGCATAGAGCGTAGATTTTTTAATTTTTTCTAGAACAGTCGCGATTTGCGCCTGATAGTTTCGTATGGTGGCCTTTGCCTTCTCCACTCGGGCATCTTGCGCTGTCATTTGTTCCATAGAAGTCACTGCTTCGTCACGTTCAGATTCAAGCCCAGCATTCTTGAGTCTCTCTTCAAGTAAAGCGCGCGCTTTCTCGACAGCAAGGTCGCGCACCTTGATTGCTTCCTCGTATGCATTTAAATTTCCGATATATGCAGCACTTCTTGTGTTTGGAATTGCAATAGTCCAGTCTCGGTTCCTGTATGCCTCACCATCAACAAATTGGAGCGATAGACCGCATGTGCCAAATGGAGCGGGGGACTCCGTGTATGCGGTGTAGGTACCGGTCTCAAGCCCAGAAAGTCTGTATGAGTACCCGGAGTTAGCGGCAGAACTATACGTAGAAAGCGTGTATGAGCCTTCCGTATCGCAAGAATAGGTTCCGCTCACCAAAGGTGCGATGTCGTCGTTTCCTTTGTCTACTGGAAGTGCTTCAAGGTTGCTAGAAAGAAGCGTACGAAACGCATTTTTTACCAGTGTGTCTTGCTCTTCAATCACCTTAGCAAGGTTCGTTTGAGTATTTGTTGACTCAATCTGTGCTCTCTTTAAGTCCGCCTCCTGCAGTGCGAGGTCAGCCTTAGCTCCATCCAATTGTGCCTGCAACTTTCCTCTCTCCAGTTCAAAATCTGTGATCTCCAGTTTCATAAGCGGGTCTCCACTTTTGACCTCTTGTCCCTCTTGGACAAAAATATTTTCTATTATCCCCGAAAAAGGAAAGCCTAAATCGAAGTCTGTTTGAGAAACCACCTCGCCTCTTACTTTTACAATCTCTTGCATGCTTCCTCTCTCCACACTGAACAACAAAAGCTCTACTTCTTCCCCCTTAAAATATTTTTGATACGACCACAAAGAGATAAGGGCTATACCTATAATAACTACGACGACGAGATAAAAAGATATTTTTTTCATATATTTTATACTTATAGTACCATACCTCAATGGGGTATTAGGTGTCAACTTAATTTGCACACTCTATGCAGAATTAACAACTAATCATAAAAATATGAAAACACTTCACGCACTCTCATTAGGATACGCAGGAGCAGTTGTAGCCGTGCTCATGATGCTTGCCGCTCGGCGTCCTCGGCAACTATCGATCGCATTATCAATATACTCCATAAAGATTCTATTAGAATCATTATAGAGACTTGCAACAGAATTAACGATGTGGGGAGAAATGTGAACTTTTACTGACATAATACTAAAGCTTAAACTGACTACGCTTACGTGGATAATTGAATCGTGACTTGGTGTTTTTCACTGCCTTGTCGATTTCTGAGAAGATCTTGTTAATATCCTCTTCACTATATTCATAAGAACTGCGGTTTGAGCAATTACCAAGAACGTGGAGCTTTTGAAGCACCTTTTCTGTACGTTGTGCGGCCAACCGCTTAAATCTTTTTCTTTTATCGCTTTCCATATCCCAAAAGTACACCTTTACGTAAATGTTGTAAACATTTACGTAAAGGTGTACTTAAGCCTATTTTAGGCTAACCAGTTTATTAGCGACACATATCCTACTCTTCAAACACGACAGCAACTCTCTCTTCTCATGCGTCTGCCCCTCTCTCAAGATGTACTTAGCATAACTCCTAACCTCGACATCTTTTACCTTTATCTTCGATTCTTTTTCACCAAGTAATCCCGACTGGAACTTTTTATGCCTCTCTATCTCCGCTTTTATTTTTTGCCTCATTCCGATGTCGTTGAACTCAATCTTGTCCATCAGGGCAACTAGCTGTTCGACCAGGTCATCCTCATTGATATAGCCCGAGGTACAACTCCTATCATTCGACTTACAGCACCCATAGTAGACATAGCGATGGGTGTTTCCATTCTTCTGAGTTTTATACTTTTCGTCAGCCGTAATTCCTGATCCGCAAAGTGCGCAAGACATCAGCTTTGTGAAGGCAAACTCTTTTGTTTGCATACCACCACCTCGGGTATTTTGTACCTGTATTTTTTCTTGTACCTGATCAAACAACGCCTTACTAATCAGTGGCTCGTGAGCACCCTTATACCACTGCCCGCTATTCTTCGGATATTGAAATGTGCCGTAGTAGAAATGGTTTCGCAAAATCATATAGAGATTTCCGAGATGAAGTTGTTTACCAGTTCTTGTTTTGTAATTCGCTTCATCTCTTAGCCAAAAGTAGAGTTGTCTGCCTGTTAGGTTTTCATAGGCAATCTTTTCAAACATCTTCTTCACTATCGGTGCTCGTTCTGCATCTATTTCAATATGACACCGCTTATCTACATTCTTACTATTTGAATATCCTGTTGGCGCAATGCATGGATACAGCCCCATCTCACACCTAGCTCTCATTCCTCGCTTTACGTTCACCACCTTATTATCGTTCTCAAGTTTGGCTTGTGAGCCGAGAATCATTAGCAGGAACTTCTCGTTTGGATTGTTACTAAACTTTTGTCCATACGTTCGTATCTCCTGCAATAATCCTGAGTCCATGAGATCAACAATCCTCCCAAGGTCACCAGCATTTCTTGAAATACGATCTGGAGCCCATGTCAATATTCCGTTAAATTTGCCAGACTTTATCTCGTCCACGATCTCGTTGAAGACAGGTCTCATCCCAGCCTCCTTGGCAGAGTGTGATTCTTTCTTGATTTCGACAATCTCTAAATTGTCTCGTTCTGCCATCTGGAGCATCTCCTTAATCTGTGAGTCGATTGAAAGAACCTGCTGCTCCTCAGACTCTGTAGACTTGCGAGCATAGAGGCAATAGCGTGTAGTTACAGGTGTAAACGTATGTTTGGATACAAATCCCTCTGGTGCCTCTGTTCTGCTCATATACCAACACTAATGACGCAATCCCTCTAGTAAGTCTAGGGGTTCTGGTTCTTGACTCTTGACAACTTAAGAGTACCTATAATATACTTCCCGTAGTGGGAACTAATACACAGGTATCAAAAATTTATTAAATATATGGAACTAATCGGAAAAGAAATTCTTGATGCCTTTAAGCAAAAGCATTCTGATGCCAGATCCCATGTTGACGCCTGGGAAGCAGAAATAAGGGAATTGACATGGAAGGGACCCCACGATCTGAAGGCTCACTTCCCTAAAGCCAGCTTAATAGGTAATAAACAAGTGGTATTTAATATTTATGGAAATAATTACCGTCTATGGGTAAAAGTCGCATACAACAGTGGAGTCGTGTTCGTAAAAAATGTTGGTACTCATAAAGAGTATGAAAAATGGGAGATCAAATAACGCTTATGGAAAACATAAAAATAATCACAACAAAAGAAGAATATCGAAATGCTCTCAACTTCATTGAAGAGTTAGTTGATCGTGATCCAGAATCTGGAACTGTCGATGGTGATCGTCTACTCCTTCTCACAGCACTAGTAAAAGACTACGAATCAAAGTCATTCCCCGAAAATCTCCCAGATCCAATCGAGGCAATTAAATTTCGTATGGAGCAAGCAGATCTCAAACCATCTGATCTAATTCCCTATGTAGGTAGTGCGGGTAGAGTGTCTGAGATTCTTTCTGGAAAACGACAACTTTCACTTGACATGGTTCGTTCACTTTCTACTGGTCTAGGAATCCCCGCAAAAGTACTTATACAAAAATCTAACAACGCTTCTGAATCAGAAAACTGGGACACTACCTTAGTGAAAGCCATGGAACGGCGCGGTTACTTTGGGAATAAAACTATTAAGGATTTTGGCAAATCAGAATTAGTCAGTAACTTTTTTGCGACTTTCAACCAACCTCAACCAGCCGCCTTGTACCGTAAGACAATTTTTAGGAAAGCACCTCGTACTGACAACAATTCACTACTTGCGTGGGGCACACGAGTACTACAGAAGGCTACAGAAATACAAGTGCCTATAAAATACAAGAAAGGTACCGTGGACTTGCCATTCATGCGCAAAGTGGTGCAACTAAGCACAAAAGCAACTGGCCCACTTCTTGCTCAAAAATATCTAGGAGAACACGGTATTAAGCTGGTTATTGAGCCCCACCTTCCTAAATCACATTTGGACGGTGCTACTTTCTTTGCCGATAAAGACAACCCAATTATTGGGCTTACAATTCGTCACGATCGTCCTGACAATTTTTGGTTTACGCTTATGCATGAACTTGCACACGTGGCACTTCACTACGAAATGAATATCGAATATTTCTTTGACGAAGAACTACAAAATAAAGACGGTGAGGAAAATGACCAAAAAGAAATTGAGGCAGATGCACTTGCAGAAGAAGCTATTCTTCCTAAGAGTAAATGGGAAACAAGCGCAGCTAAAACTACTCCAAATCAATTTTCAACAGAAGATTTGGCAAATGAATTACAGGTAAACATAGCAGTTATAGCAGGCATGATTAGATTTAAACATCAAAATTTCTTTTACTTAAACAAAATAGTTAATAACCCCGACCTAAGTGTGCAAAAGTATTTTGCAGACGTGTTTAAAGAATAAATATGAGAAATATTATTAGACCCTATGTACCTATACTGAGATGGAGACCTGCTGAGATAGCTGCAGTTGAAAAGCTCTTCCCAGAAGATCGAGATAAAATTACACCTCTGATCGAATTTATTATGCCCGCACCGTCAATCGACAGAGAAACTCGGGAAGTTAAGAAAACCCCAAAAGAGAAATTCCTAGAAAAATTACCTGGTGTTGCAACCAGCTTGCTTAAATCGTGTGGGCGTGAGCCTGTGTTTATTGACGTTCATCTTCTAGACAGCGATATCCGAGCCACATCTTTTAAGGAAATATTATCTTCATCAAGTGACCTTGATTTGTTCTCTATCCCGGTTATTTATGTCATTCCTGTAACTAGTACTGACGCAGACATGGAAACTCGTAAAATTGCTGTCAACTACGCAAAGGAGAGTGGGCACGGACTCTGTATTCGTATAGACAAATCCCATCTTAAAGATACGGACTTATCTAAGCACCTAACTGATTTTATTGAGGTTAACAAATTGAACATTAGTGACCTTGATCTCCTGATTGATTTACGCATTATCGATAGCGGAACGGAGGCAGCTGAAGTTGTAAAAAGTCTTAATCTTTTACCAAACTTAGATGGGTGGCGATCATTTATTGTGTCTGGGGGTGCTTTCCCAAAGGACTTAACCAATTTTAATTCAGGTGAAGTACACCAGTTAGAGAGAACTGAATGGAAACTTTGGAATGATATTTGTGACACAATAACTTCTCGCACACCTTTCTTTTCTGACTACACAACTCAACACCCAATTTACGAATATGTAGCAGCTATTGGAAGCGCCAGTATTCGATATACAGATGACGAAAAGTGGTACATATTCAGAGGCAAAAAGCCTGGTCATATTGACCGTAAAACTGGAATCAAGGGGCCTGGAAGAGAACAATATATTGCACACGCACAAACACTAGTAAAACGTGATTTCTATAAACTGGACAAATACAGTTTTGGCGATGCTGAGGTTTCTAGAATTGCTTCGCCAGAAAATATTAAACCAGGAAGTCCAACCACATGGCTAACCGTCAGTATAAACCACCACCTTACGCTAGCTGCGCATCAGACCTCCAGTCTTGACGGGGTCCCTGAAGAACATTCCTAACATACTTTTTAAGCACATCTATCTCAATAGATTCAGCTACTCTTGTATATATTACATCTCGTGTTTTTGAACGAACGCCATCAGCTCTACCTATACTTTCAAGCAATTCTAGAGCTTCGCTTCTCCATAGTAATCGTGCGATTGAAATATCGTCTTGTTTTGGGTTCTCTCTTGGTTCACGTATTGTATTGAAGAAAACCGATCCTTCCTCATTTAAGTGTGCAGTTTCGATACCCCACCATTCAGGAACGATCTTAAATGCATCTACAAAGTGTTTTGCTCCTACAACTAGAGTAACCTTATCAAAAATTGAGTTATACACCTCTCTCTGATCAGGAAGACGATTGAGTGTGTCACGATCGCTCTTGATTTCAAACCCATGCAAAATACCATTAACCACAGCGACATCAATCCTCGAAGCACCATGCCATAAACCCAATTCAGGAATAACACGATACTCTGGATTTTTAGAGTATTCAGTTTTAAGTTGCCCGACTAAAGCCTCTCTGATTATCGCATCGTTAGTTTGTTGAATTGTCTTAAGAGATTGCATAGGAACAAATATATACTTATATTCTACCTTATAAGACCCCTTTAATTATGTGGTGATGTGGAAGCAACTGTCGTTAACCGAGGCTTCGTAAGAGCCTTAAACTAAGCTAAGGTACTGACTAATAGCTCAAATTGAGCTATTATGTTCATTACAAATCAGACCTAACCCGACAGCTTGCTGGCGGTATGGTTGTAAATACCCGCTAGAGATTAAAGGACTCCCAGTCAGAGTCACTCTAGCGGGTCATATCTGGAAACGGGTATGGGTCTGGCCGAAAGGTTGGATCGCAATGGCTGGGAGCCTTTTGATACTCGTCATCGGTTCCAACAACTAAAACCCGCTAGAAAATATGAATACAACTACATCCCCTATCGGGGAAGCTGACGCTATAAAAGCGTCACCTCTTTTCCAATTATCATTGGGTTCAAAAGAGCTCTTTCACAGTAACTTTATTGCTTGGCTGGCAGGAAAATATCCTGAGCAAGTTGGTAAACTTTTTTCTCCATACTTAAAAGATACTACTGATGATCTCACCATCACACGTATCGAGCGAGAGCAGAAAAATATCGACGTACATCTTTTCTTTGCCAATGGTCAAGAACTTATTCTGGAGAATAAAGTAAAGAGTATTCCGTACATCGAACAACTTGAGGAATATTCAAAGGGTCACACTGACAATCAAAACTTTCTCCTCCTTACTCTCACTCGTCCCGAATTCACCAAGACCGATAAAATTCCTGTTCTCGATATCTTCTGGCACACCATGTCCTACCGTCAATTAGCGGAGGCGCTTAAGACACTCGTCCCCACAACTACTGGTCAGTACGACAAACTCATCCTCGAAGACTACATCTACTTCATTACTTTTATCAGTGACGTTATGAAGGATGTGGATGTGAAAGAGTCTGACCAATTTACTTTCTATAAACCAGAGACTGATCCTACCCTCCAACTTTTGCAGAACATTCGCATGGCGGATGTGTATCTAAAAATTAAGTACCAGTCACTGGGTGCCTTGTTAGCGAAGCGTCTAGGTAAAGAACTGCCCGATATCACCGTTCATTTTGGAACTAGACCAAAAGTGCTTGAGCGAGGAATAATCTATATAGGACCAGGTATGATTCGTGCCCAAGGCATCATTGATATTTTTTACTTACTCGAAGATGGTTTATACATAACCATTCAACTGCAAGAGCGTCGATACAGTCAAATGCTTCAAGGCTACGCTGGATACGGAAAAGCCACTCGGGCATATGCCGAGCGGCTTTTAGAAGAAAATCAGTGGTTTAAATTTAACCATATCAAGGATGATATAAAGGTATATCCTACCCAAGATCATAAGACCTTTAATAAGTATGGTCTCACTGATTTCTACCAGTCCATTAATTTTGATGATACATACCAAGTGTCAACAATACTTGATGCAATAATTCACGACGTACGCACTATGGTTGCTCTGGCCAATCGTTAGGATTTCCTCCATTCGCCAAATACTCTTGGTAGCGATGCATCTTTGCAATGTACGGAATTGAAGCAATGGTAATCGGTGGAGTCATTTCCTCAATACGATACGGTGAAGTGGTCTTCTTAGGATGATAGTCCTCATGACAGTTAGTGAGCTGAAACTTAATTACTTGGAAGTGACATTCTTTGATACTTTGCACCAAGTTGACCTAGAAATTAAGGGGTGTCAGCGACAATAATTTCGGAAATGCTCTTGTGGTGAAAACCTCCTTGATTGAAATGGAGTGTCCTAATTTCTTGAAGATGATCTAGTAATAGCGATAGAAGTGTACAGATATACAAAGATTCAGGGAATAATAAACAGTAACATAGTGTAGTAGTTTTGGTATAGTTACAGAATAACTATTTAATAATTATGATCAAGTCTCTAGCAATACTTATATTTGTCACAACTTTCCTAGCTGGTGTTTATATTTATTATCCATTTTCTAAAGAGGAAATAGTTTCAACCCAGCCATCGGAAATAGAAGATGTAGGTTATCGCGAGACTGAAATTACGCAGAATTCAGAAGTCGCTGAGACTGCAGAAAATAATTCAATGTCAGCTGCTGAAACAGAAAAGACCGAAGTAGTTTCAGTATCGATAGATGGTTCATTGTCTAAGTTTATAAAAGTCGATACTGTTGAGAGGTCGGCAGAACAAGTTATTCCTACTTCGGGGCTAATTTGTAACAAATCAATTAATAAATCTAATATCAAAAAACCAAAAGGTGTGTTCACTTCAGTGCTGACAGACAAGGCGGTAAAAAACGGTGCGGATATTATGATATGGTGGACTGATTCGAGTAGAGTGGGCCCAGCTTGAACCAAGGCCAGGAGTATTTGATTTTAGTGCTATTGAAAAAAAACTAGCTCTGCTACCGGCTGGTAAAA
>CAJXAG010000002.1 GCA_913050645.1 uncultured bacterium | reverse complement strand
TGGCTCTGCCACAAAGATAGAAGCCACCGGCGTTGCCGGTGGCTTTTCACTTACAAACTCTCAAGTTGCTGTGCGTCTTCTACACAAAACTCCCCCACTTTCGTACGCCGCAAGTTCTGCAGTGTCGCCGGATACCCCATGAGCTTTCCAAACTCTTCAGCCAATGAACGGATATAGACGCCACTGCGTACATAAAACCGCACAGTAACCACAACAAACTGGTTATCACTACCGCGGTTAACCGAGGTATTTTGTATATCTAAAAGTTCAGCTTCCATCACTTCCATATCACGATAGGGTACCTCTTCCACTATCTCCCCTTTTGCTTCAGCTTTACGAGCACGCTTATACATAGGCACTCCATCTTTTTTAATCGCGCTGTATGCAGAAACCGGGAGTGTCAGCACACCAATCATTCCTCGTAGCTCCTCTCGCACTTGTTCATGGTCCAATTCGTTCACAACCACTTCCTCTAGCACCTGACCTTCAAGGTCACCGGTGCTCCGTCGCTCCCCTACGCGAATCTCTGCAATATACTCCTTATCCAGCTTTACAAGCTCTGCAAGTTTCTTGGTACCCTTCCCAAGTCCAAGGACCATTAGGCCGGTAGCTAAGGGATCTAGTGTCCCTGCGTGTCCGATTTTCAATCGAGACCATCCTTCTGTTTTTTCTTCAGGTTTTGGGTTTAACTTCTTGCGCAACACGCGAATGATATCAAACGACGTCATGCCTGACGGTTTGTCGATAAGCATTATTTCTGGCAGTTTTGTTCCGTTAGAAACAGGACAAGAGTCCGCTGAGGTCGCTTGGTATGTTTCTTTATCTTTCATATTTGTAGTTTCTAACGGAAGTTATTATGATGGCAAATATAGCACAGTAGCTAAAAAGAAAATACTCCAATCGATTGGAGTATTTTCTTTTTACTCGATGTGTACACTACAGGAAGTTAGTGAGTTTGATGAGAAAGAAACCAAAGAAAAGAAGCATCATCATCCCTTCCCAGCGCATAATCTGCCGTGCAAGGCCGTTAACAAAGAAAATAAGAGACGCTGCAAGTAACACAGGGACACCTAACTGCATTACCACATCATCGGCAACAAGCGGTGTAATGAGTGCAGGAATACCAATCACAATCAGTATATTAAATGCATTTGATCCAAAGATATTTCCGATCGCAAGCTCAGCTTCTCCCGTCTTCAGAGCATTGAGTGATACAAATAACTCTGGAAGTGACGTGCCAAGCGCAATAGCAACGATTGAAACCAAGCCAAGCGGCACCGCCATCGACGTTGCGATATTTACAACATTTTCCACGGTAAAGTGAGCCCCGAGCAGTACCGCAGCAATACCTACAAGGATAAATGCAATCGATTTTGCCTCGAGTCGTTCTACACGTCCTGTCGACTTCTTTAGTTCAACAGAGTCCTCCGTCCGTGCCTCAACAAAGAGATACCACATGTACGCACAAAACGTTCCTAATAAAAGCACTGCCTCCAGTCGATCTACCGTCCCATCCCAGACAACTGCAAGGAAGTGTGTGCTTGCAATAAAAAAGATTGGGAGCTCTGTTTTAATAAGATCACGCTTGATAACCACACGGCCACCCAGTGCTGCAAGTACACCGACCACCAACAAGATGTTCGTGATGTTTGATCCAACTGCGTTGGCAACCACAATCTCTGTTGAACCGTCCAATGCTGCAGCAACAGACGATGCAAGTTCTGGCAATGAGGTCCCAAATCCCACAATCAAAACTCCAATCGCAAACTTACTCATCCCGAGCGACGCACCGACTTGCTTCGCGCCGACCACAAACATGTCTGCACCGCGCACAAGTGCGAAAAGTGCTGCAGCAAGATATATCGTCCACAGCAAAATCTGAATCCATTCCATCCGGTTATTCTACACTAGAACTAATCCCACGCTAAATAGCTTATATACTTTTTGAAAATTCGTGCCAGCTGTGAGATAGAAACCGAGCTGAAACCTGGTGTAGCGAGGTCGAACCAGAATGGTACCGCAAAGTTTTCAAAGTATGTACAGCGCCAAACGGCACTATACCAAAACGGTTCGTATTTTATAATTGAATCAACGTATTCCAATCAGATACAATCTGCGCTATGCCCTGATCAGTGAGTTCGTGCGACAGTGTGTAGGAGTTTGTTTCTTGGTGTATATCTATCTCCTCATACGTGCACTCTTGTACGCCTATTGCAAGCTCCTTTTCTTGTTCGACAGTTAATGTCATCGGTTTACCTTGTGCTACCCATGCACGGTATACCTCTGGTAAAGCTGAAATCGCATCAACCCCATTTTCAATACCCCAGATGAGTGTTTCAATGTCCTGTACACCACCCATGAGTATCATCACGTGGGTTTTGCCAACACGGTACATCTTTTGCACATTGAGCACAAGCGACCGTCCGTCGCATCCTCCAGCACGCAATTGCTGCATATCAAGTGTTATATAGACCTCACCTTCACGAGCCTGTGTGGTTATTTCATGCATCAGTCCTGCCTGCTGCTGTGTGCAGACCTGACTCACCGCAAGACGAAAACCGGCCTGTGTAAGCATGTTTGTAGCCTCAACACCAGCAAGTGTTGCTGGCAACTGTGCGTGTACGCACGGTGACCAGCATGACACCTCTTTTCCTTCATCAATAAACTCGTCAGCGGTCATGTCTGCATTAAAATATACTGATGCAATAATAGAACCACTTGGAAGTTCGCGTGCGATCTGCCCTACAATCGTTTCATATTGCTGCGCGAAAACGCGACGCTCATAGGCACCCTGTTCTGCAAGATATGTACTTATTTTCGGATGCTTGTTCAAGGAGCGAGGAGTCACCACTTGGCCATCAAGTTCCCCAAGTAATGCCAAAAACTCTTTTGTTTCAAGTGAATCGCTACTTTCTAAGAATAGTTTACTCAGCATTGGTCACTAAGTGTACTAGATATTGTGTGATACTGCGAATACACTACCTTGGCACCTATGCCTATTAATTTCCTGGATCGCTTGACTGCAGTCTCGCGAAGACGGAAAAACCAAAGGTTTTTCCGTAGACGGAAACTTCGCTGCCGTCATTGCGGGCTTCTGCGAAGCAATCCAGGTTGTGTACAACTGAAGTATGGTTTTTTGCTCGGTTTTAATTTGTATATGTATAGGTGTTTACCCTGTGAAAAGATAGAGAAAGTTCCCGCACCCCTCTTGCTGCATATCCTCCATTGCAACAAAGCGTAGCGACGCCGAGTTCATGCAGTACCGCACCCCGCCAAGCTCAGCCGGTGCATCGTTGAACACATGCCCAAGATGTGAATCGGCAACTGCTGAACGGATTTCTGTACGTTTTTGCAATAAGAGAAAGTCATCACGTTCAGTTACGTATGCAAACTCGATTGGTCGTGTAAACGACGGCCATCCTGTGCCGGAGTCAAACTTATGAGTCGAAGAAAAAAGTGGCTCACCTGAGACAACATCTACATAAATCCCGTCTGCTTTATTGTCCCAGTATTCATTTTTAAACGCAGGCTCGGTACCATTTTTCTGTGTGACTTTATATTGCATCTTTGTGAGTTGCGCTTTAAGGTCTGCATCAGAAGGTTTCTTAAAAGTACTCCAATCTCCTTGTGTTTGAGAAGATACCGTTTCTCGCCACGAGAGCGATGCACCGGCATCATCACACCAGTATGTGTCTATAAAGTCGTCCCGTCCTGATCCGTTTCGATAGTACTTATACTTCAGTGCTGAAATACCTTTCTTGTAATAGTCTTGATGATAGTCCTCTGCAGCCCAGAACGCTGGGCGCGGAAGAACCTCGATAGCCAGTGGTGCATCATACGGACCATACTCGTCTATTTCTGTAATCAGATTTTCTATAAGTGCTTGCTGTGCGTCGTTTTCATAATAGAGTGCTGAGGAATAGTAATTTCCACGGTCACCAAACATACCGTCAGCGTCAGTAGGATCTATATGTTTAATTGTATAGATTGCAATTTCTTCAAAACTCACTACCTGTGGGTTATACGTCACCTCGACCACCTCTCGATGTCCACCTTGTATGTAGTTTTTGTACGTTGGGTTTTCAGTACTTCCTTCTGCGTATCCAGAAACTACCTCGATCACCCCAGAGAGCTTCTCAAGATCAGCTTCAATACACCAGAAACAGCCGCCTGCCACGAGCATGGTGGCTGTGGTATCAGTTACTGCATCAAATGCTGTCTCTGTCATCATAAGAGAATCGTTCGTCTCCTGAAAGTTCTCAGGTTCAGATACAGCCACAGGTGCTGCTTTGGCACCATCCTCAAGTTGCTGCTGTACATCTTCAAACGTTACAGCAGGATCAAGTAAAGAGTCTTTTTCTATACGAGTACTCATCTGAGTATGCTTTTGCACAAAGTAGATTCCCCCAAGAATGAATATAAAAAGACTGAGTGATAATACATATTTCATAGCTTGAGTTTCCTGGTATATCTATTGCTACGCTCCACTATGTTGTTGTATTTCACGTATGTACACACTAATACCTTTTTGCTCTATTGCGCGCAATTCCTGTATATGCGCTTTGTACGTAGGAATCTCTTGTGCGACCAAATTCCAGAAATTTTCTCCGTGGTTTAATTCCTCTAGGTGACACAGCTCATGCACAATTATGTAATCTTGCAGATGTGGTGGCAAAAAGAGTATCCGATAACTGAAGTTGAGGTTTCGTAGTGACGTACAACTCCCCCAGCACCGTCGCTGATTGCGGATTGCAACCCGCTTATACTGGAAATTATAAAATTGATTCCAGTGCACAAGACGTGCATGGATCAACGCACGTGCAGCCTCTTGATGTTCAAGATAGTGCTTGGTAACTGAACTTGCTCTTTTTCTTCTACGTTTTCTAATACGAAACATACTTGACGACTTATTGTATCAAACGGTATACAGATATATAGGAGGTACCTTCACATGAACCATACACAGCAGGCAGGTGACATAATCCTGCGTAGACTAAAGCAACCACATCGAGTGCCCGGTGTTTTTTTAAGCTTCTGGATGGATATTCCTAAAGGTGGCAATCGTGAAAAGCAAAAGGCACATGTATGCCTCGTACGAGAGGCTGAAACACTGCATGCTGTCCTTCTTCCGATACACTATTTTCCTTTGATAGAAAGATACCCGCCAAGAGGACCAGACCTTGTCTTCCCGCACGCGATGATGCTCTTCATCAGAAAA
This sequence comes from uncultured bacterium, assembly GCA_913050645.1. Classification (GTDB taxonomy): domain Bacteria; phylum Patescibacteriota; class Minisyncoccia; order Phycocordibacterales; family UBA918; genus OLB19. Next base: position 37,130 of record CAJXAG010000002.1, on the reverse strand, counting down.
AAGCTTACGAAATTTGGTGTTGATCAGGTACATGGAGCCATTTCAGAACGTGAAATCCAGATGGACACCCAAGAAAGACAGCTACATGGATAATGCACCAATCGATCCCGACGCATATCGCAAGATAATCAGCGCCGAAAAGTCACTCGAAGTGGACGAGCGAGTCACGCTCACATTCGAATGTGACGTACTCGTAACGGTCTATTTCCGTATCACTTGGAACAACATTCATGAGCAGTACACCACGGAACATGTGAACAAAAATGGTGAACATCTTGTCGTAGACGAAATGACACGCGCACTTGTCCTTAGTTTTTTTGAAGAACATTTCAAAATCTCAAAGGTGTTTGGAATGTGCACCGAAGAAGAACACGAGGACCAAGCAGAACGTCTGGCATTTTTGATGCCTCAGTCTGTATAAAAAAGCCGATGTAAATACATCGGCTTTTCTTAATGTCATTTCCTATAAATCACTATCGAAGACACGTTCAATGTCGTCTTCGTCAAGGTCAAGCTCATCAGCCACAGCTTCAATCACATCGTCTTCATCTTCTTCATCAAACACCAACTTGACCTCAACGCCTGACTCAAAGGTGACCACAACGCGTGTCTGACCGCCGTCACGCTCAGCAAATACCTCCTCAAGATCGCCATAATCAAACTCGATAACATCCTCAACCTCATCTTCGTCGATATCAAGTTCATCAGCAATTTCTTCAATGATATCTTCCTCATCGTCATCGTTGACTGTAAAGTCTTCTTCATCTCCATTTTCATACTCTACCTCTACGTCAGCTTCACCATCTTTGACCTCAACACGAATCTCGTCAATCTCATCACCCGCTTCTTCCGCATCTTCAAGTGCATCAAGTGCCTTTTCTGCAAGCTCAATTGCGTCTTCTGCATTCTTTACCGCATTTTTATAGTCTTCGTCATTAAGTGCATCTTCAGCCTTTTCAAATTCTTCCTTGGCATCATCGAAGTAGTCATCAGCCTCATCAGTGTCCAGGTCGTCGTCCTCAGCTTCATTGATAGCGTCACGTGCTTCATCAATCGCATCGTCCGCTTCATCGATTGCATCTTCCGCATCATCCTCATCGTAATCATCATCATCTTTTTTCTTCTCTTCAAAGTCGACAGCGTCTTCATCAAACAGACGCTCCACTTCAGATTCGCTCACACCAAGTTTCTTCGCAATCTGTCCTACTAAGTCATCATACTCATCAGCATAGAGGATAAGATCTCGGTTGCGGATGCCATTTGCCTTGTAACTGCGCACAATGTATTCACCATCGTCTTCACTGACCTTCAGCGACTTCAGCTCGCCAGTACCTGTACTAACGGTAGTGCTTGTAGCTGGTTTTGCAGTAGGTTTCGGTGCGGTCTTTTCCAGTACATCACTAGGATAGTCTCCGTCAGGATACGCTGCCATAAATGCCTCAAGCAGTGCACGAGTGCTTGGACCAATCACCCCGACTGTATCAAGTCCAAACCGTGACTGAAACCGCCTTACTGCTTCCTGCGTTTTTGGACCATAATATCCTGAATCAACACCATACGGGTAAATATCTGCGTCAGTGGCAAGCAGACGCTGCACACGTGCAATGTCTTCGTTGGTTGAACCATAGCGTAGGTCACTACCGAGCACTACTGAACCAGCTGACGCAGCGGGTGCAGGTGCAGAAACACCCACCTGGGCAGCGAGGGACGCAAATTCCACTCGAAGTGCATTCATCTCTACAATAATCGCATCCATGCGCTTGAGTGCGCTTGAGAAATCGATTGTTTGTGCGGACGCAAACAGTGGCGCAATAAATATCATCACGCTAAAAACTGAAGCTAGTAATCGCTTTTTCATAACAAGATCTTATTTAGTATGTGTTTATAGTACCACCCTGACACAAGACACGAGATACAATTACAAACACCCGCCAGATACAAAAGTGGAGGCCTTGCCTCCACTTTTGTATCTGGCTTTGCATATAACTATCCGTTTTGGAGTGAGTACACCATCCGCGCAAGACGAATCGTGTTGTAATCGTACTGTTCTTCCGCTGCCACGAAAATTGGTTTCAGTTTCTCGGTACCTTCTTCGTCCATTATGCCCTGTAAGTATCCATAGACCTCTTCCCAATTTTCCTCACCTTCTATAAGCGGTGCGAACTGTGCTTCGGTTACATCTTCCTGCGCAACCAACTTTTCCAGATGCGTCCAAACTGTTGTCTCACCGATACTCCGCTCTTTTGCTATTTCAGGCACCGTGTTCCCCTTCAGGAGCGATTCTTTTGTTAACGCATAGGTACTCTCTTTCTGTACACGCTCATATCCTTTCTTTTTTGGAGCCTCTATATCTCCTGAGACGTACGTACCCCCACATGCTTGTATGAACTGCTTATGCATAAGCTCTGTCTCCTCTTCACCAAGCTCTTCAAATGCCTGTTCTGCGTCTTCCGCTTCTTCATGAAACCGTGCATCATACTGCACTATTTTTGGATCCACCCGAAGTGCTGTTGGACTCATACCGAGCATCTTTAAACCGGTAAGTGTCCGCACACGCGAAAGTGCTACGTACCCCTGCCCAAACACAAACGCTTTTGAGAGATCAATCTCCGCAGCATCAAGCGACATCCCTTGGCTTTTGTGTACCGTAATTGCCCACGCTAGGCGCAACGGTATCTGCGCAACTTCCGCAAGCACTTTATTGTCTTCTGCAACCGACCAGCTGCTTTCCTCCATTTTTATCTTCTTTCCTTCAGTAGTTTCGATCACTGGAGAACCATCAACACTATCAAACTCAATCACACGTGCGAGTGTCCCGTTTACATACCCTGCTTCAAAGTTATTCTTGGTACACATCACCATTGCTTCTTCCTTTAGTTCCAACCGCTCTGGAGAAAGGCAGTTCTTCACTAGACCTTGCTGCATGAGCTTATTTCCTTTTCCAACCATCTGAAATACGCGTGCTTTCCCAGGCAGCTCAGCAAGGCGTGCGTTATTCACTGCATCCACATCAGCATTGTGTGTGTAGAGCTTTGTCGGTTCAATCCCTTCGTAGCCGATATCTTTCTGTTCTTGCAGAAGTGTAAAGTGCTCCTCTTCAGTATCGTTCTTACGAATAGAGCCAAGCAGACCCAGAAGCATTTCATCTTCCTGCCGGTGTTGCTCAGTAAGGTAACAAATCATCGGGCGCGCCTCATCCCACGCGCGTGACTCAAACGCATAGCGCATCATGTCACCGTGTCGTGTCACTGGCGGAAGCTGAAAAAAGTCACCCACAAACACCACCTGGATACCACCAAACGCCTCATTGCTTTGTCGGATGGTTCTACAGATGACATTGAGCATGTCGATGATTTTTCCATCAAGCATCGAAACCTCGTCGATCACCAACACTTGTGCCTTTTTTACCCGACGAACAATCTTTTCTTTTGTTGTAATTGCTTCAAGGTCATACTGCGAAAGCTCATCACGTGCACCAATACCGCTCCATGCATGAATGGTCATACCACCAATATGCGTTGCAGCGATCCCGGTGCTTGCAGTCACTGCAACTTTCACCTTACACGCTTCAAGGTACGCAATGTATTTATTAATCACATACGTCTTTCCTGCTCCCGGTTCACCAGTAAGGAATACGTTGCCACCTGTTTTGAGAATATCGAGCGCTCTGTCTTGCGTCATGAATTAGTTGTTAGCAGTTAGCTTTTAGGGGCTAGTAACAAAAGTTGTAACAGTATACCACTGTACACTTAAAACCATGACTGTTTTGTTGTACGGCCAAAAGCTTCGCTTTTGGCCGTCATTGCAAACCCTCAAGTAAGTAATTCAGAAAATAAGTACTGATAGGGCTGCATACAGGGATATAACTATGACGGTACCTAACGCGGAACCTATGCTAATTAAAACCTAGCAAGCAAGCCATACTGCAGTTGTAAGCAACCTGGATTGCTTCGCAGAAGCTCGCAATGACAGCAACGAAGTTGCTGTCTAAGGAAAAACCAAAGGTTTTTCCGTCTTCGCGAGACTACTGCCGAAGCTATCCAGGAAATTAATTTGCATAGATGCCAACGCAAAGATTGACTTTTACGCTTATCCATGGTATTATTTCGCACAAATACAGTTCCAACACAAGAGGAGACATAACATGTCCAGCCCATTTGCCACCCTGAACCCCGAAGCTGCTACGGCAACTCCGGCCGAACCGCCGGTCACCTTTGACCCGGAGTACACCCAAGAGGTTCTGAAATCGTCGCATGAAAATGTGACCGACAAAATCTTCATTGTCGACTTCAAGGTTCCTCCGTTCCGGCAGCGGAAACTACAGAACCCGGCAACAGAAGAAAGCTACGTTCAGATCGGATGGGCAACTGCTCATCTGAAGTTCATCAACGTGTACTGCTACTTCGATCCGAAGTGGCTGAAGGCAGGATCTGTCGTTCGCGCTGCAGCCACAATCCGCAAGAAGGTACGGGACGACGGCAAAGAATTTCTCTACGTCGAGATTCGCCCCACGTCGGAAGAACTGACACATCGCATGTTCGTCGGCGGAGACAAGGCGCTGAAGAAAGCTGCAGAGAACGCCGAGATCTTCCGTGCTTACGACCCAATCCCCGGTGGCATCACCATGACGCCTGTTCCACAGAGCGGCTCGAACTTGGCAAATCTTTTCAAGTAAGAGCGAACGACTTTGACCGCCCGAGAGTTTCTCAGGCGGTCTTTTCTTTTGTGAATACAATCGAAACTTCCCTTCCCTCACTCTTATACTCTTACAGGGGACATCGGATGTCCCCTGTAAGTACTGGGTCCTCGCGACACCTCCTACAAAACATCCTCAACAGGAATCATTCGATGATTCCTGTTGAGAGGGTATCACTCCATCTTTCATTTTGTGGACACGATTTTTCTTCTACATAGGTCATACGGTACAATAGAATCATTACGAACTTAGGGATGTCGTTCTTTTTATTATGGCCACAAAAAAAGCAGCTAAGAAAACAACTAGAAAAACTGCAAAGAAAGCAGTTAAAAAGGTAACGAAAAAAGCCGTACAGAAAACGGTTTCAAAAAAGAAGTGTGCTGCTAAAAAACCTACAGCTCGCTCAACTTCTCCCAAAGTGAAGAACCCGGGTGAACAAGCAGCAACACACTTGAAGCGTGAGCCACTTGGACATCTTCTGGTTGAAAAAATGCTCCGCGAAGCTGGTTTTCGTGGTGGAATCTCAACAAACAAAGACGTCCTCGAAAAATACAGCACTGACGAAAGTATTTTCTCCATCAAGCCACAAATTGTTGTTCAGCCGAAGGATCAAAAAGACGTCGAGACAGCGGTACAGGTCATTGCAGAAAAAACAGCGCAGTTCCCTTCTCTTTCACTAACCCCGCGTGCTGCGGGCACCGGCCTTTCTGGTGGTTCACTCACTGACTCAATCGTCGTTGACGTATGCACACACATGAAAGACATCGGCGAGATCAGAAAGTCTCGCGGATACACCATGTTTACCTGCCAGCCAGGAGCAATGTGGAAGGACGTTGAAAAGAAACTGAAGAAGGAAAACGTCTACCTTCCTCCCTACCCTGCCTCAAAGGACATCTGCACCATTGGTGGCTCAGTTGCGAACAACGCTGCCGGCCCCGACTCACTACGCTTTGGACACTGTGCAGACTGGGTAGAGTCGCTTGACGTCACTTTGTATGACGCAAAGACCTACACCATCAAGCCACTCAACTACAAAGAACTGAAGACACTCATTAAAAAGAACAACGCGTACGCAACGATTGCAAAAGAAGTATTCCGTATCATTTCTGAAAATGAAAAGACGATCGAAAAAGCGAAGCCAAAGACCAAAAAGAACTCCGCAGGTTTCCCACTGTGGAATGTGCTGGATGTATCAGTTACAAACTTCAAACGTGGAAATGGCTTCTTCGACCTCACCCGTCTTATTTCAGGGAGTCAGGGTACGATCGGTATCATCACGTCAGTGACTATGCGCACACGGCCAATTGCAGACGATACACAGCTTGTAGTTGTCCCTGTGTTTGACCTTATGGATGCAGGTGCGGTGATCGTCAAGGCACTTGAGTTTAACCCAATCAACGTTGAGCTCTTCGATGGACTCACCTTCGACCTGGCTTTGAAAAACCCACAGTTCTTCAAAGACCGACTTTCAAAACTCGACTACTACAAAGTGCTCCTGACTATGTACACCACGTACCACGTACGCTACGGTCGCAAGACACCCGACTTCACCCTTCTGATCACCCTTGATAAAAAGCAGCTTGGGAGCCGCACTGCAGCAGGCATCGCAAAAACACTGCAAGAAAACCGTGGTAAGCGTGCACGTGTGGTAAGTAACCCCATTGAACAAGAAATGTTCTGGCAGGTACGCCGCGCAAGTTACACACTTTCTAAATTCCAGGACGACAAGAAGCGACCTGCAGCTTTCCTTGAAGACATGACTGTCCCACCGGACAATCTTTCAAAGTTCTTTGTGGAAATCAAAAAGCTCCTGAAGAAATACAACGTCACCGCTGCCGTGCATGGCCACGGAGGAAACGGTCACCTACACTTCTATCCATTGTTAGACTTCACCAATAAAACAACCCCACAACTGGTTGAAAAAATGTGTGAAGACTTCTTTGATACTGCATGCAAGTTCGGCGGAAACATCTGTGGTGAACACAACGACGGCATCATCCGCACTCCACACCTCAATAAGATGTTCAACAAGAAAACACTCGAAATGTTCCGTGAAGTTGAGCACATCGCTGACCCCAACGACATTTTCAATCCCGGCAAGAAGGTAAACCCAAGGTTTGATGTAAAAGAATCGATCCGGAAGACAAACTAACAAAAAAACCAGAGCTTCCCTCTGGTTTTTTGCTACAACACCTCACCCTCCACATCCACCAACGTCTGCAAGTAGGCACTCAGACAGTGCTGTGTGTAGTCGATGCGCTGCGTGAGTACCGTAGCACTGGTAAGAAAGCCTCCTTGTGCATTTTTCACGTCGGGAGCTTGCACCAGTCGCATTCCTTGTTCGTCATCTATCAAACGATACGCATCTACTTCCGTCACCTGCAGAACACTGTTGTGCTTGTTCCAGAAGTCGATCTCGTCACGCACGCGCCCCAACTCATAGTCAGTTACGTTCCCCTGCAGCACACTGTATGCACTAGCCAAACCTTCGGTACTCGCACAGTAGTTCTTCTGTGTGTAATGGATACGAGAAAGCTGTGCACGCCTGTACTCGGTAAATGCCTGCGCGTATGCAACATATTCTTCACTCGGCCAAAGCTGTTGCATATCCTTCAACGCCGCCATAATCCACAGATACAAGGGGTTCTCGAACTCCGCTTTTGCTGCAAGATACGCAAAGGTTTCATCGATCATCTCTTTTACTTCCTCTGATGGTTTGTGTTTGTAATATCGCACCAACGCAAGCAGCGCCTCACCGTTTGAAAATGAAGACTCTTTGAGGAAAACTAATGATGAGCCAGTACGATACTTATCACGAAATCCTTCCCCTTCTTTTTTCATCGCCATGATATACGCCATGTAGTCATCAATCAGTTCATCATACTCATCCGCTTTTTCCGGTACCGCTTCGACGTAGCCGAGCATGCCGGTCACTGCCAGTGCCGTAGCCCCTAACAAGCATGGTGTTCGATCTGTATCTTCGGTGATACAGAGAATTTTCTCTCCATCTTCCGTGTCGGCAACAGACAAGTCTTCAAAGTATTCTATTGCAGACTCAATAACCTCGTGCGTACCGAGTGCATTATCAGTGTCGTACCGTGCAATTTCTCCAAGCTGATAGAGTGCCCCACCCTGCCGCACAATATGATCATCATCAAGATATTGCCCTTCATAAACATCGTACTCATACGCAAAATGCCCATTACCTTCCTGAGCTCTATTCATCCACTGTGCACCTTCAGAAATAATTTCTCGAAGCTCCTCTACCGATAGGCGAGTATCTTCGTGCGAGCGATAGTTCCGTTCAATATACGCTTCGAGTGCTGCTATCTTTTTATCAAGCTCATCAGGACTAGCAGCGAACGCCTGTTGCACTGGTGCTAGCAGCAGCACGACCATCAGTGCAAAACCAAGTATTTTTTTCATCTAAAGACTGTAACATACTGAACAACACACGCAGCAGATCGGATACACAGAACAGTCACGCAAACGTTCATAGAAGTATTTGACACCACCACACATTGGTATATTGTTCCAAAAGATTCGCACACAATGGAGGATACTTATATGAGAGCAGTAATTGCTTCCACGCTACCAGCACCCAAAAAACAGGTCTGGGCATTACTACAGCAAACTAGCACCTTGTTTTACGTCACCGGCAACAAAGTATTTGCAGACACTTCTTCCTTCACAAAACAATGGAAAAGAGGGGATCGGATCAAAACAACGGTTCCCATGCTTGGCCGCCGTGTACCGTATGAAATATATGTTGCACGCGCAAATACACGACACCACATCATCCTGACCCAAGAACAGGGCGGAATCGTAAAAGCGTGGAATCATATGATGCATGTTGCTCCGATTGATGGTCGTTCCTGTAGCTACACAGATGTGGTCGACGTACAAGGAAGATGGTTTTTGGAAACCTTCCTGCTTTGGCTCTATGTACATGCCTACTACCGCAAACGCCATAAACGATGGTTTCGGTTACTTCAAGAAGTAAAGTAGTCACAAAACCCCGATGCAATCGCATCGGGGTTTTTTCTTACTCCCAGTCTTGTATATAAATCCCCTTTCCTCTCTTTTTCACTACTCCCTTACAGGGACTGTACACCCTTTGGGCAGATTCTCCCCATGGTCGAATCCGTCACAAAGGGTCTTGCGGTAGTCTCCTAGACTACCTCACCTTCTGCCTATCACGCCACTTCAGTTCACGGATAATTTCAATCGGGAGTGTGATCCGGTATGACCCGCTTGATCCTTTTTGGATCTTTCGTTGATTATGTTCTTCTCTTTTTCTCATACACTCACCCTAACACGATCTACCCAGATATCTGGGTAGATACACACAAACCCTGATGTAGTTGCATCGGGGTTTTTCTTGTCTTTACTCTTCCAGTTTCGCTACAAACGTACCCAAAACTTTAAACTCATCCTGTTTTTCTTTTACATCTCCGCGAGCTTTTCTTTGATTATGCGTAAGTCCACCGCAAGTGGGTTTTCATCCCATGCGCCGAGGATCGTTTCGATAACCAGCTTTGAATGTACGAGCGTGTCTTCTTTTGTGGCGTTGAATCGGTCGAAGGTCGCATCACCGTCGCGACTGTAGTCACCAATGATCTCAGTGAGGTTACTCACCACATCGCCCGACTTCAGCAGTAGCTCATCGTGGGAGAACTGTTTGATCTCCTCAAGCGCCTGCTCCTTGCGCTCGTGCCACGAAAGCGACTTATCTTTCTCAGAAACCGCACTGACAAGCTCCGCTACTCCTTCCCCAAAACGCTCAGCCAACATTTCTTTAGTAACCTGTTTTTCATCAACACTATCTTCGATTGTATCGTGGAGGATTCCTGCAGTGACCACATCCTCACTCGCCCCAGCTTTTGCTAAGATCAACCCTACAATGAGCGGGTGCGTGATATACGGCACATCCTTCCCTTTGCGCTTTTGTTTCTGGTAGACCTCGTGTGTTTTGACTGCGAAGTAGATCGCGTCTTGCATTTTTTGTGTGTAGACCGTGGTGTTTACCTGCTTGTTCTTAATTTTTGTGTTTATATCACCAGCAATCGTTTTACTGACCTCACCGATAACTTCGGGATTGTCACTTTGTAACTCTTTGTGAACATCCCACATCCCTATGAATTTCTTTGTCATAATGTTTTTGTCTTAAACTTTTAAGAGTTTTTATTCTGGAAACAAAAAACGGCTAAGAGATTTGATCCAGTGTAAAACTGAATGAAATCTCCCAACCGTCTTATTATAGGTCAGTCATGTATATCATATGGTTTCCCGCAGATTTCCCAGGTCACCTACTCGGCCTTGCCAAGAGACATACATCATAGTCATTCCTGACTACTCGGATATTATAGCACACTATTAACACTTTGGCTACATAGCCTCCCAGATCTCATGAGCATCGTCCGTGTCGACCCCTAGCTCATCAACAAGATCTTGAACTTCCTGGCTTCACCCTCCTCAAGGTCGTAGTCTTCCATTATTTCTTTTAGTTCATCATCCATATTTTTTCAAATAATTTCTGACCACTAGAGCTTGCTTTCAAATTTCTTATTTTTGTTCTCATTGCTATTCATTCTCAATGATTTTACTTCCCAGACTTCGTACGGTTGTCTTGCTTGCACAACATCTGGCAATTTTCTACGATAGTTTTGCCGCCCTCGTGCCATGGGGTGATGTGGTCTGCTTCCATTTCTCCGATCTCAAAATGCTCTCCACATTTTGTACAAATTCCTTTTTGGCGTTCGTATGCCTCACGTTTCATTTTGTCGTTGAATGAGCGAATATTAAGGTGCTTTTCTTGTCGAGTTAGAACATAAGGGTAAATACCAGACTTTTTAGAAACATCTTCATCTTGCATCAACTTGGCGATTTCTTCTTCTAGTTTGACTGGGTTAAGTTTTTTATCGCTAAATTCGTTACATAGTTCTCCCCAGTTCACGCCCGACATCTCTTTTCGATAGTTTGTGAAAGTATCTCGCACCCATGCGATTACGTTTTGGAAATACTCCCATAACTCATCAGCGTTTTTATCGTGCTGATGTTTTGCCATGTAGTCTGCCACTTCGTCATTGTTTATCCATGAAAGTGCAGTTTCCAAATATTCCTGTCTAATCGGAGAACCCTTGAGAAGTGAGCCACCATCATTTGCGACAAGATATGCGACACAATTAGATTTACTGAATTTTAGTTTCGCATCGGACAGCCATGGTCCTGTGTAAACTGCATTGCGTAGTTCCTGATCTGTTAGACGTTCGCCTGCGATGTTGATAGTTTTGAACCAGTCCAACCGCTCCTTGTCGTTTCCTTCACAGAAATAAATCATCAACTCATAATCAAGAATCTGATCTTTTTCTTCCTGTGTTAGATTTCCGAAGTAGCGATCATCAAGAGAAAAATCACCGTTTACGTACTGACCAATACTGATAGTGCGCTGCTGCCCATCCAAAACTTCGTAGCCTCCATCTTCTTTGACCACCCAGTACATAACGTTTAGCGGGAAATTTTGTTTGACAGTTTCAAGAACAGCATCGCGTTGGTCGCCTTTATATACAAACTCTCGCTGATATTTTGGACGAACATCAAGTTTGCCCCCGTAAGCAACGACGCCTTCTTCAGCATTGTCTGAGTAGCTGTCAATTACCTCGCGTATTTTGATCCTGTTTAGTTCAATTTTCATATTATTTCTGTCGCTTTATTATGATTCGGTTGTATATTTTCCTCTCTTGAATAATGGTATAGCATTCATAACCAATCCATCTTGCAGAGTTGGCTAAACCTAATATCTCAAACTGCTTTGGGCTATATTTATCAACAAATGTAATCGGTACACCCATTACTCCGTCATAATCTTTGGGAATATCAGACACCTTATTAACGTTGATCACATCATAATTGTCGTATTTAGGAAATTCTTCGGGTGAATACTGTTTATACAGGTCAATGTTGTTGTGTCGCTTGGTTGTATCTAAGTTTGTAAACCATACAATTCTCCCCATACTGAAATATTTGACTCCATCTTCAATCTTCTTTCTTGATTCTGTCTGTATATCGTAATCATCGGGAACCTGAAACCATTTAGTCCCACCGTTGTCATAGCCAAGCCACAATTTGTCATCTTTGATGTAACCAAAAGTTTCTTTGTAAGTGATTGCGTTCTGGTCACCAAGAATCAAGAATTTTTTATTATGTTCAATTAGTTGTGCTACATATTCACGAAATAGTGAAAATGGTGGATTCGTAACAACAATATCTGCTTCTTTGAGCAATTCAATGCACTCCGCACTTCTGAAATCACCATTCTCCAGAAGAGGTGTCGCAGTGTTTTTATTACTCCTTAGCAAATTCTTGACGTCATCAAGATCAATAGCGCCGTCTCCATCTATGTCCGTAACTTCTGTAATTTCAATTTTGAACGGTTGTTTCCCGTCAGGCTTAAGTCCCTTAACTTCAAACAATGGTAACTGACCACCTGCAATAGGCGATTTAACAAAGCTCGTACTAATGAGCTTCTTGATCCCTAACGTATTAAAATTAGCCGCAAAATATTTAAAGAAATTACTCTCAAAAGGATCGTCACAGTTACAATACACAACCTTTCCACGAAACTGTTCTTTGTAGTGCTTAAGTTCTTTTTCAATATCAACGAGTTGAGTGTAAAACTCGTCGTTTTTTGCTTTACCTGCTTTATTCAATGCTGTATTTAAAGTTTTTGTGGCCATACCAAATAAAGATTAGCATCTGCGAGCACTTTACTCAATTTACATCGTAGTTACCAATCACCCCCCCCTTTTTTTTCCGACAGCTATTCCTTTCCCGGTGGTAATGGTTTTAGAATAGACCTTTTATCCAAAAACACCAGTTCCGCTGATGTTTTTACTATGTGGCCCTAAGTAGTGCGAATTAAAACCAAATTTATACCTCTATTCAAGCTGCGGTGCTATTTTCTGAATCTAGAAACATAATGTGAAGCAGCATAGTTCATTTGTTCTTCCTGTTTACCTCTAAAGAAAAAATAAAACCAGTCTGGAACAAACAAACAACTCTCTCTGTGTCTAAATATTTCATCCTGAATTGTTCGAAGTTGACTCTGTAAGACAGACTCTCCACCAGTCACCCTTTCAATTCTTTCTTCAATTTTACTCTGAAGTTCCTTAATCTTGCTTATAGACAAGTATTGCGATCTGGCATAATCACACAATACTTCATAGAGTGGCAGTAGGGTCACAATAACTGTCAGCAATAGATGGGAACTTCCGTGAAAAAAAATGAATAGCATGAATGTTAAACCTAATAAACCAAAAGTAATCAACCAAAACATTTTCTGCCGAAGAGTCACATCCCACCAAATATTTGTCCTCTGGCACACAAGTGCTGCTTGTTCAAGACTTAGCTCAGCAACATCGCCAGGATACCAGTTAAATAAGTTCTCTATATCGTTTTTTTGTCGGTATTGCTGATTATAGAGACAAACTTTTTCATTTTCTGGAACACTCCCAGCAACTAAATGATTCCATTCAAGACCAAAAAGTCCGGTATCAAACAACTCTTGGATTTTTGCCCCGTCTCTTCTGTATGTATTTTCTATGTTTCTTAGTAAAAAAATATCGATCATTGTGTAAAAAATCGCAGCAATTGCTATATACAACTTTGTTTCCTCAATGCTGACCATCAACATAGTCCCAAACACAGCAAAGAGTGTTGATATCGAAATTCTAACTATGAAAATTTGTTTTGCCTTGGCATAAGCAAATCTTTGTGCAGCGAGTCGATCAATACACTCGACTTCATTTTGGTGAGTAGTGATAATGTTCATTTTTAATAGTAGTAAGAAGTAAAGTTGTGATCAAATAATAAATTCCACCAGTAAAATGCATCTTTAATATTCCCGCTTGATTCACAATCTCGTGCATTGTTCGCTCTTCGTAAAGCTGTATTTAGTTTTGACATAGCTTCAACTTTGGCAGCAGCAGATCTACATGCCTGGGTTGAACCTGGAATTCCAGCAGGGTTATTCATTGCAGCTAGATCTATATCGACCAAATGCTTGAAGATACTTCTCAAATCTATAGAGTATGCTATTGAGGTTTCAGATGAAGCGAATTTTGCGACTCTCATTTCCAAATAGAATGACGAAACTGGAACATTGTTATAAAACTTCCAAGCCTTCACAAACCTAATAAGGGGCTTCACTTTATAGCTGAGTTTTGCATTTATATCTGTCACATAATCCTTATGGGCTTTTGGACTTGCCTGCATCCAGCCACCTTTACCGTCTGGGATATCGTATATATTTACACCACTTGTAGTTCTCAAGTAATCAGCGGGTATGATTTCTGTTGTTTCAGACGCACTTGTGCCAAATGGAATTACCACAGCTGGACTATCGACTCGTATTCCTGCCGTTGTCGAAAATCTATTTTCGAGCACTTCCTTTACCTGCCTAAGTGTAGTTGCCGAATTATCTCTCAGATTCTCTCTGTGTATCCCTGCAAAATAATCAGTATCACTGAATCCATTCACATTAGTACCATTACCAATTGAACCAGTGCGGAAGAAACGATTCATGCCAAAATTATTCTTGAGGCAGGTCTCAATTGAAGATCTATGGCTTTTAACAGCTTCAGATTCGGTTTTAACCAACTTTAATTTTGAATGGAAATCACCAAATCCCTGTTCTAATGTTCTTGGCATTATATTTATGGTATTAATTAACTCAACTCAGACAATACTCCGAAAATTACAACTGCGCAATAGTTGCGTTATGATCTAAGGACAATTTGAGGCCTAAACCTTTACTTTTGTAATGCCATGGTACAGAAGTCAAACCAAGACAGAGACTTCTTTAATATATGTACAGACCTCTATTCATGTTGCGTAACTCATTTTTCTTGCAACTTATCCACAGCAAAAAGGTACTTATCCCCATATTTCATTTTTTATTTTTACCTATGGGTATATACTCATACGTAAGAAGTGGAAGTGGAATTCCTTTAAAATACGGCATTATATGTGCCTATTTTTTGATATATATGTTTTGGAATCTCTCTTTTTCACTTAAAAAGCCAATACCACGTCCAAAATCTGGATAAATACCCATTTGTTATACTTGTGCTTATCGCATGGACTCCTGGAGAAGGTTACTCCACTTCCACTTCAGGCCGATATGTGTACTAGAAAAATCTTGCTACAAGGGTGTGATTTTGTAGAGCTGAATCTACGTCAATACGACGGTGTTTAGTGATACCGACTCAATCAATAACGAATATACTGACTATGCAGATATATGCCGATATTGATCACGATTCAAACGTGGAAGCTTTCGCGATTGAATGCGACAGCATCACAGTGAAGTTCAAATCTGGAAGTTGTCAGCACTACGAATATACATATTCTAGTGCAGGATCTTCGAATGTTGAACACATGAAAGTCCTAGCCATAAATGGCGATGGTCTAAATTCCTTTATAAGCCGTAACAAACCTGGCTACAGATTGAAGTGGTAGCTCAAACTTAATTACTAACAAATGATTGAGTTGTCTGGGGAAAGCATCACATCTTGTGATGCTTTTTGTTGACTCCAGCCGTCGCCTTATCGCGGACGCCCGGAGCTTCATCTCGTGAATTTTGTGATCCCACGGGGCTGAAACAGTGTCACTACACTGTTTCAGAAGGTTGCCTGTTGTTTTGGAACGAATGCAAACCAAAACAGCGACAACCTGAACAGGTCCTGTAAGGACTCGAAAGAGATGACCACGAGGAATCTCTCCCTACGGGAGCAGTATACCTTTTGGATACATTGGTTCGTTTCACTCCCAATCTACCTCAAAAGCTTTTCGATCCCCGCGCAACCAGCTCCCAGCAGGTTGCTCGTGGGATCACTTGATGTGCACGTACGTGCACAATAGTAAAAACCATTGGGTTATAACCCAATGGTTTTTACTATTTGTCAAGTGATCCCACGGGGAATCGAACCCCGATTTCATGGATGAGAACCATGTGTCCTAGCCGTTAGACGATGGGACCGCGTTTGAGTGGTCATAGTTATACCAAATTGTACAAAGAAAGAAAAGTGTTGCTGTGCCCGCTTTCCCCTTGTGTAAAGGTGTGTTCCAGAGTAAAAATAACTAAACGGTTCTTCAAAAGGGAGGCAGATCATGTCCTTCATGGAAACAAGTGAATATATGGAACCTGTCGACATCGTTGAAATGATTGCGCAAGAACATGAATGGCCGCACAGTCGTCACAATGAAGAGATGGTTACCATTCAACATCAAGATGCTTATGGTCACTACCACACGCATGCTGCACATAATGCTGGAGGAACACTCTTCTCTTGCACACGTGAATATGCGCCGAAGAGGTTTTCTGAATTGGAGGTACTTCGCCTACTCAATCTTGTGAACAAACGGCTTGAGTATGGTTCAATGACGCACGACTTGGATGCTGGATTTCTGATTTTCAAACTTCCTTGCGATCATGACGATGATCGACCTTTGGAACGCGTAAGTATTGAGGGTCTCATGGCTCGCATGGAAGAACTCTTCACACAGTACTTCCCTGCATTCCTTGAGGTTGCAGGTGAACTCAAAGAAGGTGAAGTGACAGAAAAGGACGGGATCATTTGTTTAGTGTCCCACGCTTCTGCCGAAGACGCGTTTGAACGTGCAGCCATTGAGCAGTACGGGCACGCATAAAACAAAAACCGCCCTTGCGATAGCTTAGGCGGTTTTCTTATTGTTCTCTGTTACTTTTTGAGCCACGTGCTGCTTTGACGCACGAGTAGTGTTTCTGCTTCTTCTGGATGCGCCATGAGCGCCTTCACGATGCGTTCTGCACGAATGCTTTGTGATGCTTTCACCAGTACCACATCACTTTTCGCTACTTTTTCTTGTAACTCCTTGGCGGCACGGTGGACATCTTCATACTGCAAGATAACTTTCTCACTCATGCCGTGCTCAAGTGCACCCTCCGCAATCTTCCGTGAACGCACACCGAGCGTCACGAGCATATCAGCACTATCAGCAACCAACGCACCCATGCGCTCATGTTCCCGTGTTGAGAAGCGCCCAAGCTCAAGCATATCGCCAAGTACCGCAATCTTCTTTCCTTTGCATGCAACCTCCTTCAGCGTCTGCAGCGCCTGCTCTACCGCTACCGGCGAGGAGTTATAGGTGTCATCGATAATCGTACTCCCTTGCTTCCCCTCAATGAGCCGCATACGTCCGGGTGTTGGCTTATGTGCCTTGAGGCTTTCTACTGCGTCGGTCAGTGCAATCCCCAGCACGTGTGCGACCGCCACTGCTGCAGCATAGTTGTATGCATGATGTACCCCAAGTGAACCCTCAACAGTCATCGTCGCGGTTTGCTCTACGTGTGTGAGTGTACTGAGCATCCCTGTTGGCTTCCCTGCGTCATCGTAGCACACCACGTCGCCCGC
Organism: uncultured bacterium; assembly: GCA_913050645.1. GTDB lineage: Bacteria > Patescibacteriota > Minisyncoccia > Phycocordibacterales > UBA918 > OLB19. The sequence continues at coordinate 19,982 of CAJXAG010000002.1, read as the reverse complement.
AATCATGAAGTGTGAGGTCGAGTAGCGACTGTATCCAAACGACTGCTGTCGCACCCCTTCTGCTTCCTGTCGTATTTTTTCGTCGTCGTTGTTGTATATAAACACTCCGTCATCCTTCAGTGCATGCACCAGCTGCATCTTTTCTGCAATCACTTCCTCGGGTGAATCAAAGTACTCCACGTGTACCGGCACGTCAGGTAGTCGGGTGAGGACCACCACGTCTGGCTTGATCCATTGTGTAAGTGCTTCCATGTCACCAGGACGATCAACACCCATTTCCAACACGAGCACTTCAGGGTACTCTCGAGCGAAAAAGGCTGAGAAGGCACCGTCGAGAATATTCTTCAGCCACAAAACTGGATTATTCCAAGCATTGTCTAAGCCGAGCACTGATAGCGCAACACCAATGTCAGAGTTAAAGCTCTTTTGACTCTTACGTGCATGCACTTGGTCTTTGATTGCGGTGTAGATAGCGTCTTTGATGGAGGTCTTTCCAACACTTCCAGTAACTGCAATAATCTTTGGTTTCTTACGTCGTAAAAGCACCTTTGCTTCAAAGGTGAGGATGGCGACAATTGTTTTCTTAAATAGTTCTTTCATTTCAGTGATTATCCTAGCATTTTATCAAAATCTCTTTCTGTAACTTAAAAGTTTGTCAGATGGTGTCATATGCGAGGCACGCAAGGAAAATGTTGTGAGACGTATCAGGTATACGGTGAACAACATTTTACCGAAGCGTAACAAAGCAGATGGCTCCATATCACAAACTTTTATCTATCCGGCGGGACATTATAGTAGTTGATCAGGAATTTCGTAATCTCCATAAACGGATCGGTCAGTGTTTCAGACGCATAGCGAACCTGTTTCGGCTCAACAGTATACAAGAAAACTAAAAACTCAGGGTCATATGATGGAAAATATCCGAAGAACGAGTGTAAGAACTTGTCTTCATAGTACCCTCCATTCTCACGGTCAGCAATCTGTGCCGTACCAGTTTTCGCTGCAATACTATAATTATCAAGCTTTACCTTTCCATTGCGGAGTGCGTCATCCACCACGGTGGTGAGCATACGCGAAATAGTGGTACTCGTATCTTCTGTGAATACTTGATCTCCCTCTGGAAACAAAACATCTTTACTTGATCCATCTTGATACTCAATACGCTTCACAATATGTGGTGTTACGAGCTTTCCACCATTGCCAAGTGTCGACAGGGCACGCACTGTAGCAATCGGAGTGAGCGCAATACCCTGCCCAAACGACGCGGTTGCGTATTCAATATCACGCGGCGAGTCAAGGTTTGCCACCAGGCCATAGGTTTCATTCGGTAAGTCAATACCAGTTTCACTTCCAAGTTTCAACGCTTTGAAATATTCCCGAAACTTGTTCTTACCCATTGTATCGACGATAAACGCCACTCCTGTATTCAATGATTGATTGAGAATCTCTTGCATTGGTACTACCCCACGACTTCTACCATCATAATTACAAAAGGTAAACTCGTTGAGCTCAACACATCCAGGATCATCATAAACAGACTCAGGTACAATCGCACCGCTGTCCAAACCAGCTGCAACTGTTAACGGCTTAATGATCGACCCCATTTCATATACGTCTTCCACGAGCGGATTTTTGAAATCTTCAATAGTCGCACCAGTACGATGATTTAGATCGAACGTAGGCACAACGTTCATTGCGTAAATAGCTCCTGTCTTTGGATTGATGATAATACCGCCGGTAAACGCACTACCCCACTCCTCTTGTGTTTTTTGCAGTTCGCGGTCAAGCATGCGTGCAACAGTTGGTTCAATAGTAGTTACTATATCTCCTGTGCGCGACTCTGTATTATCAAAAATAATACTTCCGAGGTTGGTAAATATTTCTGCAAAAAGATTTATTGACATTCGTGAATCTTCCCTACTGAGCACTTCTTCGTAGTATCGTTCAAGACCGTAGCGACCAGTAAGCGTATTGGAGTTTTCTGTACGTCCCACAAAACCGATTGATCGCGCAGCAAGGTCATCTCCAGGATAATATCGCCATTGATCACGATACAGCTGAACTCCCGTCAGACCAAGCGCTGCTATCGCATCAGCCTCATCTTCCGACAGCTCTTGTGCAATCTCATAGTATGTCCGCTCTTTCTTTCCTACGCGCAACAAGAAAAGATCCTGATCCAATGGGTAGACGCTATTGAGAGCCGCATATGTTCCTTCCACATCTTCTATACGTGACGGGTCAATCGACAATAAATAGCCACGCAAAATGGTTGCTGCAGAAACTTGTTCGTCACTCTTTGTAGAAAAATAAATATCGCCGCGTGTGTACAGATCTTGTACTGTATACACGTACTGCTGCTGGGCGCGATTATAAAAAAGATCATGTTGCACTATCTGAATCTGATACAGACGTCCTATCAGTATCAAAGACAAAAAAAGCACCAATCCCGTTATAATGCGAATACGGATAACTGCACTTTGTCGAACGCTTTTCATAGTGTCCCTACCATTGTACGAAAAACACCTTACGCACGCTAGCGATTTGTATCTCCGGAATACACCAAACTCGGTGCTGATCTATCTATAAAAATTTTTCGTGAGTTTTCTGTATATCCCTGCAGTGATGCAATGCTCTGGCTCACTTGATGCTGCGCTGCGATATATTCGCTTTCAAGCAAACTAATTTCAGAACTGACTTGCTGGATTTCTTGATTAAGTTCAGTTCGAATCACTACATGCACAATCGATGCGCTCACTAAATAAATGTACGAAATAAACATGCCAAGCAAAACTGTTGCAAGTGCAATGCAAATTTTCTGTTCTGTCTTCTGTTGTAGGTTCAGTCGTATCATGTTTTTTCTATCGTGCGTAGCATTGCGCTACGACTTCGTGGATTTTTTTTCTGTTCTTCTTCTGAAGGAGCCATTGGTTTCTTATGTACCAATACACCTTGCTCATCGCGCACATACGCTTTGAATGTTTGTTTAACGATACGGTCTTCAAGTGAGTGGAACGTAATAATCGCCATGCGACCTTTCGATTGCAGCGCGTTAAAGCCGTCACGCAACAAATCGTTAAGGGCGTCGAACTCATCATTGACTGCGATACGTAGCGCCTGAAAGGTCTTCGTTGCAGGATGGGTACGCCTACGTCGATATGGCGCGGGCACTGAATCACTCACAATGTCTGCAAGCTGCATTGACGAGGTTACTGGAACTTCCTGCCGCGCTTTCACAATCGCTTTTGCGATACGGCGCGAGAAATGCTCTTCACCGTAACCGAAAAGTACGTTAGCGATATCTTCTGCGTCCCATTCGTTAATGATGTCCTGTGCAGTAAATGGATAGTCCTTTGGGGTTCCAAAGGTCATATGAAGCGGTTCGTCTTCCTTGAAGGAAAAACCGCGCTTCTCTCCTGAGCTACCGTCGAACTGTTCCATGCGCCAACCAAGGTCAGCAAGCACAGCATCAACTGAAGGTATATTAAGTTCTTGGAGTATTTCCGAAATGTTTCGGAAATTTCCATGTATAAGATGGATCGTAGATCCATACTGAGTTTTGAGGTACGTTGCTGCCTCTATGGCAGTCTTGTCTGCGTCGATACCTATATAGGTACCGCTATCTCCTATCACACTAAGGATTTGCTCTGCATGACCACCTGCTCCTAGCGTGCAGTCAACAACCACAGAACCTTTCCCGAGGTTCAGCATATCGGTTGCTTCTTTTGCTAAGACGGTCACGTGTCGCATACGCGAATGCATTTTTTACGCGGTGTCTGTAGTGTCTCTCTCGAAGCCATCGAGTTTTTAGAGCACACCTATGTCGCCAAGCTTCTCTGCCAAAGCATCAGCCTGACCTTCAATACGTTGTTTGTATTCCTCCCATTTATGTTCATCCCAGATTTCTACACGATCATGGATACCTGCAAGCACAACTTTGCTGTCGAGCTTCGCAAATTCCTTTAAAAAATCTGGAACCAGAATACGTCCAACGCTATCTACTTCCACTTCAACTGCTCCCGAAAGGAAGAATCGGTTGAAGCTTCTTGTATCCGATTGACCCAGTGGCAACTGAGCAACTTTTTCAGTTATCACTTGCCACTGCTTCAATGGATATACAAAGAGACAGTTATCGAGACCTCGTGTGACCACAAGTTTTTTCCCAAGTTCCTTCCGCCACTTGGACGGCATGGACAGCCGTTTCTTAGGATCCAACGTATGTTTGTGTTCACCAATCAACATAAGGTTTCGATAGTTTGAGTCGACCTGGAGTCCGTCCACAATCTGTGGAGAGATCGTGGAGGGGCTCCAGATCAACTCGTCCCTGTATACTCTATTTCTAGAGTATACCACTATCTCCCACCACGAGCACATTATATACCACTTCATACCACCGTCGACCACACTTATACACATTTCCTCCCACCAAGCACTAAAAAACCGACTCTTTGAGTCGGTTTTTCTTTATAGCCCGAGAATAGGATCTCGACGAGGCTTTGTACCAGTTGCAGAAACCGGTTTCTTTTTGGGTTCGGTGGCTAGAGACCCAACCGGCTGTACCTTGCCCGTTTCAGGGTTGATTCCTGCACGGCGCAATGCGCGGCGGCGACCAAGTCGTTCCCAACGAAAATCTGCGTCATACACAGGTATTGTTCGATCATGCATAGACATGATATACACCTCCCTTTTTGTACTGTGTCTGGGAAGAGATAACAGAGTTATGTGTAGAAAAGTTACACCTCCTTCCTTTGACCTCACGAATCACTAAGTATAATCATGCGCTACGTGCAGATCCTACTAAGTGTTCACTCCGCTTACAGAAGCTGTTCAGGTTGTCGTTATTTTTCACAAGTTCAAAATACCAGGCAACCTCTTGTGAAGTGACATTAAGTCACTTCTCACGCCTCGGACAGCTAAAAACCTGCCGCTGGGCAGGTTTTATTAACGCTGTCCGCCGAATAAACGGTCATTAGGATCTGCAAAGGCAATAATTTCCTTTAGCTCCTCTACCTCAAAGTCCGGCCAAAGGGTCTGCGTCCCAACACATACCGACTGTACTGACTGTAGTGGAAGAAACGACGAGCTGCGCCAATATGAAAACTTCCCTTCTGACTCTTTCATGCCGGTGCGTACCAAAATATCTAAATCGTTCTCTGCTTCAGTATCTAGATGTGACAAGATGTATTCGCTTGTTACCTCTTCTGGCGTAATGCCGCTTTCAACCGCTGCACGCATCATACGTACCACCTCATCCACTCCATCGTAGTTAAGGGCAATTTGTAACAAAAGACCAGTATTATCTTTTGACCGTTCTTCGGCATCTTCTGCAGCAGTGCGTACATGTGCCGGCAGACCGGTACGATCGCCTACAGACTTAAAGCGCGCACCTTGCTGTAGCAGCGTTTCCAGATGTGCCTCCAGAAACTCCATAAAAAGAGCCCAAAGCCCATCTACCTCTTCAGCGTCTCGCTTCCAGTTAGCGATAGCGAACGCATATAAGGTGAGTGTATGCACCTGTGCTTGCGCTGCGTTATCAATTAGCCGCAACATAGTATTTGCACCCTCTGCATGACCAAAAAGCCGCGGCTTATTTTGCTGCGTTGCCCAGCGACCATTCCCGTCAAGAATCAGCCCTACGTGATACCCATCTTTCTGCTCCATTGTTGCCTGTTGTAACTGTACTTACTGCTAAATAGTTTTCGTGACAAATCGCGCCTTTGGCGCGATTTGTTTTACTCTTCTCCGTCCTCCTTTTGTACCTGCTCTACCTTTGGCTTCATCAGTGGGAAGTACTGGGTCTCACGGATTGGTTTATCAACCAGGTATGCAAAGAATCGTTCACCGAGTGTAGCTGCACCAAACGTTGGTGGCATACCGTGTTCAAGCATCTCCACAAACTCCCAGTCCGGCATCATCGCCTCATCATCGCCTTGAGCCAAGAGCTCAGCCTGTGCTTCAAACCGTTCCTTTTGTTCATCAGGGTCGTTAAGCTCTGCAAAGCAGTTGTTGAACTCAGCACCAGCCATAATCAACTGTGCGCGCAATACCGTACCATCACCCTTATCAGACTCCTTCGATAGTGGTGAAACAAGCTTCGGGTGACCGGTAAGCCACACCGGGCCAGCGATACTCTTGCGGCAGTACTTCCAGAGTGTGTCAGTGAGTCGTTCTCGGTTAGCTCCCTCGTGCTCAATCTGCAGTTCTGCTACTTTTTCTGCCAACTCCTCGTATGATGCAGTCACCACATTGACCCCTGTTGCCTTCTCAATCGTTTCTACGTAATCAATCTTTTCAAATGGACCCGTGAAGTCCACTTCAAAGTCCTTCATCTTGAATACTCGCTGTCCATCAAATGCCTCATCGAGCACATAGTGAACATGGTCCTCAAGGAGCTTCAAGCCATCGTCAAAGTTCATGTATGCAGCATAGAACTCGATGTTAGTGAACTCTTGCAGATGGTCAGGGCTTGTCCCCTCGTTGCGGTATACTCTGCCCATTTCAAACACACGCGGGATACCCGCAGCCATTAATCGCTTCTGCCACAACTCCCCTACTGAGATACGCAAGAACACATCGATGTCGAAGTCGTCATGATGTGTCACAAACGGATTTGCTTCAGCGCCACCGGTAGTTGTTTCAAGTGTAGGAGTATGCACCTCTTCAAAGTTTTGGTCTTCAAGGAAGCGACGTGAGGCACGCCAGAAGGCTGCCTTCTTTTTAAACATTTCACGTATTTCTTGATCCAGGAGAATGTCGAGGTATCGCTTTCGAAGTCGATCGTCTTCGTCTTTTATACCAAAATGCTCTGAGGGTAGGGCAACCATAGCTTTGGTGATCACACGCCAAGAAGTAACCTTTACAGCGTTCATCTCACGCTTTGTTACAAAAGCCTTTCCCGTTACCTCAATAAAGTCACCTGCGCTGATGGTATCAAGCAGTAGCTCAAAGTGTTCTTCACTCATGGCTTCTTTTGAGAAAAACGCCTGTATCTTTGCGGTGCCGTCAAAAAGGTCCACAAACGCAAGTGCACCGTGACCGCGAATAGCCATCACGCGACCTGCAACGATAAATTCCTCTTCGTTTTCCTGTAGTGTTTGAAAATCTTCAAGCACCTTAGCGAGCGTATGCGTACACGCAGTTTCCGCTGGATACGGGTTCATCCCCGCCTCGCGTAGCGCTTCACGCTTCCGTTGCCGATCTGCACGCGATTCTTCAACTCCTGACATAGACATAATGAAGCTATAGTAGCGAGAAATGCTTCGTAATGCAAAGAAAAAACCAGTGACATTACCACTGGTTTTACTTTTACAGAGCCATTTCATATGGCCCTTCGCAAAGATCAGGATGTAGGTAGAACATCACCTGCTGATTTTCGGTATGTACTTGGATGTACGCGAGCCCTGCAAGCTTCTTATCCTTGAGATACCCGACGCATTCAACCCAGATATCAGGAAACTGTTCCAGCAAGCCATCAATCTGTGTTCGCACCGATGCTGGAATGAGCTCGGGGTAATCTTCGTAGACAAACCGCTGTATCCTTGGGTGTTTAAACGCAAAGAAATACAAATAGGTCGCAGCCAAAAAGAGACCCAGGCTTGCAAGAAAACCACCAAGCGAACCGTCTGAAAAAAAACCCAAGCAGACAAACCTGCAAGTACACCTGTGCCCGCAAATGTAATCGCGATGTTTCCACTGCGCGCAGCACGTGCCACAACTTCTTCCTGTGGCATATCATAGTGCGTGCACTTAGCAGTGAGCACAATATCGTGAGTATTTCCAAATCGTACGTACGGATTCAAATCCAGCACAGTCGCTGCAAATGACGTCATTTTGTCTTCCTCCTCACAAAGTTCTTTCTACCTCTTACCGTACTACAACATGCAAAAAAACAAAAGCTGCGGGAACCAAAGGTTCGCGCAGCTTTTGTTTTAGACCTAGCTAATCTTCAATAGCTTATACTTCTGCTTTCCTGCCGGAGTATCAAACGTAATCTCTTCCCCTTTCTCTTTGCCCATAAGTGCTTCACCCAAGGGTGAGAGGTATGAGAGTTTCTTGTCGTGAATGTTTGCTTCTTCTGAACCAACAATCGTGTAACAGATGTTCCCTTTTTCGCCTGCCTTTTGAATACACACTTCATTTCCAAGACCCACCACATCACTCTTGTCGTGTGATACGATCTTTGCCTCTTTGATAACCTGTTCAAGGTGGTTAATACGCTCTTCAATCGCTGCCTGCATATCGCGTGCTTCCTGGTACTCAGCGTTTTCTGAGAGGTCACCGAGACTTCGTGCGTATTCTAGTGATTCTGCTACTTCCTTTCGACGTACGGTTTTGAGGTGTTCAAGTTCCTTCTTCAGTTCCTCGAACTTCTCTTTGGTCAAATATGCTTGTGTGTCATTCATATGCAAAAATTATTTCACTCAATTATACGCAGAAAAACTTTTGAAGCAAACAATCGAGTTTTCCACAACTGCAATCTGATCCTGATATCGTTGCAAACGAACTGCATTGATGTATGTTAAAGACAGAACAGAGGAGAAAGACATGACTGAATCACTCTCGCCTGTAGGTGAAACCCTACCTAATTCACTCGCACGTCTCCAAAACATAACAAATGTACGTGAGCGTGCTGTCATGGAAGTATGGCAGAAATGGAACACACGAGGTGAAATGGGTGCAATTCCGGTACAAGCGGTTCTGGAACCTATTCCCGGGAAAAGTGTCTATTCGTCAGAAGAAATTGCCATCATGGCAGCCACTATTCAGTGGCTTGGTACACACTGTGGTGCTGGGTTCCTGCGAGACATCATCAACACAGCAGAAGCCGAAGGTGTTCCATTCTATGAACTAAACAGTCACTAACACAAAAAACCACCTGACATTTCAGGTGGTTTTATTCTTCTACAGCTTCAAGTCCGAGGTATTCCGGTGCATTGTTATGAATCCAATCCAAAATATCCCCTGCAAGTTTTGTGCCTCCAATCCTGTTACTGTATGGGGCATTTTCCATTAACACAATAAATGCATACTGGGGATCTTCGTACGGCCAGTACCCTGCTGCCCAGGTGTTAAGACGAGCCTTCGCAAAGTCGAGCTCTGCGGTTCCTGATTTTGCTGCAACTTTTACATACTTCTTCTCAAGTGACCGTGCGGTACCACCGGGATAGTTTGTAGTCATATGCATACCTTCACGCACAATACCCAGCGCCCATGGGTCAAGGTCAAGATCACGATACGTTCCCATCTTCCCCTTTTCAATATGCGGTACAAACAATTTTCCACCGTTTGCGAGTGCTCCATATGCAACCAGCATTTGCAGCGGCGTCACTTGCCAACCGTATTGCCCAATTGCGGTGTAATACGTGTCCCCCAAGCGCCAGTCATCATCGAACAGCTCTTTTTTCCATGCGGGGCTCGGGACCGTTCCTGATTGTTCATTGGCGAGATTAACACCCGTGGTCGTACCAAATCCAAAGCGGGCAAAGTATTCATCCATTTTGGTGATACCAAGCCCTTTTTGATCCCCAAAACCTCCACCAATAGTATAGAAATAAACATTAGAGGAATAGGCAATCGCTTCCTGCATAGTCATTTTTCCCTGTACACGCCAGTCACGGAATATAGAAGGATTGCTTGGGTTGTATGGATTTGGAATTACAATCTCACCGGTACTCACAATGATCTTATCCGGACTAATAATACCTTCAGTGAGTGCCGCGTACGCCACAAAGGGTTTTACAATCGATCCTGGTGTATACGCTCCTGCAAGGACTTTATTCAAAAACGGGAATCGATCATCTGTGTTGTACTGTGCGATAAGATCAGCATCATCGCCGTCAGCCATCACCTCTGGGTCATACGAAGGAAAACTTGTCATGCCCACAATTTCTCCAGTATGAACGTCCATAATTGCCGCCGCACCGCTTCGGGAACCTGATTGTGCTGTTGAGGTCGCAATGATGTCGTACATAGCCTCAGAGAGCTTTGCATCAAGCGAGAGACGCACTTCAGTTCCTGCCGTAGGCAGATCAACCACGTGTTCACCAATGACTTCAGAAAATGCATTGGTTTCAATCAACTGCTCCCCGTTCGTTCCACCAAGTATGTCGTTATATGAAGCTTCAACTCCGTTGCGTCCGACATACTCGGTGCGATAGTAGAATCCTTTTTTGTCTTTCAGCGGATACGAGACATACCCAATAAGTTGTCCTAATCCCTGACGGTCGGTGTAGGCTCGCACTGGGAACGAATACATACCATCTTTATCTGGCTCATTCCAAGCTAAGAGCTCATCATTGCGATCATAAATGACCCCACGCTCAGCAATGATTACTGTCTCGTCGATACTGTTATTTTCACTGATGTCGTAATACTCATCTCCTCTTGCTATTTGCAGTACAAATAACTTGCTAAAAAACCAGCCCGCGATGATCACAAAAATAGCAGCGACAATACCGATATTACGAATCGCAATCGGCAGCTCCATACGGCCCTCCATTCTCCCACGGTTAAATGAGGGTAAATTTGAGGAATCAAGGAGAATCTCCTCATACGCAACCGGTGTATCCTTTTTTCGCCAACGCCAAAACATAATAGTAGAATCTATTCCAAAATAAACACTCGGGGAAATCAAACAATTTATTTTGGACAGATTCTATCGATTGTACACCAAAAAATGTGGTCGGAGTATATGAATCAAAAGCAGCACCCCTCCTGTACTCAATGTATACAGATACGGTAGTGATGATCCGTATCCATAATACGCATCAATAAATGCGGCAAGCAATACCACTTCCACCGAAGTATACAAAAACATATACACTAAAAGCGCAGGTACGAACAACCACACCGGTCCGGCCAAACCAAGTACCGTAAGTACGCAAAATAAAATAATTCGAATCATCATCCCATTAGATGCTTAACGCGAACGTATACAATACATCGCGATATATTGATAATGTGTGCAATTTTTGTTGTGTATTCATAATTTTGAATTTTGAATCTCCGCTACTTGTAACAGGACAACTGTTATATATCTACGGATTCTTCCGACACTTCTAAGGAACTTGTAGCAGTACTACTGCCGCTTTCTGTATCGATCAAAATATCTTCTGGTACTGGCACCATAAAGAACTCCGAGCGTATTTCACCCAGTATCTGTTGTGCTTCTTCAAACGAAACACTTTGCATTGGTGTAGTGCCAACACTCACAAAACGAATTCCTGAAAGCGGCGTATGCGGTGAAACAAATCCATACTGCTCAGGGCGTGTCGGCTCCGACTGTACTACACTTACCTCACCATAAATACCTGAAGTAATAGATGGGAGCACGACCATATCTCCCACTGCGAGCTCTATTCCCTGCGGCACCCCCACACGCAGCTGACCACCACCAACACCTACTGCATTGGTATAAATATCTGGTCCCATGATGAATACTGTTGCTTCAAAACCTGGTGTGGTAATCAACTCAACCAGTGCTGTCTGTGGTGCCGCATTTTTCACAATACCGATCACGGTTCCATCTCCGATATATACTGGCGCACCTTCACGCACACCATCAGAAACACCTTGGTCAATCATCAGTGAGTCGTACGGAATGTTCCCCGGGCGACCAATCACCCCTGCCAAAATACGTTCTTCACCTTCGTACCCCAACAAGCTGCGCAATTCTTCATTTTCCTGAGCAAGTGTCTTAATCGTATGACGCTCACCACCAGTTGCAGCGAGCTCAGTTCGCATAAGTGCCAATTCATCCAAAAGCTCTTTTCGGTTGCGTAGGTACTGCGGAAAGCTACTGCCCGACTCTGCAAACCAAGACTTCGTCATCACAACGGGACTGACTACCACCGATGCCACCGTGCGAAAGACTTTTGGCATACTAAACAGCGCTAACAGACACAGGAGTACCACCACCGCTATCTGTACGCGTTTTTTATTCTGAGAGATACGGCGAGAGTTCACCCTCGTTATCGACGAGAATTTCTTCATAACTATCCAAGTTCTCTAATACAATACCAGTTCCTCGCACAACTGCACGCAGTGGGTCAGGAACAATATATACCGGTACCTGCATCATTTCTTCAAGTAGTGGTGCAAGACCCGGAATAAGCGCTCCGCCTCCGGCGATGTGAATCCCACGCTGCATCACATCCGCAAGCACTTCCGGCGGTGTTTTTTCAAGCACCGAACGAACTGCCTCAACGATCGAGTCTACTGCGTGCGAGACCGCTTCACGAATATCGGTGTCAGTGATAATTACCTCACGCGGCAAGCCCGTCACCACATCGCGACCTCGTACCACCATCTCCTTTTCGTTATCATTCTCAGTAATAGCTGCAAGCATTATTTTTGCGTCTTCAGCAGTCTTGTCTCCTACCAGCACCTTAAACTGATCGCGTATGTAGCTGACAATCGCTGAGTTTAAGTGGTCCCCTGCAACCCGCAGATTCTTTGCAACGACAATACCGTTAAGCGATATCACTGCGATGTCGGTGTTCCCGCCACCAATATCGATAATCATGTTCCCAACCGCCTTTCCTACCGGGAGCTTCGCACCGATTGCTGCTGCCATTGGTTCCTCAATCAAGAACACATCACGTGCACCAGCGTTTTTTGCAGCGTCACGTGCTGCGCGCATCTCTACGTTCGTAATCCCTGAGGGTACCCCCACCAATACCCGTGGTGCAATAATACTGCGCATCTCACTATGCACTTTTCCGATGAGGTATGCGAGCATCTCTTCAGTAATTTCAAAGTCAGAAATCACCCCGTCAACCAACGGTCGAATTACTTCAATATGGTTTGGTGTCCGTCCAAGCATTGCTTTTGCTTCATTTCCTACCGCAACCAGTTGCCCGGTCTTCCGGTTCATCGCCACAATCGTTGGTTCGTTCAGAACAATTCCTTTCCCCTTCACATAGACGAGCGTATTTGCTGTCCCAAGGTCAATACCCACATCGGTTGACACCGCTTCTATCATTTTCTCCATCTGTTTGAGCACTTTACGCATATATAGTTACGTGATTATACTTTGTTTTCAAACAGAAAGAAAATTATTACTTGTTTTGGCAATATTTTTCACATTTCAACAAATATACCTCTAATTTACATAGGTCTTGTCTATGTAAGACCATCTCAACTGAACCTTGAACCGGTAACCCTAGGCCGGGCCTCGGGTTAAGTAAAATCGGTGTATAGTTCTTCTTCACTGAGGTATCGCACTTCACCTGTCGCTCTCGTTACCACTTCAAACTTTCCTTCTTCTTTTGTCTTGCGAGAAACCACTACACGATATGGCATACCTAAGAGATCACTGTCAGCAAACTTTTGCCCCGGCCGTACTTCAGTGCGGTCGTCATAAAGCACTTCCACTCCACGACGCTTCAGTGCAGTGTAGATCCCATCGGCATAATCTTTAACCTCAGCATCATCACCATTAAGACCTACCAAGTGCACCTTATATGGTGCAATACTTTCTGGCCACACAATCCCCTTCTCATCAGAAAGAAGGTCAACGACCGTCCCCATTGCTCGAGCCGGACCAATACCATATGAACCCATAATCACCGGTTGATCATTCCCTTCTTCGTCTTTAAAGGTAAGTCCAATAGCTTCTGAGAACTTCGTGCCCAGTGAAAAAATATTTCCAACTTCAATACTCTTTCGTTCTTCCAGCTCTTCTTTTGTTACTCCAAGCTCTGAGAGATCAACCTCAGCAAGCACTTCTTCATTTACTGCAATGCCCTTTTCTTCATTTACATACACAACATCCTCCCCTGCTTCTGCCAGCGTCTGGAACTCATGTGAGAATTTTGTAAAGGCACCACCTGACGCAAATGTCTTATACGTCTTGTCACCAATACCTAACCGATCAAAAATCTTCATGTATGCGTCAGCACAACTTTCGTAAAATGCTTCATGCTGTTCTGGCGTCGCACAGAACGAATAGAGGTCTTTCATAGCAAACTCCCGTGTTCGCATGATGCCACTTTTTGCACGCATTTCGTTCCGGAACTTTGTCTGTATCTGGTACGCAAAAAATGGGAGGTCTTTATATGAAGAAACATACTGCCGCATGATGTCGGTAATCACCTCCTCATGCGTCCATGCAAGTCCCACTTCTCCACCAGCCTGTAGTTCAGACTTAAACCATACGTCTACATTCTCATCGCTCCAACGATCGGTCTGCTTCCACAGTGCTGGGTCCTGCAGTGATGGCATGTGCATTTCCTGACCACCGATTGCATCCATTTCCTCACGAATGACTGTATTAATCTTTTCAATCACACGCAGCCCCAAAGGCAAAAACGAATACGCTCCCGCCATATTCTTGTAGATGTACCCGGCCTGCATCAAAAGTTGTGCGTTCTTCGCAACTTCATCCCCTGGTGCTTCTTTTTTTGTTTTTGTGAATAGATGTGTTTGTCTCATAGTAAATAGCTACAATAATAATGTCTGCAAATAATCAGTTATTTACCCCAGAGGGAATACGGTTTTGAAACAAAATCATAATAAGACGATTCTAGCGCACTTCCTTACTATTTCAAGCCGTTAGAATAGTCGACTAACATCATTGTAGGTAATGGCGATCATCAGAATCATCAACAGCGCAAAACCGAGGAAGTTAAGTCGTGCAACCCAGGCTGGGTTGATTGGTCGACGGATCACCGCCTCAATTGCAACAAAAAGCAATCGGCCCCCATCAAGCGCCGGGAACGGCAACATGTTAATCACTGCTAAGTTAAGCGAAATAATTGCAGTAAACATCAGAAGTGAGGTCAGACCAAACTCAGCGGCATCCCCTACTAAGCCGACAATTCCTATTGGACCTGCAACCTGTGAGAAGTCTGCTGTACCTTGCACACTTTGTGCAATGAGCGTTGCAATACCTACCGTAATAGCGACAAGTGCTCCTCCTGTTGTTTTCAGTGCTTCATATATAGCAACATGTACCGGCCTTTTCACATTTTCAACCAATGCAACACCAATACCGATTGCCTTTTTCTCCGGATCCTCTGCAATCAAACCGGCCTCGGGTGTTATCTCTACGGTCATTTCAGCATCTTCTTTTTTGTAGGTAAGCACTACCGACTCTTCTGTACCACGGATGAAGCTCGAAAAGGTTTCAGGCTCGAGCGTATCAAGTTTCGTTTCCCCTGATGTCACCGCCACAATCTGCGCGCCAACCGGCACTCCCACTGCTGCTGCAGGTGAGTTTTGTGACACATGTGTGACGGTAAACTGCGCATCAGTTGTTGCTTCTTCTGGAGACACCGGTGTCGGTACACCCATCATAAATACCACCACAAACAAGAACCATGCAAAAATGATGTTCATGGTCACCCCCGCAATCAGCACTGCGGCCTGTGCCCACTTACTCTTAGAAGTAAATGAGTCGCTTATGTCAGCACCCCCTTCTTTCGCGTCAGCAGCATCTTCCGCATTTTCTCCCCATATACGCACAAACCCACCGATCGGCAATGCATTAAATGTATACAAGGTCCCACGCCACTTCTTTCCAAAGAGCTTTGGAGGAAACCCAATACCAAACTCATCAACGCGCATTCCCGTCTTTTTTGCCACAATAAAGTGACCCCACTCATGTACTAAAATGAGTACAAAAAGAACTACAAAAAATAAAAGTATCGTCATCCCATTAGAAGTTTAACGCGAACGTAGATAATACATCGCGATTTATTAGTAATATACTTTGTCGACAGTGTTGTTGCATATACTATGGTCTCCGCTGCTTCTAGCGGGACAAGTTTAGTCAGCTATTTAGAGATCTCAGTCTCTTTTTGTGCATATGCCTCTTCCAGCTTCTTGTTCATTTCATCTATCTGCTTTTGCACTTCCTCTTTTTGGGTAAATTTATCATCTTCACTGATCTCCCCGTCTTTCTGTTGCAAGTCAATATCTTTCATAGATTCATCTCGTGCGGCTCGCACTGACACGCGAGCATCCTCAAGTTTGCTTTTTGCAAGCTTCAACAGCTGCTCACGCCGCTCACTGGTAAGCTCTGGAAAAATAACCCGCAAACCTGAAGAATCAGTTGCAACTGAAACGCCTAGGTCAGCATCAGTAATAGCTTTCTCAATAGCAGGGATGCTTCCCGCATCCCAAGCAGAAACACGAAGCGTACGCGCGTCCTCAACACCGACCGAACCAACTTGGTTTATTGGCATCATACTCCCGTAACTTTCCACTTTTATGTTATCCAAAAGCGCCGGCGTTGCTTGCCCGGTTCGAATGCCTGCATATTCAGTTGCAAGCCAGTCGATTATATCTTTTCCACGTGTTTGTATGTCAATCATATTTGTTCGTTTATGCCTGTAATACTAACACAATTAGCCCTGTGGCAGAGCAAGCGCTAGTTCCTCTAATAACATTTTCTTAGAAGCACCCGGTGTCTGTACATACTCACGAGCCAGCAATACCGACGGTGCAATACCAGCGTTTGTTACAACATCACGTGCAGCATACTGTTCAGCACCATGTATAATCGCCTCAATAGAAGCAGCATCCTTCTGCTTAGTAATATCAGCAATACATGTCAAACGCTCAGCATATGACGATGTGAGAAAAGTCTGAAAAAGGTCATTCTCGTTATCTGCAGTAGTTGTTCTTGCAACCAACTGCACACGTGAACGAAGCGTAGGTATTAAAAGTCCCTCCTGTGGAATAATAAGATGGAACTGTACGCCTTTCGGCGGTTCCTCAAAAAGTTTTAAAAGTGCATTTTGTGCCTCAACAGGAATATTTCCTGCCACCAACACAAACGAGCGCCCTGACGCAGTAACTGCTGTTTGCTGTGCTTGCGCAATAAGTGCCCGCGCATCAGCAATACCTAAACGATCAACAATAATATGCTGTACGTCAACAGTTTGTTTCCGTAATGTATCGGGGAGTGTACTTCGCGACAGTGATGGTGCTATATATACAAGCGCGTGATGCGTTTCAATCATATCGGTATTATGAGCTCTTGGAGAAAGCGTGTCTACTTTCGTTTATCAAGAACATGTTTAATAACACGCCGGAGATATGTTTCAAACGCCTCACCTTGCTCATGCATAATTCCTTCCTCATAGCGCCATCCGTTCATATAGTCAGTGATACTTCGTTTGATTTGAGGTGTCACTCCTTCAAAGCGCCCGGCTACAACTGCTGCCATGGGCACAATTGAAAGCTTTTTATACAACGGGTGATCCATACCGCTTGGACCAGTGCCAAACAGACCACTGTGTTTGAAGATACCCCACTCTGAAAGTAGCTGCCCCAGTCCTGCAGTCACCTCAGGTGTCATCAATGGGTCCATCGCTGCAATCTCTGCTTCCTTGCGCTGCTGATCAGTAGTCGCTGCTTCGCGTTTTTGTGCAACCATCATTTCCTGGACCTGTTTCTCTTTTGCAACTGAGGGCAGTCCAGCATTTTCTTCTGGTACTACAGGTGCAGGTTCTGAGACATCTGTAGCTGCCGCCTCTTTTTCCTTCGCGACAGTGTTTTGTTTTATTACCGTTTCTTCGCTGACCACAGCCTGTGCAGATGCAAAATCTGATTTGACTGGAACGGGAGTTTCTGCTGCTTTTTCGGATTCTGGTACGGACTCCTTAGGGACTGTTGATTCTTTCTTTTCTATTGGTGCATCACCATCTTGATTTCGTATATGTACACCCATGGTTTCCTGCACTGCCGCAAACGCTGCTTCCAGGCGTTGCATTGCAGCCTCTTGCTCCCCCTTGGGAGCACCAGCACTCTTTTTCATTGCATCAAGCAGTGCGTTCATGTACTCACGACCTACTTCATTATGCACGTCAATGAGATTAACTGGGTTGCCCACCATTTCATTTACCTCGTGTTTAATCTCTTTAATGCGCTCCGTTACAGGTGACGCTGCTTGTGGCGCAGCAGCTGGTTCTGGCTGCTTCGTCTGTTCTACTGTGAGTGTTTCTTTCACTGCTGATGCAGGCTCTTGAGCTTCCGGGAGTGTAACGGGTTGCTCTGCAGCTTTTGCAGCCAGATCTGGTTGCACCTCTTGCGTTTGAGCTTGCACCGGTTCAGGTGCTGGTGTTGGTGTCTCAGGTTCTGGTTTTGGAGCTGCCTGTGCAGAAGTCACCGGAACAGACACTGGTTCTCGGGCAGGTGCAGGTGTAGGTTCTACCGGTTTTTCAGGTTCGGGCGCTAGCTTTGCTTCAGCAACTGGTTCTTTAGGTATCTCCTGTACAGTAGGCTCTGGCACTGTTTCTGTTTTGACTGGAGCTGCAGTTTCCGCTACAGAAGCAGGAGCAAACTGTGGTTTTTTGCGTGCCATACCTAGTCGACTTACTGCCACCGGTTTTTCTTCTTGCTTTGGTGCTTGCTGAGCTACTTCGACAGCTTCTTTTTCTGGTGCACCAAGCAACACAAAGTTATGCTCAGCAAACAACGTAGCGAGTTCAGCGGTTATCATTGCATCTTTTTCAGCACGGAACGCAAACACTGTATCGCGAAGTTTATTCTTCACGTCTGGCTCAAGCGTACTCTGATGGATGGCGCGTAGAAGCTGCAGTGTACCTATTTCGTTCGATAGGTCAAAAGCCCCCTTTGTAGATGGGTCTGAAGAACGTACCACTGAAGAACCTCCTGTCGCATCGGACATATCTCCCATAGTATACAACAAAGCGCCGGACACTGCGTGTCCGGCGCTTGTGGATTTCTTTTTATATTACTCAGCTGCTGAAACTTGACCTATAAAAATGTCCTGCTCTTCTTCTATATACTTTGGAAAATTAGGGTACGTCTGTTGCAAATATGCAATGACTGACTCAAACGAATCAAGAGCATCAATCGCATGGTTCAGGGCATACAGCTGGTTTTCATCCATAGTTTCAATAAGACGTAAAATTGCACTATCAAAAACAGCTTTACCTAGTTTTGTGTAAAACACTTCACGTTGTGCTGGTGTGTGGTCTATTAAACCTAGTTCCTGCAGTTGTTCATTTGTGAGCTGTATCGACATAGTACTATTATTTATTGTGACCCTTTTCGACGCAATAATCCCCCTGTTAATATTGCTTTACCCATAGCAACAAATCTCTTCTTTGCTCCCCCTTTTTCACTCAGTGCAGGCAGTTGTTCATTTACCCGTGCAGCAATCTCTTCATACACCCTTGGCTCTGCCCCAGGATAACTTTTTTCAGGATTGTACTGAGGTATCTTCAAAAGACTTTCTGGCATATTTATTGCATGTGCAAGACGCTCAAGTTCTGCAACGTCTTGTTCACGTAAACCACTGTCAGGCACATACCCCACAATCCGCAATACATCATCAATTTTATTTTGGATTTCTGGGTCTGCAACACGACCTCGTACCAGAAGCAATCCGTCTTTAAATGACCGTGCACCAAACCGACCCGCTGCCCCAGCTTCAGGAATCTTGCTTCCAAAAATACGCGGAAACTTTTCTTTGATCGGAATCACTTCTGTCTGCTCAGCAGCAGCTTGGTGCCATTGCTCTTGTGAACGAACAAAGCTTTCATCAAATGCTGCTGCAGAATCTTCTGGTGTTGCTCCGAACTCAAATGTATCGCTTCTTGGATCAGCAGTCATTGCTTCAACTTCACTTAAAACCTCCTCAGAAACATTGTCCTGAGATTTGTTTTCTGCAGCTACTCGAAGACGAAGAGCTTCCAGTTTTTGCTGAATACCTTTGCGCCGTAGCTGTAGTAGTGACTGTTCAGTAACCGAAATCTCTTCCGACTCTGCCGATATTTTGAGTTTTTCTAAAGCATGTTCAAAAATCTTGTATTCATCAGTCTCTGCAAGTGCAGCATTAGCAGCAATAAGGGCAGCAGCACTACGCTCCATCTTCTCTGTCACACCTATGGAGTCTTCGATCAAACCTACCTCAGATATACGCATTTCCTCCGTAAGCTTTAGCGGCTTATCGTTAGTGGAATTTTCTATAAGCTCTGGACTTTCTAATATTTCAGAGTCGTCACTTGTAT
>CAJXAG010000001.1 GCA_913050645.1 uncultured bacterium | reverse complement strand
CGATGCAGCCACGGGGATATTTCTTGTTTGGCTAAAAGTTTTGCATATAGTATGCAGATTTACGAGAACCATACCCACGGCTAGATCGGAGTTGCGACAAGCGTACTGGAAGGGTACACATGGACGCAAAAATACCGCCACCCTTTTTGACATCGGCGGTTTCGATATTTCGGTATGCGAAGTTGTAGTGTTGTGTTCTCATAATAATTTGTTTGTACTGTTAATGACGTACCAAATCAGAAAATCTTTCAGGTAGAATAATAGATATATATGGCGTTTGAGCAATCAGGAATGAATAACGCAGGGTATCCGACTTACGAACGTAAGCGTAAAAAAGAAACTGTACAGAAAAAACCGAAGACAATGACACGTCGGGGTTTTTTGCGTGGTGCCGCAAGTAGCGCGATGACTGCAGGAGCTCTAGGAGGGGTTGTGGGAACTGCTTTTTTAAAGGAGAGTGAGGATCGAGAAGAAGCTATGTCTGAGTCAGAGATGGAGTCGGTAGAAGTATTGCCAAGTAGCGAATCGTTCGAGAGAGAACGACTTGGTTGGCAAAGGTGGTGGGAATTGCGGTATGACCAAGTGTTGTTTGTGGATGAGTCTGGTGCACCAGTGGGGCAGGTGGTTGATTTCGAGAATTTTATTGTACAGCGAACTCGCACAGGTGCCGATGGTCAACCTGAGGAGTTTGATTATTTATTAGCTCCGGGTGGGCTTGATGATTCTGGTATGCTTGCAGGTAATATCGCAGGTGAGTGGTTACGGTATGTGGAGGCAAGGCATGCACGTGAGTATGATGTTTCAACGGATGAAATATCTCAACGTAATGTTACTCAAGAATTTGAAAGTGCAGTGTCTCGGGCCGATGACGAGCCGGAACTTGCGCAGAGTATTCTCGACGCAGTCAACGGTGGTAATGGTATAGAGACTATGGTTGACGTTGTACAGTACTATGGCATGAATCCAGAGAAGATGGTTCGTGGAGACAGACAGGAGCGCACGCGGTCTGAGTACTTAGAACAGGAGATAGAGTTTCACAATCGTGTGCCGCAACTGGTACAAGATGAGCTGCGTGGTTTTGTGGTGGGGCTTGCAGCTCAAGAGTCGCGGTTTAATGCAGGGCTCCCGAAAAACAGTGTGACCGCAGAGGGTGTTATGCAGCTGAAGGATGATGTGCGGGAAGAGAATGGCTACGATCCTGAGCGCCGACTTTCATTTAGGGAAGAAGTAGATGTGGCAGGAAAGCATTTTTCAAATATTTATACACGTGTCCGGCATTGGATGCAGAATGAAATTGTGCCGCAGGAAGGGGGTGGTACTGTGCGTCGGGAGCGCCCAGAAACGTATGAACGATTACGTGCATTGTTTGGAGAAGGACAAGAGGGTGAGCAGTTGTGGCAAAAGCATTTCCTCGTTCCATGTATGATAAATGCATACAATGCGGGCTCTTGGACTATTGGTGCATGCCTCCATGCGCTGGTAGATGCATACACAGATGAAGAGTTACGTGAAATGGCAGGTGAGCCAGTGGGGTATGATTTATTTCGAGCATTTACGCACTTTGCAAAAGATTGTGATGTAAATCAATATACACAACAATATGGCCCTGATGCACAAGCGTATTTCTTTTCTATCGCAGGAGTGACTGAGGCACTCAAAACCTAATAGAAAAGACGTGCATGACACGTCTTTTCTATTATTTTATGAGCTCGTAGTCGATTTGTTTTTCTGCCAAATCAGCCCGTACCAGTTTGATACGTATTTCTTGCCCGAGTGCATAGGTCGTACCGGTCTTGTCTCCCTTGACCCGGTACTTGCTTGCTTCGTGGGTGAAGTAGTCTCCTTTGATGCTGCCGAGACGAATCATACCTTCCGCCTTTGAGTTCTTTTCCTCGACATAAATGCCCCAGTCGGTGACGCCAGTGATGATTCCGTCAAACTCTTCTCCAATTTTATCAAGCATGTATTCAACTTGCTTGTACTTGACTGATTCTCGTTCTGCGCGTACTGCATACATTTCGCGTTCTGAAGCGTGTACGGCGGTACGTTCGTGCTTTACGATTTCTTTTGGCCCGATCGTTGAACCGTCTAAGTGCTTACGGAGCATTCGGTGTGCCATAAGATCAGGGTATCGACGAATCGGGGAGGTGAAGTGCGTGTAATGCTTAAATGCAAGCCCAAAGTGCCCGATGTTCTTTGTTGAGTACACCGCCTTGGCCATGGATCGAATGGTTGCTACCTTCAGAAGGTTCTCTTCAGGTTTTCCTTCGATGTCTTTCAGAAGTTTATTGATGTCCTTAGCGTTGACACCGTCTTTTATATTGAACTCATATCCAAGTGCGTGGATAAAGATCGCAAGTTCCTCGATGCGTTCAGGGTCGGGTACATCGTGGATGCGGTAGATAAAGTTCGGTTCTTTTCCGGAGTCTTCACAAAGTGTGTTGATGTGTTCTGAAACCTTCATGTTGGCAAGAAGCATGTAGTCCTCGATCATCATCATTGTTTCGGTACGGATTTTTGTGACCGCATCGATAGGTTTCCCGTTCTCATCAAGTACAAACTTTACCTCAGGTTGTTCAAATGCAATGGCACCATTCTTGTACCGGCGCTTACGCAGGAGTCGTCCAAGGTCCATCATGGTGCTGAGCTCCTCTACGTAGTCACCTGTTTTTGTATCAAGTGCTTCTTGCGCTTCCTCGTATGAAAAGCGTCGGTCAGAATGAATAACGGTTTGTCCGTACCATTGTCCTACCACACCAGCATCACTGTTTACTTCAAAGACAGCAGAGAAGGCAAGTCGATCTTCATTTGGTCGAAGCGAACACAGGTCATTAGAAAGTACCTCTGGGAGCATCGGGATTACACGATCTACCAAGTAGATAGAAGTCCCACGTTCATGTGCTTCAGTGTCGATAGGTTGCCCTTCTTTTACATAGTGCGATACGTCAGCGATATGAATACCAATTTCATAGTTTCCGTTTTCAAGTGTCTTAAATGAGAGTGCGTCGTCAAAGTCCTTGGCGTCAGCAGGGTCGATGGTCATCGTTAGTGTCCCGCGCATATCTCGTCGTTTTGGGTCGGCAATAGCTTCAGAGAAAATCTTGTCTTTATTATCGTAGAGTTCTTGTGCTGCCTTTGAGATTTCTTCCGGGAAGTTCTCAGAAAAACCACCAGAACGGATGATCGCCTGCATTTCTGTTTCGTGATCTCCTGCTTTTCCAAGTACTTCAGTGATTTTCCCAATAGGGTCAACATGCGGAGACTTCCATGAGTCAATCTCAATAACCACTTTCATGCCGTCATCAAGCTCGGTAGCGTCAGGAAGTACGGGTCGCACGTGGATACGATGGTTATCAGGCTGGAAGTATCGTTGTGGTTTACCAGCTCCGGCAGGCTTCACAGTACCAACAAACTCTGTGTGTGTGACTTCAAGCACTTCAAGTACTTTTCCTTCTTGGCGTTTACCACCAATTTTAGGAAGTACCTCCACTTTTACAACGTCGCCATCAAGTGCGAAGTTAAGGTTTGCAGTGTCGATTACAATGTCTTCTGCGTCGTCAGGGGCGTCAGGTATCGCAAAAAAACCAGTACCTTTTCCACGCACCATCACCGGACCTTTAAAAATGTTTTTATTTTCAGTCATATATTGGTTGGCATAGTAGCATATCTCATACTCTTTACAAGGTATGAAAGTTATAGTATTTTGCGGTTAGCTTAGTTTTATGAAAGGAATGCCTTATGGGTGATACGTTATTTCCACTCTTTCCATTTTGTGTTGTACTCAAAACAAAGGGCAAGATAGCCGCACAGGTTGCAGAGGCTGGTAGGCAGCAGTCTGCTGAGTCTCACGCTGTGTGTTTTGTGTCGCATGTAAACGAGGAAGAATCTGTCATTGTTGTGTTTGGCAAAGCTCGGATGAGTCTGCAAGAGATGCAAGAGGTCGCAATCGAGAATGTAATTTCTGGTTTTGCTCCAGAAACGAAACGTCTTGATTATGAACCAATGATGACAACGACGCTGGGCAATCCTGGAGCACAAGGGACACTGAGTCGTCTTCTTGAGATTCTAAGATAGCTCAAATGAATGTGTAGGTTAAAAACACCGCGAGATCTCGCGGTGTTTTTTAAGAAAATAACGAGCTTAAAAAGCGAGTATATTTCGCTTATGCGACCTAATTTTTAACGACTGAAAGGAGTATAAAAATGGAAATACTCTCTGTGGTGAAACGCTCAGTATTTTCGACCTCACAGGAAGAAAATACGCTAGTGTCTTGCTTCTTGCAAAAATGAAAGGTGGTGGTATGTTTGGGTTAGTTTTGATCTAGCAAAGAAAGGAAAGAGAATGGGCCCATGGGTTGAAGGTGATCCGATTAAACCACATGCTTTTGTTTGTGTCGTAAGTTTTACAGGGACAACAGTTGCTCAAAAGGTTGAACAGGATCAGTTTGTGCGGCTGGTTTCAGCTTGGAATAAAAAAGAGGCTGAAGAAAAAGTGCTTAGGGAGCTATCGACTTCGCCTCGTTCCGGATATGTTGAGCAAAAGAATGAAGTGGTTCTTGTGCAGGATATTTTGCCGAGTGATCTTGAACAACTTGCCCTGGAGACAAAAGATACTCCTAATGCCGGACAATTTGGTGCAGGGAAATACGGCTACAGTGATACTATGCCGAGTTCTGCTTTAGTTGCAACGTGATTTATAAAACACCGCGAGGATCCTCGCGGTGTTTCTTCTTGCCTTATCTACATATATATAGTATTCTTGCGCGCGTATGTTAATGATGAGATTACAACGAGTCGGCCGCAAAAACGATCCTAGCTATCGCATTGTGGTGACTGATAAGCGAACTGGCCCAAAGAGCAACAAGCACGTGGCTATCTTAGGTTCATACAACCCAAAGATGGATCACATTCAGCTTGATGTGGATGCGGCTAAGGATTGGCTTTCAAAGGGTGTGCAGCCTTCAGATACCGTGCACAACATTCTCGTCGGACAAAAAGTGATTGATAAGAAGAAGGTTAATCCTCTTCCAAAGAAATCACCTATTGTAGACGAAGAAGCGCTTGCAAAAGAAGCAGAAGAAAAAGCAGCGGCAGAAGAAGCTGCAAAGGCTGAAGCAGAAGCAGTAGAGTCTACAGATTCATCCGAAACAACTTCTGAAGAAGTTGCGTCGGAAGAAGCAGCGGAACCTACCACACAATCTGAAGATGAATCTTCAGATTCTGAGGCAGGCAAGGAAGCTGAAGCTCCAGCAGAAGCTGAGGCCCCTGCAGAGGAAGTTTCGGAAGAAACTCCAGCGGAAGAGGCTTCAGAAGATTCTGAAGAGGACAAGGATAAGGCGTAAGTCTTGTTTGTATACAATAGCCCTGCGTGCTTTCGCACGTAGGGCTATTGACGCTTTATGCCCCCTTGCTACTATATAAGTGGTACTACGGAAGTCCGTAGGTTACTTACTAACAGTTCTCACATTAAACGCATATGCATGAAGATCAGCAATTTCTAGAAACAGTAGTAAAATCTCTCGTAGATCATCCTGACAGTGTAAAGATTGACCGTACGGTAGATGAAATGGGTGTCCTACTGACACTCGACGTCCATGCAGAAGACATGGGGAAGATTATTGGCCGAAGTGGAAACACCGCAAAAGCTATTCGTACACTTCTTCGCGTAGTGGGTATGAAGCACGATGCACGGGTAAATCTGAAGATTAACGAGCCAGAAGGTGGTCGCGTTATGACTGCAGATACAACAGAAGAGACAATGGATGATAACGCAGGGGCGGAAGTTTCAGCAGAGCCTAAGGACCTCGATCAGGCCATCGACGACCTGAAAATTTAAATCGTTTGAGAAATAAAATTAACGAATTTCTTTGTCAGACTACGATAAATTAATTCTCATCGTACGTTAAGTACGTCTCGAATTAATTTTCTTGTCTTCCTCGAACTTCATTTAATTTTAAATTCTCAAATTATCAAAATAGAAAAAGCACAAACATTTTTTAGTTTGTGTTTTTTCTATAGACCTTCTCAAAACCTGTCTTTCGAAAGAAAGGTTCCGCAGTCGCTACACTGCAGAGTTTTGTAATTGTTATTTTATTATTAAGGATAAAATAGCAGAGATGGGTGCGTGAGGAATTTTTAAGGTACTTTCCTCAGTTTGCACTTTTCCATAGAGCTCCCCAAAACCTTCCAATCGATTGGAAGGTTTTGGGGAGCTGCTGAGTTCTGGTTTAGTTATTTCTATGCTACGCTTTTTACTATGACGAAAGGAATTGACCATATTGGTAACGCTGCAGTGACGCTGTGTCATGATGGACAGGGTAACTATCTACTTGGGTTACGTAGTGATACGTGTCGTGATGAACATAATCGATGGGATCCAATTGGCAGTGGTGGTATTGAGTTTGGTGATACGATTGAAGAAACGATTCGAAAAGAGGTGAAAGAGGAGTGTGGGTCAGATGTGATCAACATTGAGTTTATTGGTACACGAGAGGTTTTTCGTGAGCATGAAGGGAAGAGGACACACTGGATTCAGTTTGATCATTTGGTACAGATTGATCCAGAGCAGGTTCGTATTACAGAACCTGACAAGTGTTTAGAGTTGCGGTGGTGTCGTATTGAAGATTTCCCTGAACCAATGCACTCCCAATTTCCGATTTTTATTGAAAAGTATAAAGACAAACTATAAAAACTTGTCCTGTTAGTTTCTTGCTCTATGTCAGAGACACTGGATTGAAAACAATTATGAAAAAGGTAGAAAGTAAAAACAAAGCAACCAAAACTAATGGGATGCATTTTCACGTAATAACTTTATTCCCAGAAGTTTGCAAAGCGTACACCGACGCAAGTGTTTTGGGTCGTGCACAGAAGACAAAGAAGGGGAAAGGGGCAAAGGTTCGCGGGAAGAAAATCGACATCAGCTACTATAACCCACGAGATTTTGCTACCAATAAACACAAGAAAGTGGATGATAAGCCGTATGGAGGTGGGCCAGGTATGGTGATGGCGGCGGGGCCAATTCTAAAGGCGTGGCAAAAGGCAGTGGGGCGCAAGCATAATAAACGAAAGGTGAAGACGTTGATTATGTCTCCACGAGGAACTGAATTTACCAACAAGCTTGCACGTACGTACGCACGTACGTACGACCACATCGTACTTATCTCAGGACGCTACGAAGGGATTGATTACCGTGTCAAAAAAGCACTCAACGCAGAGGAGGTGAGCGTAGGCGATTATGTCCTGACTGGTGGTGAACTACCAGCACTATCGATTATCGATGCAACTTCGCGACAGGTACCTGGAGTACTCGGAACATTTGAATCGCTTGAAGATGAACGAGTCAGCTCGGGGGAGATGTATACACGACCAGATGAAATAAAGTTTAAAGATAAAAAATACAAAGTACCTAAAGTGTTCCTATCAGGACACCATAAAGAGATCGAAAAATACCGAGCTAAGAAAAAATAGAAACAGGGGACATTCAATGTCCCCTGTAGTGTGTTTAGTATCGTGCGACGATGCGACCAACACCAAAGTCTTTGTACTCATTTTCTCCTGTCTTTACCCTCGCGCGACGTTCGCCCTCGGGACCATTGTAAAAACGTTCGATGGTCCCAGTTGTCCGTGTGCCGACCAGGTTTTCAACACAAACCCGTTCACCTTCACGTACGTCGGCAAAGGGTTGTTCATCAGATGAGTCAAACATATTAACCTCCGCTCTTGGTTGCTCTGCTAAGCGTACCAAAACCTGCATAAAAAAGAACCCCCGCCAGTTTGGCGGGGTTTAGTGTCTTGTTCAGCATGTGCCTCCAAAGTGGATGATGCCTTTTGCTTTCATCTGATCGGCGTTTGCGATATCTTCAAAAATTTCACGCTGTACATTCTCCATATCTAGTTTACTTGTGCAGAAAACTGTTAGTCCAAGTGGACCGAAGTGGTGATAATATGCTATTGTGACGTCTTCGATAGCAATTTCACCACGGTCCGGCTCATACCAGTAGAGCCAAAATTGCTCCCGGCAGGAAACAGTGGCATTCCTGTGAAGGGTACAAGTATGATGCATCCATCTTCACCCAGAATACGGAAGGTTCCGTTCACACGTGACATTTTCACATTCTCCTGAAAGTTCAATTTATTCAAATATACCATTTTTGATAAAAAAGTCAAGAAATAGGACCTGTCCGCTACATCAACGTTTTACTATCTTTGCTGCAGCTAAAAATCTCTTTTGATACGAGCTCTCTCTGCCAGAACTAGAGGTTTAAAATATTTCATACTGAGCAAGTGAAAAGTTAGTGTGGGGTTGCACAATATCTAAAATACGCTATAATTCCGGCCACTAACGCATTTCTATTCGAGTGAGTCACGGTACTAAGAATAGCGGAGGTTTAAAAAACATGGGATGTTTTTTAAAGAGCTTTTGCGATATTTTTGTGACCAAAGGGAACTAAAATAACCAAAAGGTGTACTGCGCCTGTAAGGCGGGAGACATTAGATTGTAGTGGGAGTTACAATCTACACATCCACAAAAAACAACACTTTTCAAGTGATGTCATTAGTAATCGTGCAAAAATAAATACGGCTAATCTAGGTGCTTTAAAGCGCTTATTTTTTGTTGAGTATTGATCGCGCACATCATTTAACTCGTTTACATATATATGTATACAAATCCAAAAGCAGAAGACTACGCTTCAGTGGGCGCTATGCCACAGAAGACATTCAAGCTGGCGAAAGATCCACTGGTGGATCTTCCCGACTTGATTGAGCCACAACGTCTATCGTACAAGTGGTTTGTTGAAGAAGGTTTGAAGGATATCTTCAAAGAATTTTCACCAATCACTGATTACTCCGAAAAGAAGTTTGAGATGAAGTTTAAAAAGTATGAAGTGGGTCAGCCAAAATGTACCCCTGAGTACGCAAAAGCAAACAAACTTACGTACGATGCACCACTGCGGGCAACGGTAGTACTTAAAAACAAGACATTTGATTCTGATAAGGATCAGGAAATTTTCCTTGCGGACATCCCTGTAATGACTGAACACGGAACGTTCATCATCAACGGTGTTGAGCGTGTGATTGTTCCACAGCTCGCGCGAAGCTACGGCATCTTCTTTACTGCACAGGAGCTTAAGGGAAAAACTTGTTTTGGTGCAAAAATCATTCCTGCACGTGGTGCATGGGTGGAGATCGAGTCTGAAGCAGATGGCGTAATCTATATCAAGATTGATCGAAAGAAGAAAGTGCCGGTATCGTCATTGCTTCGCGTGTTTGGTCTTGAAAAAGAGGAAGACATGATCAAGCTTTTCTCTGACGTTGAACGTGGGGAGGAGTACATGAAGGCAACAATCGCCAAGGACCCAGCGAAGACCACTGATGACGCATATGTAGAAATCTACAAACGGCTTCGTGATGGTGATCTTGCAACCGTAGACAACGCAAAGGAGTTTGTGAACTCTATCTTTGCGCCTGAACGATACGACCTTTCAGAAATTGGACGACACCACTTCAATCAGCGATTTGACCGACCAATCGACAAGAAAGCAACCGACGAGCGAACGGTATCACTTGAAGATGTCCGTCTTATTCTAAAGACAATCATCGAGAAGAATCACGAACCAGGAGCACTTCCGGACGATATTGACCACCTCGGGTTCCGACGTGTGCGATACTTCGGCGAAATGTGTATCCAGCGTGTACGTGTGGGTATGACCCGCATGAAGCGAAACATTCAAGATCGAATGTCGACTATTGAAGCTGAAACCTCACTCCCAATGCAAATTCTTAATCCACGACCACTTCAGGCGGCGATTAAAGAATTTTTCACTACCAACCAGCTTTCACAGTTCATGCCACAGCAGAACATTCTTGGAGAGCTTGAAGGACTCCGAACACTCTCAGCGCTTGGTCCTGGAGGACTTACACGTGAACGTGCTGGTTTTGAAGTGCGTGACGTACATACATCTCACTATGGACGACTGTGTCCGATTCATACTCCAGAAGGACCGAATATTGGTTTGATTCTTCGTCTGTCTATGTATGCGCGTGTGAACCGGTTTGGTATCATCGAAACGCCATACGTAAAGGTAGAAAAAGGAACACTTACCGGTGAGATCGTATACCTCAATGCACATGAAGAAGAAAATTTTGCGATTGCACATGCAGCGGTAGAAGTTGCTGACAACGGAAAAATCAAAGCTGACTTCGTGGAAGTGCGACGAAATGGTGAGCCACGAGTGGTTGCGCCGAAGGAAGTTGACTACATGGATATTGCAACAAACCAAGGATTCTCAGTTGCGACGTCAATGATTCCATTCTTAAACCATGATGACGCGAACCGAACGCTTATGGGTTCAAACATGCAAAAGCAGGCTACACCGTGTGTTATTCCTGAAGCTCCGATCGTGGGAACAGGTATCGAAGGTATGGCCGCACGCGACACGGGTCGTGTTGTTACTGCAGTTGAAGCTGGAGAAGTAGTTGAGTGTGATGCAAACATCATTGTAATCAAGAAAAAGGATGGTAAGAAGGATGAATATCCACTGACAACTATCCAGCGAACAAACGACTTTTCAGCATTCTACCACCGGCCAGCAGTGACAGTTGGCGACAAGGTAAAGCGCGGGGACTTGCTTGCTGACACAACTTCAACTGACCAAGGACAAATCGCAGTAGGGCAAAACGCAATGGTAGCATTTATGAGTTGGAGCGGCGCGAACTACGAGGATGCGATTATTATTTCTGAGCGACTAGTGAAGAAGAGTAAGTTTGCAACCATTCACCTTGATGAGCTTGATGTATCTGTACGAGACACGAAGCTTGGACCTGAAGTAACAACTCCAGACATCCCGAACGTTTCAGAGCTGAAGCTGCGAAACCTTGATGAAAACGGAATCATCCGTGTTGGTGCTGAAGTGCGACCCGGAGATATTCTGGTTGGTAAAGTAACACCCAAGGGTGAAGCACAACTTACACCTGAAGAGCGACTGCTTCGTTCTATCTTTGGTGAAAAGGCAAAGGACGTAAAAGATACGTCACTGCGACTTGAGGCTGGAAAGCGTGGACGAGTTATCGGTGTGAAAATCTTCTCACGTGAAAATGGAGATAATCTCGACAGCGGTGTAATCAAGAAGATTCTTATCACAGTAGCCCAGGTACGAAACGTATCAGTAGGTGACAAGCTTGCGGGACGTCACGGTAACAAGGGTGTGATCTCACGAATTCTTCCTGAAGAAGACATGCCGTATACAGAAGACGGAACTCCAGTGGACATCATTTTGACGCCACTTGGTGTGCCGTCACGTATGAACCTTGGACAGATTCTTGAGTTGCACTTAGGTATGGCCGCACACACACTTGGCTATCAAGCGATCGTGCCTCCATTTGCTTCAGCAACTGAAGAAGAGATTAAAGCAGAATTGAAAGAAGCAGACATTCCAGAAGACGGAAAGCTACAACTACGCGACGGACGAACGGGTGAAGCGTTTGAACAACGAACAGCCGTTGGTCTCATGTACATCTTGAAACTGCACCACATGGTGGAGGACAAGATCCACATGCGATCTATTGGTCCATACAGTCTTATTACACAGCAGCCGCTTGGTGGTAAGGCACAGATTGGTGGACAGCGATTCGGAGAAATGGAAGTGTGGGCACTTCTTGGATACGGCGCGGCATATACGCTACGAGAAATGCTCACTATCAAGTCTGACGATATCGTTGGTCGATCTGCAGCATTTGACGCGATTGTACGTGGTGAACGAATCAGCCACCCGCATACACCAGCAGCGTTTAACGTGCTTGTAAATCAGCTTCGTGGTCTGTCGCTGGATGTTGATCTTAAACGAGAAGAATATTAATAGTCCTCAATAATGTATGTCTATGAATGAAAACAAACCAAAGCGATCTTTCGCTCCAACAGCATTCAGTGAAGTAAGCCTCAAGCTTGCATCGCCCGATAAGATTCTTGATTGGTCACACGGTGAGGTTACCAAGCCCGAAACCATTAACTACCGAACACAACGTCCTGAAAAGCACGGTTTGTTCGATGAACGAATCTTTGGTCCAGTTGAGGACTACGAATGTTCATGTAAGAAGTACCGCGGTATTCGATACAAAGGTATTGAGTGTGAAAAGTGTGGTGTAGAAGTGACTCGTGCGATTGTGCGACGAGAACGAATGGGACACATTGAACTATGTGTACCAGTGTCACACATCTGGTTCTTGCGAGGTGTACCATCACGAATCGCGCTGATTCTTGGTATTACTGCAAGTTCAGTTGAAAAGGTTATCTACTTTGCCGGATACATCATCACTAATGTCGATGAGACAGAGCGAGCACGTCTTTTGAAGGAGCTTGATACTGAATACAAAACAAAGCTTAAGGAGCTTTCAAACGATGATGCAAAAGAAGAGCTGAAGTCTCGCATGACTGAGACGAAGAAGGAGGTTGAGTCAGTGATTCTAGGAACCGTACTTGATGAAACACAATTCCATAAGTTCTCAGTGAAGTACTCAACACTGTTTGAAGCACGTATTGGTGCAGAGTCTATTTTCGAGCTCTTCAAGAGTATTGACCTTATGAAGCTTCGAGAGGAACTTGAGGCTCGACGAGAAAAAGCGGGTGTTGCTGAGCGAACGAAGCTCGATAAGCGACTGAACCTTATTCGTGGCATGATTCATGCTGAAGTGCGTCCTGAATGGATGTTCCTTAACCGAATCCCGGTTATCCCTCCAGCACTTCGACCGATGGTTGCGCTTGAAGGTGGACGACATGCGTCATCTGACCTTAACGACCTCTATCGACGTGTGATCAACCGAAACAACCGTTTGAAGAAGCTGATCGACATCATGGCGCCAGACGTTATCTTGCGTAACGAAAAGCGTATCCTACAAGAAGCGGTTGACGCGTTGGTTGATAACTCAATCCGACACGGAAATACTGCGTACTCAGCAATGAGTCAGGCACAGCGACGACCACTGAAGTCTCTTTCTGACTACTTGAAATCAAAGCAAGGATACTTCCGACAGAACTTGCTTGGTAAGCGAGTGGACTACTCAGGCCGTTCGGTAATTGTTATTGGTCCTGAGCTTGAGCTTGACCAGTGTGGTCTTCCAAAGCATATGGCACTAGAGCTATTCCGACCGTTTGTAATCTCTGAACTTCTTCGACAAGAACTTGCATACAACATTCGTGGTGCAGGACGTCTCATTGAAGACGGTGTACCAGAAGTGTGGGCAATCCTTGAGGATGTTATCGAAGATAAGCACGTACTGCTTAACCGTGCACCAACACTTCACCGACAAGGTATCCAGGCATTCCGTCCGGTACTTATTGAAGGTAATGCGATCCAGGTACACCCGTTGGTATGTACTGCGTTCAACGCGGACTTCGACGGTGACCAGATGGCGGTACACGTACCACTTTCAATCGAAGCACAGACTGAAGCACGAGAAATTGTGTCTGCAAACCGAAACGTGCTTAAGCCAGGTTCTGGTGAGCCAGTGGTGTCTGAGTCACTTATGGATATGGCGCTTGGTGCATTCTGGATGACGAAGGAAATTGAAGGAGCGAAGGGTGAAGGCAAATTCTTCAGTTCACCAAACGATGCAATCAACGCATACGACTTCGGCCTTGTTGACTTCCGTGCGAAGATCAAGGTACTTGCAACTGATACACCGAAGTATGCTCAGTTTGAAGAGCAGGTGTTTGAAACAACAGTTGGGCGACTGCTCTTTAACTCAGTACTCCCAAGTGACCACACATTCATTAATGAAATTCAGACAGGGCGAGACATCTTTGCGATTGTACTGGATCTGATTGATGACCAGGGTGTTGATGTGGTACCGAAGGTGGTAAACAAGATCAAAAAATTTGGTTTTAAGTATGCAACTATTTCAGGTACTACTTGGGGACTTGATGAAGTGGTTATCCCAGAACAGAAGGGTGCGATCATTGAAGCTGCACGTGAGCAGGAACAGCAAGTGATTGCACACTTTGAGGATGGTCTTCTTTCACGAGACGAACGACGTCGTATGATCATTGAGATCTGGCAGAAGACCAAGAGTGAAATCGAGGAGGTGATCCCGCAGACGATGGATCAGAACGGTTCAGCGTTTGATCTCTGGAAGTCTGGTGCGCGAGGTTCTATGCGTCAGATTGCACAGATGGTTGGTATGAAGGGACTTATTGTGAACACACGAGGTGAAACCCTCGAGTTCCCGGTGATTTCATGTATGAAGGAGGGTATGAGCCCGATTGAATACTTCACCACTACGCACGGTTCACGTAAAGGTCTTGCCGATACAGCGCTTCAAACTGCTAAGGCTGGGTATCTTACGCGACGACTCTTCGTGGTTGCGCAGGATGCGATTGTTACTGAACCTGACTGTAAGACAAAGGAAAGCACAACCATCGGACGCCTCTCAGCATCAGGAATTGAGATTGCCTTCTCTAAGGCGATTAAGGGACGTGTGCTTGCTGCAGACGCTGTAGATGCTAAGGGTAACGTAATCTTCAAGAAGGGGACTATGCTTACACGACGCGAAGCAATTGCGGTAGAGGAAACAACCTGTGAGTCAGTAGAAGTACGGTCACCAATGACCTGTAAGACACTGCGTGGCGTATGTCAGAAGTGTTACGGTGTGGATCTTACCACTAATCATCTGGTAGATATCGGTGAAGCGGTTGGTACCGTAGCTGCCCAAGCGATTGGTGAGCCAGGTACACAGCTTACGATGAACACTAAGCACCTTGGAGGTACATCATCAGCAGGTGGTGACGTAACACAAGGTCTTCCACGTGTGGAAGAAGTGTTTGAAAAGCGTCTTCCAAAGGTACCAGCGATGATTTCTAAGACCGCTGGTTTCGTAACTGAAATCCGAACTGAAGGTAAGGCAAAAACAATTGTTGTTGCAGTTGATAAAACTTCAGAATACGCACCAAAGAAGTCAGACGTGCTCGAGTACGAAGTTGATCCACGACGTGTGGTGAAGGTAAGTAAGGGAGACAATGTGATTGCTGGTCAGTTCCTCACTGACGGTTCTGCATACCTTCCTGATCTCTTTAAGTATGGAACACGAGAAATGACACAGGACTACATCATTTCTGAAATTAACAAGATCTACGAACTCCAAGGTGTAACCATTTCACGTAAGCATATTGAGCTTATTGTGAAGCAGATGCTTTCACGAGTGAAGATTACTGAGTCAGGTGACTCACACTTCACACCGGGAGAAGTAGTTGAAGAATGGATCTTTGCTAAGGCAAATGCAACACTTAAGGAAAACGGTTCTGATCTGGCAAAAGCTGATCGAATCATCATGGGTATTACAGAGAGTTCACTCTCACGTAAGTCATTCCTTGCAGCAGCATCATTCCAGAACACAACACGTGTTTTGATCAACGCTGCAGTGAAAGGGTCACAAGACAATCTTGCAGGTCTGATGGAAAACGTGATCATCGGTAAGCTGATTCCAGCAGGAACAGGCTTTAAGGGGTCACAGAAGCAAGAGATGATTTCATCCATCCCTAAAGACGAAGTAACAGAAGAAACTGAATAATTCACCTAATCTACTTCATTAGACTACGAAAAAAGACCCTCACGGTACACCTTAGTACCGCTCGGGTCTTTTTTCTTGTCTGTTTCGTATCTCAGGCAACTTATTCAGTTTCTAAGAGAGAAAGACGAGGATAGAAGTAAAACACAAAAGCACGGCGCCTTTAGGCGCCGTGCTTTTGTGTTTGCAAAATCTAGCGATTAATAACCCGATTGAATACCCATTTAAATTGCAATTTAAATGGGTATTTAAACTCAGGCGATACACTTAAATTAGTTCGATATATTGAACTAATTAAAAAAATCGTAAGGTGTTTATTCCCCACAAATACCCCGCGGCGTAAGCCCGGGGATGGAGGGAGTTTGCCTATCGTGATAGCGATAGGTGTTACGTAGCAAGCTACGTAACTTGGTGAGATACCCCGAGTGTAAGCTCGTGGGGGCTTCATTTGAAAGAATTTCAAAATTAATACCACAATTAATTACGTAATTAATTGTGGTATTTTTTTCATGTAAAAAACAAGCCCCGCAGACTGTGCGGGGTTTTGGGTTATTACTGTTCTCGGGCAACGGCTTCGCAGGCTGCAAGAATTTCAGGTATAGATGCGTCCTGGAGCTGCTCGGGCAGTGTGACAGGGTAGGATGCAATTCCGTCTTTTGTGAAATGGATATCAGCACTTTCTTCTGTACGCCCGATACCTGTGAAGGTGTTGATGTTTAGGTAATACCCGGAATCAGGGGTTTGTTCAATCCACAGTGAGCCAGCGATGAGTATGCATGAAAGCATGGTATTTCTCCTTTTTAGAAATGTGCGTTTGTGTCAAACGTATCATAGTGACAAATAAAAAACAAACCCCGCATGGCTGCGGGGTTTAGGGGATGTGATGTTACACATTGCGTGCAGCGTCTACATCTTTTGTCCAGTTGTATACCTGCTCTTCGTTGGTAAGAACAGCAAGCTTACCTTTGTAAGTGATCAGTGAACGGCCACTGATTGATGGTGAGCTGTAGCCGACACTAAGTGTGTCTTGAGCCGTTCTGGAAATGCTTGTGATGGTTACCAGAATGCAACCGTACACTTTACCGTTGTGGTACAAAGGATCAACATCAATCCATACTTGGTCACCGGGGGCGAGCTGCTCACATTCCTCAAGACTGAGATTGTGAAACCACTTTTGATTCTTTGGTTTTTCCCAAAGCTTCCATTTGTGATAGTAGATGAGCGTATCACCTGGTTCGAACAGGGTGTGGTTTTTGGGTTTCAAGAGAACAACAGCAGTCATAATAAACCTCCTTTCTGCTGGATGAACATTTGTATCAAACCTAACATAGTGGTAGATAAAAACAAACCCCGCTAAACCAAGCGAGGTTTGTGGGGATGCCTATGAGTTGGCTTTGTATTGCCAGCCGTGAGCTTCGAATGAGCCGATCACTTTTTTATCACCTATTTTTTCTAGATGCTCGCGAATCTCTTGTTTTGCAAAGTCAACCATAAGGGATGATATGTCAGGATCGTTGTGGCGAGCAATCAAGTTTTTTAGATGTTGTACCTTCAAGACTCGAAGTTCGAGTCCGCAAAGCCAGTGAATTACATCCATTCTGACAATTAGTGTGTGTCCGGTATTGATTGGACATTCTGAGGTAAAATTCTTTAAAGTTACTACCCCACCTCTAAGTTGCAAGCGAACTACGTATGTGTATTTCATTGATGTCTCCTCCAGAACATAGAATGTTGTTTCTATAGCTATTCTCTATAAAATTATAAAAAAGTCAAGTTCTGTGCGTTGTCATTAACTTTCGCGTATAATACTCTGACTATGGCAGGTGATGCAGTACGACAGATAAAAGAGCGGCTTTCGGTGGTGGATGTGATTGCACCGTATGTTGAGTTGCATCCTGCGGGGAAAAATATGAAGGGTAAGAGCCCTTTTACTACTGAAAAGACCCCTTCTTTTTATGTGTCTCCTGATCGCGGTATGTACTACTGCTTTTCAACTTCGCAAGGCGGTGACATCTTTACCTTTGTGCAAGAAATGGAAGGGGTCGACTTTAAGGGCGCGTTGAAGATTCTTGCAGAGAAAGCGGGCGTAGAGCTGGTGCGAGAAGATCCGCAAAAACGTACTGAGCGTGAACGACAGTACGATGTACTTGAGCACGCTACGAAATTTTTTGAAGAGTATCGACACAAGAAACCTGAAGCGCAACAGTACCTAGAGGACCGCGGGGTTACCCCTCAAACCATTGCAAAGTGGCGTATTGGCTACGCACCTGGCCCACCTGACCATGGTTGGCGAGAGCTTAAAAATGCGCTTGAGGCAGAGAAGTTCACTACTCAAGAATTACTCAAAGCAGGACTCGCCAAAGGTGCTGATGCAGGGAAGGAAGCATATGATCTGTTTCGTGACCGTATCATGTTTCCGATTTTTGATAATGCGGGTCATGTAGTTGCATACTCGGGGCGCATCCTTACCAAAGACTCTGAAGCACCAAAGTATGTAAACTCACCGGAGACGGAGCTGTTTAACAAGTCTGAAATTCTCTACGGATACGATAAGGCAAAGCAAGGCATTCGTACCATGGATTTTTGTCTGTGCGTAGAGGGGCAGTTTGATGTCGTTATGGCGCACCAGGCAGGATATGGAAACACCATAGCGATCTCAGGTACGGCATTGACGGCACACCACGTTATGCTACTGCAACGGTTAAGTAATCGGGCAGTGCTTGCACTTGATGCTGACCGAGCTGGAATCGCTGCAGTGAAGAAAGCAGCAGAGCTGATGCTTTCACGCGGAATGGATGTAAAGGTGGTGCGTATGCCTGACGGAGAAGACCCTGCGGACATTATTCAAAAAGATGCTGCGGAGTTTAAGAAGATGGTGGGGCACGCAACACATGTGATCGAGTACTTACTTGATGTGCTGCAAGACCAGAATAAAGACGAGCGAGCATTTAAGCTTAAAGCACGAGAAGAGATTCTTCCATACGTTGCCCGTATCCCAAACCGTATTGACCAAGAACACTTCGAAGGGTTGATTGCGCAGCGTCTCGGGACTACAAAAGACGCCATTCATGCTGAGACACAGCGTTTTATAGAGAAAATACAAGAAGAAGAGCAAAGAGCTGCGCGCACCGCAGTGTCGCAGGAACAAGCTCCTGTAAAACCAGAACCAAACACAAAAGAATCCATGCAACGAAAAGAAGCTTTATTAAAACGATTTGCAGTGCTTATTGATGAATTGCCCAAAGAGCATGTGCCGCCACTGGCCGAACATTTGCAAAAAGTCACCGGGAAGTCTGCTCAGGATATGCGTGAGCTCTATTCTGCAGAAGAAATTGGGAATCTCCCATTTCGACTTGCTGAAGATATTGAGCGGTTGCCGATTAAGCAGGTGCTCAGCGATATAGCCGCGGAGCTTAATGAGCTCGCAGGACTTCTCGGAAAAGAGAAACGCGCAGAGTATGATCAGAAGTTACGTACGGGTGATGACAAAGCTCAGATGGAAGCAATTGTGGCGATAGACAAACTTCAAAAAGAGCAAAAGGAACTTGAAGTTGATCTGATGCTATTTGGTTACGAAGAGGGGAGAAAGCTGGACTAAAAGAGCTGGTTTTTTCTGCAATATACTGTATAGTACTGGACACTATGGTCGCAAAAAAAGCAACCAAGAAATCAACCCAAAAAGTTTCACAGAAACTTAACGGGCAAGCAAAAAAGGCGGTTAAAAAAACCGTAAAAAAGGCAACAAAAAAAGTAGCAAAAAAAACCACAAAGGTTACAGCTAAAAAAACATCTGCCAAAAAAACCGCAGTAAAGAAAACTGCAAAGAAGACAACTAAAAAGACAACAAAGAAGACCGCGACGAAAGTTGTGGCTAAAAAGGTGTCAAAAAAGACCGTAAAGAAGGTCGCGAAGAAACTAACGAAATCTCAAAAATTGCAACGTGCGAAGCAGACTGAGCTGATGAAACTTGGAAAGGAGCGGGGGTATGTGACGTATGATGAGATTCTTAAGTATTTCCCACAGATTGAAAAGGAAGTGCCATTTCTTGAGGTAATGTACGAGAACTTTTCAATTGCCGGAATTGACGTGCTCTCCAGTGGGGGCATGCTGGGTGCCGATCCGTCTGCAGAAGTGATTGCGCAGAAGAATGCATACAAGCGTAACGACAGCAGCTACGATTCTATTCAGATGTATCTGCGAGAAATCGGACAGTATCCGTTGCTTACCGCGCAGGAAGAACGAGACCTTGCGCAGCGTATTCTTGACGGTGACGAAGAGGCTCGGAACTTGCTTGCGCGTGCAAACCTTCGTTTGGTGGTTTCGATTGCCAAGAAGTATGTTGGTCGTTCTCCAGACCTTACGTTGCTTGATCTTATTCAAGAAGGAAACCTTGGTCTCTTTAAAGCAGTAGATAAGTTTGACCACCTCAAAGGCTTTAAGTTCTCTACGTACGCAACATGGTGGATTCGTCAGGCGATCACCCGAGCGCTTGCTGACCAGTCTCGAACTATTCGTATTCCAGTGCATATGGTTGAAACCATGGCAAAGTACAAGCAGGTCTCACGACGGCTTGCACAGGACCTAGGACGAGATCCAATGCCCGAAGAAATTGCGACCGAAATGGATGTTGAGGTGGAGAAGATTTACCAGATCGAGAAGATTTCTCAGGATACTATTTCTCTCGAGCTTCCAATTGGTGACGATGATGATCGTTCACGTCTGTCTGACTTTATCTCAGACGAGAAGATGGTCTCACCAGACCAGGAAGTTGCACACAGTATTCTTACTGATCAGATACAAGAAATTCTCGATCATCTCTCAGAGAAAGAGCGAAAGATTCTTGAGATGCGACATGGACTACTCGATGGCACCTATCACACGCTTGAAGAGGTAGGTAAAGAGTTTGGGGTAACCCGAGAGCGTATTCGACAGATTGAGGCGAAGGCTTTGGAGAAGATTAGACAGCACGACAAGGCCCGCCGTCTCAAATCCTACTAACGAGCGAGCTACTTTGTTGGACTGCAAAAAATTGCCGGTCACCGTACCACTAAGTACGGCTCCGGCAATTTTTCTTGCTTCTTACTGAAGCTGTTTAGGTTGCCATGATTCTTCATGACTTCAGAATCATAGACAACCTCTTGCGAAAGTACGTTGAGTACTTTCTCACGCAGCGTATCTCATCTCGGTAGCAGGATTTGAGTAAAGGAAGATTGAGTTTTATACAAAAGCACGGAAAGCTTCGCTTTCCGTGCTTTTGTATTTGGTACAATGTAGGGGACTAAATTATGCATCGAACGGTTCTTTTGTTTTCTATAATCGTACTTTACTACACGCTTGCGTTGTGGAGTCTGTTTGTGTTTGACGCCGGCATGCTCGTTTCTGCTTTGGTACTTTTTGCAGTTCCTGCGCTGGCACTTGCACGCTTCACGGTAGCTCCACCTATGGTACTGCTGTCGGTTACTGTACTTGGTGCTGGCGTGGCTTTTTTGCTTGAAGGTATCGCGCATATGTACGGTCTTTGGTATAGCATCGGAATCATGGAAACTCGTGTGTTTAATCTTGTGCCACTTGAGATGCTTATTGTAATTGTATTCCAAGTTGTTTTCTTGGCACTTTTGTATGAGGTGTTTTTTGACGATGGAATATACTCACCGCGAAGTGCGTGGCAGCGTTTTGGCTTTTTTGCAGTCTTTTCGGTAGCGGTAGTGGTGCTCATAGGAATTCAGCGGTATGTTGCAGATAGTATTTTTCTGCCGTACTCATACCTGTGGATGATTGGCATTCTCGTTGGTTCTGCGTTGGCTATCCTGATACTCCATAAGAGTCTGTCGGTACCATTTTTCGATCGTATTATTGATTTCTCACTTATTGCAGCAGTACCATCAGGTATATACCTCTTTCTTGCATCTGCAAATGTGTACAAGGTATTTGGATATACACAAGAGTATATCGCTACGATATCATTTTATGGTCAGAGTGTACCACTTGAGGAAATTATATTGCTGTTTGCGTTACCGTTTTTTATCGGAACTGTGTACGAGGTCTATCTTGACGATAAGCTATAAAAAGCGCCTATGGGCGCTTTTTATCGTTGGTGCATGTATTTACCAAGAATTTGTTTTAAGCCTTGTCGTGAGACCATACCGATAGGTCTGTTTTCGTGATCAACAATTGGCATGCGCGCACGTCCGTGTCCAACTGCAATTGCTGCCACAGCTACAAGATCATCATCAGGAGTAATCGCGTGGAAGTCTGAAGACATAAATTCAAACACCGGTGTTTCTTTTGCGTTATGGAGTGCTTCCTTGAAGTGCATTTCGTCTGCAAAGTGTGCCATTGCCGCGTCACCATCCTCTGTTATAGGGATCATTCCTTCAAAAAGGTCTGATACTGATACTTCGCCCACGAGTATGCCATCTTCGCCCGATACAAGTAGCGTGTTGGTGTGGTTGTTGAGCATCATATCAAGTGCTTCAGCAAAGGTGCCGTTTTCTGAAATAATGACCGCTTCTTTTGTTATGTCTTTCAGTTCCATATGACTTAAGTGTACACCTGGATTTTCTTGTGTGCAACAAAAAACTGCGACTGAAGTCGCAGTTTTTTGTTGCACGGTATACGGCATTTAGTCTGAAGAAACAGAGTATGGTATTTCTTTGTTAGTTTCAGTGACTTCTACCGCATAGACCGTTGCCGGGTCTTCCATGAAGTATTCAGTGAAGACGGTCAATGCGATGGTAGCAATGACGAGACCGAGTATCATGGTTGGGACACCCTGCTTTATCCAGTCGATAAACGAAATTGGATTATCAGTTTTTTCAGACTTTGCCACCACAATCACACCTGCAGTCGAGCCAATCGGTGAGCCGTTTCCGCCGAAGCCAACACCCAGTGCCAGTGCCCACCAGAGGAGTTCCACGGGAATGCCCTGTGAGCCGAGATAGGTGATAATCGGGATCATTGCTACGGTCAGTGGAATGTTATCAACAATTGCTGAGAGAATGGCACTCGCCCAAAGGATAATAAGTGCAGTCATAAGCAGACTGTTTTCAGCGTTACTGGTTATGAACTGTGCCGCACGCTCAAGGACTCCGGCATTTTCAAGCCCGCCGACAATCACAAAGAGCGAGCCAAAGAAAAGAAGTACCGAAAGTTCACATTTCTCAATGACTTTCTGAGGGTCATGTTGTGGTGCGATCCAGATAAGTGCAAGCGCGGCACCGATAAGTGCAACCATTGCAGCCTCAAGGTGCAAGGCGGAGTGTAGGAAAAACAGAATAACGACGATTGCAAAGACAACTAGGAGCTTTTTCAGTGTCTTTGGATCAGTAATCGCTTCTTTCTCGTTCATTGCTAAGAGCTGCTCGACGTTTTGAGGTTTCTTTTTTAGGTCCTTACGGAAGAGCACACGGAAGAATGCAAGCGTCAGTACCCAGGTAATAAGTACAACCGGTAGTGTGTGGATCAAGAAGTCGTTAAATGAAAATCCAGCTGCAGACCCGATCATGATATTTGGCGGGTCCCCAACGAGTGTTCCGGTACCACCAACATTTGAAAGTAATGCTTCTGCCATAAGAATTGGCGTTGGGTTTATTTTGATCATCTCAGCAATGATAATCGTAATTGGTACAATCAAAATGATCGTGGTGACGTTATCGAGAATCATTGAAAGACCCGCGGTAATCCCCGAAAGCGCAACCATCAAAA
The DNA here is from genome assembly GCA_913050645.1 of uncultured bacterium. Lineage (GTDB taxonomy): Bacteria > Patescibacteriota > Minisyncoccia > Phycocordibacterales > UBA918 > OLB19. The sequence goes on along the minus strand of CAJXAG010000001.1, from coordinate 22,725 downwards.
GCCACGGGTTTCCCTTTGTTTTCTTTGCTGTCCAGATACCGAGGTACTGAAAAGCTCCTGTGTGCTCAAGCATGCCGACTAAAAGCATCATGCCGAAGAGAAGTCCAAGTGTGTTGAAATCTACAACTTCAAGCAGGTCTTCGGGACCATAAAAGTCAAAAAACATACCCGCAAGAAGCATGGTCATCGCACCAAACAATCCAATGACTGTACGGTGGATACGTTCGTTCAGAATGTAGAAAAATGTAACGCCAAAAATAAGCAGCGCAATAAGCTCAATTGTTTCCATGTTCAGTATTATTTTTCGTCAGTAATATGTAGTGCGTTGCCGATAATGTGTTTCAGGCCTCGGCGAGAAATAATACCAACCGGTTTGCCATTTGCGTCTACAACGGGAATGCGAACACGCCTGTGCGCAATTGCATTAGCTGCAACTGCCATAGCGCTTTCAGTTTCTTGCACCGGACTGATGTCTGTGGTCATGAAAAATTGCACTTGCTTTTCTGCTGCATGTTCGACAGCTTCGTCAAACATTGCTCCTGTTGCAAAGTGAGCCGCTACACTGTCACCTGAGAGGTACTCAGGGACAATAGCTTCGAGTAAGTCTGATACGGTTACTTCTCCGATTAATACACCATCTCCATCTGTTACTAATAAAGAGTTGGTCTTTTCATTAATCATGAGAGCAATAGCGTCTTTGAAAGAGGCTTCTTCGCCAATGGTGACTGCTTCTTTTACAATATCTTTTACTTCCATAAGGTTGGTATCATACTCTTGTTATTTCATTTGTATAGTGTAGTTATGCAGGTTTGATACATGATTTTCGGTCTGTCAAAACTGTGTTTAAAGAGGGTTGCTTTTCGTATAAATAGGCGTAGTATGGCCCACTGTGTGACAAGTGTTCACCAGAACAGTAATTGAACATAAGGAAAAACTATGAGCGCAAAAAATGAAAAATTCGCCGGTGCGGTATGGTGCATGGACGGTCGAGACAAGAAAGCGGTGCAGGATTATGCACAAGGATTGTTTGTAGACAGTGTCTGTGATGGGCCTGGTACCGTAGGGGTTTTGGCCGATGTGGGCCATCCGAAGCATGCACTGTTTGTGCAAAAGCTGCGTGATCAGCTTCCTGTATCTATTGGAAATCATGGGTCAGAAATTATTTTTGTTTCTGGCCATGCTGAATGTGCCGGCCACCCTGTTGACGATGTGCGACATAAAGAAGACATCCTGAAGGCCACGGCACTTGTTCGGAGTATTCTGCACGAGCTAAACTATACGACCATAACGGTGATCCCACTTTGGAATCAGCGTGGTGAAGATGGTGTTTGGTTTCTCTGGCATTGGAGTCAGAGTCTGCAAATACGTCAGTTGCCGCAGCGTAGACATAAAAACCAAAAGAGCGTCTGGCATGAGACGCTCTTTATTTTTGGTATACCCCGACCTTTACTTTTGCGTTGTATATTAGCAAAGACAGGAAGTGTGACATGACTTTATGTATACATAGAAGTAATGTAGTTGCCACATTGACTTAAACGTCGACTTGTAACGTTGGATGCCGTGTTCCAGTCGTCTGTTCTTGTAATTGAAGAGTTGCGACGAAAGGAATATGTGTCGATCCGACGACGTTAAAGTAAGGGTAGGGTATACTTACTGCAATATGGCAACAGACATGGATATGAATGAACAAGCTTTTAAAGAGGCGTATGGGATGCTCAACGCTGCTCAGAAAGAAGCAGTAGATACTGTTGAAGGTCCGGTGATGGTGATTGCGGGTCCGGGTACCGGGAAAACGCAGATCCTCACCTTACGTATTGCGAACATCCTTTTAAAGACTGATACCGCTCCAGAGAGTATTCTCGCACTTACTTTTACCGAGTCAGGAGCAAAAGCGATGCGTGAGCGCTTACGGCGGTATGTGGGGAGCGAAGCATACCGTGTCCCTATCTTTACCTTTCATGGTTTTGCTGGGAAGTTGATTAAGGAATACTCTGATGCGTTTGAACGTGTGATTGGTGGGCGACCCGCCAGCGATATTGAAAAGATAAAGCTTATTGAGGATGTCCTTGAGAGTGGTGACTACACCGTATTGCGACCAATGGGGAACCCTGCGTATTACGTACCGCACATTTTACGTATTATTGGAACATTGAAGCAGGAGTACTTTACTCCCGATGCGTTTGCAAGAATAATTGCACAACAAGAAGAGGACCTTCAGGGGATCGAAAAGATTCACCAAAAGGGCGCCCATAAAGGAAAGGTGCGCGGTGAGTACACCAAGAAAGAAAAGGCAATCACAAAAAATCGTGAGCTGCTTACGGTGTATCGAGCGTACCAGCAACTCCTTAGTGAGCAAAAACTTTATGACTTTGATGACATGATTACGCAGAGTGTTCATGCGCTTGAGAGTAGTGAAGATATGCTTCGTGACTTGCAAGAGCAGTATCAGTACATTCTTGCTGACGAACACCAGGACGTGAACGGTTCACAGAACAGAATACTCGAATTACTTGCTTCATACCATGATTCGCCAAATATTTTTGCAGTAGGTGATGAAAAGCAGGCTATTTATCGATTCCAGGGAGCATCGCTTGAGAACTTTTTATATTTTGAAGACTTGTTTAAAGGTACCAAAACGATTGCGCTAACCGAAAACTATCGTTCTGGACAGGAGATCCTCGATGCAGCACACTCGCTTGTTGAAGTTGAAGACGGGCCACTTAAGGACTTGCGTGTGCCGCTGTCTGCTGAAGCGGTGCATGCTTCGCAGGTATCCTATCAAGACTTCTCGCATCAGGCAGTTGAGGATGAGGTGATAACAAATGAAATAAAGCAAAAAATTGATACGGGAACAGAAGCACAGGAGATTGCGGTGATTGTACGCACCAATCGTGAAGTGGAAGCACTTGCAGAGATGCTTCGCAAAAAGGGCATTGCAGTTACGGCGTCAGCAGATGGTGATATTCTTCGACACCCGATAACACAGGCAGTGCAGAGTCTGATTGCCGCGGTAGTGAGTGCCGGCGATCAGCTCGCGCTGTTTACCGTGCTGCATGGAGCATATTGGGGAATTGGTAATAATGACTTGGTGCGCGTGCTTGCTGCCCGCAGCTACACTCTGCAGCTTGGAGCGTTGTTATCTGATGCGCAGAAACTCAAGGAGATAGGTGTGGAGGACATTGAAGCAGTATTGCGCGTATCACAAGTACTCGACGATGCACGAAAGCGTGAGGTACACGAAGCACCACATCAGGTACTTGCGTTTGTTTTGCAAGAGAGTGGATTTTTAGATCACGTTATGGAACACGACCCATTTGAAGGAGCACGGGTGGTGCGCCGTATTTATGATGAGGTAGAAGAGCTGGTGCGACGCGATGGTGCGGGAACGCTCGCGCAGGTGGAGGCAGTGTTTACAACAGCTCGTGAGTATGGACTACCACTGAATGCGCCATACATCGCAACAAACTCAGCTGCGGTGCAGGTGATGACCGCACATAAGTCCAAAGGGTTGGAGTTCGAGGTCGTGTATGCACCACACCTGCAAGATAGTTCGTGGGGTGGGTCTACCAAGCGAAAGTATTTCGATATTCCCGTTACGAAACATCTGAAGGAAGAAGATTTTGACCCGATAGATGACGAGCGGCGTTTGCTCTATGTGGTGATGACACGTGCAAAGAAGGAGCTTCACTTGTCGTGCTCACAAACAAATGCTGACGGGAAGGAATTGCAAACCACACGACTCTTTGCTGATATCGCAGATGACGTATACCAAACACTGGAAACCACAGAAGCAGAGCAGCAGTTTGACCCAGCAGCAATGCTTACGCAAAGCAAGAAGTCTGTTGCTATTGACGTCCAGCTTCTGACACACCTTTTGGCTGAACGTGGATTTTCTGCGACGTCGTTGAATAATTATTTACGGAGTCCGTGGGATTACCTCTATCGTAATGTGCTCCGGATTCCTGAGGTACAGCCGGTGCATATGCAGTTTGGTACAGCAGTGCATAATACACTTGAGTATATTACGGGGCACCATACGGCAGACGGTGTATTTCCAAGCGACACGAAAGTCAAAGAGAAGTTAGAGGTAGAACTTGGGCGTATGCCGATTACCACAGAAGATCATACACGGCTGCATGCACGGGGTCTTGAGGTGCTGTATGGGTACATGCAGCATATGGAATCGACATTGCCGAAACAGACCAAAGAAGAGCTGAAACTACGTGTAGTGTTGCAAACTGACATCCCTGAACTTCCCGAGCTGCCACTTACCGGTATGCTCGATCGACTCGACTTAAACGATGAAGGCTTTGCGGTGCGCGTGGTTGACTACAAAACAGGAAAGCCAAAGACACGAAATGTGATTGAAGGAAAGACTGCGAGCTCTGATGGTGGCTATAAAAGACAGTTAGTGTTTTATGCCCTGCTCCTTTCACTGTATGACGATGAGCGGTATGTAACCAACACAGGGACACTGTCGTTTGTAGAGCCCGACAGTAAGGGAGTGATACACGAAGAGACGTTTACGATAACGGCGAAAGAGATTGCAGTACTCAAACAAGAAATTATTACGGTCACAAAAGAAATTATTGCAGGTGATTTTCTGACTAAGCCGTGTGACGAAAAGGAAAGCGAGTATTGTCACTTGGCACAGTTGCTTGTCTAACAAAAAACCGACGTAATAGTGTCGGTTTTTTGTTGCTTGCGATACATTTCTTACTCGGTGGTACCCCCGGTAACCTGGGTTAAGATCGTTTCAATGGTTTGCTTTACGTTTTCATATGGCTGGGCACCGTTGATGACAATTTGCTGACCAGCAACTTGCACAAATGAGTGTGGAGTACCTTGTACACCAGCGGCGACACCCTCTTGGTACTCTTCTGTTATGTGATCGATGAATTTTCCTTCTGAAACACAGCTTTCAAACGCTGTCTGATCTGCACCGGCCTGGACAGCATAATCTACAAGCTTCGTGGTGTTCGTTGGCGCGTCTGCGGTACGTTCACTGAAGACAAGGTCAGTGAAAGTCCAAAAGGCATCATTGCCAGCTAGGTCTGCCACACATTCAGAAGCGAGCGCAATACCGGTAGCGTTTGGATGGAGCTGGTCAATTGGGAATTGTCGGTACACCCACGCAACTTGTCCAGTTGGGCCGTAGTCTGCCACAATGCTTTTCATTGTTTCGTGGAATTTTTTACAGAATGGGCAGTCATAGTCTGAGTATTCTATAATGACAATTGGTGCGTTTGGATTCCCAAGAACGTGATCATCCTCGTTAATAGGACGAATTGATCCAACTTCTTGAGCTTCTTTTGGCTGTTCTTGTGCAACAATAGGCGTAGTGCTTCCTCCACCAAAGCCCCCGCTGAAGTAGATGGCAGCGGCGATCATTGCAAAACCAATAAGGATTGCTCCTGGAATGATAAAAGGATTTTGTGCTTGTGATGCTGGCGCTTGTGCCCGTATATTTTCTTGTGTTGTTTCAGGCTCCATAGATAATCTTTACATATAGTGATATATAAAAATTATAACATGCACAATTTACCTTTATACCTAGGATAAAGTGGAAGATGTGTCTATAAAGGGCTAAAATATAAGAAGTGGTTTGAAACTTCTCAGCGCATAAAGGTACGAAACTATTTTATTAATCCTAGCGATGTGCGTTTTAAACTATTTCTACAATATGACTATTTTCGAAGCGGTGATGCTGGGTGTAGTGCAAGGTCTAACAGAATTCCTTCCCGTTTCTTCGACAGGGCACCTGATTCTCGTACGTGCTCTCTTTGGAGTCGAAGACGCGTACGGTCTTGCTTTTGATGCAGTTTTGCATTTAGCAACAGCAACCGCAGTAATCGTGTATTTCTTTCCCGATATCTGGCAACTAACACAAGCGGGGTTGCGTAAGCTTGGACGCTTGCCGGTAAATAAACGCGATGAGACCCTATTGTATTCGTTGTTAGTAGCAACGATACCTGCAGTGGTGCTTGGATTTTTCCTTGAGTCACTTATGGAGAAAACGTTTCGACATCCGCTTCTGGTGGCAGGTGTACTGATTGCAGGATCAGTGTTTTTTATATATGCAGAATGGGTGTATCAAAATCGCCCACAGACCAATACCATGAGTCCCAAAAAAGGTTTCAAGATAGGGCTTTTTCAAGCACTTGCACTTATTCCGGGGATGTCTCGGTCGGGAGCAACTATTTCTGGAGGTATGATGCTGGGACTTTCTCGTTCGGAGGCAACGCGGTTTGCATTTTTGATGGCCGTACCGGTCATTACTGGAGCGGGTTTGAAGAAATTTCTTGAGCTATTGGCCAGCAACGAATCAGTTGCGTGGCTCCCGGTGACAGTGGGGGCAGCGGTGTCATTTTTAATCGGTCTTGCTGCCATTCATTTTATGATTAGTTTTCTAAAAAAGCACACGCTATGGCCGTTCATTTGGTACAGAATTATTTTAGCTTCTTTCGTCATCTTCATCTTCGTGTTCGGTTAAAATTGGCGAACTACTGCGTTACGCTGCAGACAAATGAGCGCTCACCTTACAGTAAAGTAAGGCTCGGCGTCATTTGCTTTGCGTGCCTTGTACTTCATCCAATTTTAACCGAACACGTGTAACGTGATTTTGAAATTTTCAGTATTACGCATTTGTTCCATTTATCCAAAGATAAGTTGACGTAATCAATAAGAAAACCACCCGAAAGTATCGGATGGTTGTTATGTGTATTCTTCTCCAGAATCAACTGTAAGAACAGGTTCTCCCATAATGTCAACACTGAGTAATTTTACCTGTTCAGTGTATCTATTTTGTTAGAAATGCAATCACTGCGAGGTGTGTGCGCATAAGTTCATTATATTTCTGACGCTGTTTCTTTTCCCACTTGCGGAACTTTATTTTGACTGCTCCAATGTCACGAAGGGCATTGTGATACTTTTTAATATATTGATCTCGGTCCTCCTTAAGTGTGTCGTAGTTCTCAAGAAGAGTACGTAGTTCCATTTGTTTTACCTTAAAAGCTTCCTGCTCCTCTTTTAACCTTTTTTCAAGTGAGTACACTTGGTTAGCGAGATCATCACGAGTTGCATAGGCCATTTTCCATTCTTTTCTATGGCGTTTCGTCTGTGTGCAGTAAAGCAAAATTGGACTAAAAGTCAATAAAAAACAACACCGCTCGCGAAGCGAGCGGTGCTGTCATTGCGAACCTTTAGGTGAAGCAATCCAGGAGATTTAAAACAGAAGCGAGTGTGTCATGGAAACCTCCTCCTTTGTTTCCCAGTCTGAGGTGTCGAGCTCGATGTCTTTCTTGCGGTAGCCGTCTTTGAACTTAACGGCACTATTGAGAAGTGCATAGTCGAATACTTTCTTGGTGACCTTTACGTCTTGTTCACAATACTTCATGATCTCTTTCACTTTTCCTTCACGCCACCAACGCACGGCTTGGAGGCCGTCTGCTGACTTCTTTGCGCCTACCGTTGCGCTTGCGACTGAATCAAGACGAAGTCGACGTCCAAGAGAGTCTTTAATCGACACAAGCATATCAATACTTTTGATCTGTGTAAGGTCGCCTGGATAGTACTTATTTAATAGTGGAATGTCAAAATGGTTACCATTGTAGGTTACCAATGCGTCTGCACGCTCAAGGATTGGCCACACGCTCTCCAGGTCATCGATATGGACGGTGGTGTACTTGTCGGTACTGGTCTCGTAAAACGTTGCGACTGAGATATCCAGGTCAGCAGCATCGTTAGAACCAACATCTTGGAAGATGTTTTGGGTTTCAAGGTCAAAAATAACGTAGTTCAGTTTGTACTGTGGTGTGTTAGCCATTGTTACTCAGTTGATCAATAAGTTCCTGTAGTGTACCAGAGAGTTCTGAGCCTTCCAGTAGGTCTTTCACCGTGTAAGTTCCTGAAGCGATCTCATCTTCACCTAATACTAGTGCGTAATCAATAAACTGCGCCCCGGCGTTTGCAATCTTCTTACCAACTTTTTTTGGGCTGAGGTCCACCGAGGTAGAGATACCTGCGTTACGGAAGTTCTGGGCAAGCTTTTGTGCGGCGACATTGTTCTCAGTGTCGGTCGGCAGTACTGCCAGTTGTGGTGATGTAATATCAGTAGTCATAAGCTCATGGCTGATAAGGAAGTCACGTAAGGTCACGTCACCAAAACCAAATCCAATACCGGGGATTGGTTCACCACCAAACAGCCCAGTTAGGTTGTCGTAACGGCCGCCCCCCATCATTGCTCGGTTGTTTTCGGGGTGTAGGTCGACCACTTCAAACACAATGCCTGTGTAGTAGTCGAAACCGCGAATAATCGTTGGGTCAAACGCCACCGGAGTACCTGTTTCTTTCATGGTTGCAATGAGTGTCTGGAGTTCTGTATACGCATCACTTTCTTTGACTGCCTCTGGAACGACATCGATATTGTCTGCATTGAGAAATGTGAGTACGTCTGCGGTAGCGCCACCGCAGATAAGCTGCATTTTTGCTTTAAACTCATCAGCTCCCATTTTGTTCTTTCGGTCAGACAGTCGTGTTGCTGCGGTGCGCGCTTGAGTGTCGAGATCTAGTGTGTCATATAACACCTCAAGCAGTTTGCGACTTGAGACATATATCGCATAGTGTGTGCCGTTTTCCGCACCAAAGTTTTTGAAGATTTCGTTAGCCAGCAGCAGAATTTCAATGTCTGCAGATACATCATCCACCCCAAAGATGTCGCAGTTTAACTGCCAGTGTTCGCGCAGACGTCCGCGTTGCATTCGTTCGTACCGAAAGAGATTGGGGATAGAGTACCATCGTACTGGAAATGTAAGTTCACGACGTCGTCCTGCAACCATACGTGCAACCGTCGGGGTCATCTCTGGACGAAGCGTTACTTCACGGTCACCACGGTCGGTAAACGTGTAGGTTTGTTCGTTGATGATCTCTTCACTTGTTTTGCTTCGATAGAGTTCTGCTGGTTCAAGTACCGACGCGTCATATGCCTCAAACCCAAAATGCTCGGCGGTCATGCGCCATACATCAAACATGTACCGTTGCACGGCCATGTCTTCTGGATAAAAGTCGCGTACGCCCTTGTACGGATCAGTTGAAAGCTTGTTTGTCATAGTGTTGGTTGATTTTAGTGAAGTCGGATAGTAATTGCAACTTATTCGGTCTGTTGCTGCTGTGTGCTTTGTGTGTGCATACGATTGTCGGCTGCTTCAAGAATAATCGCTTTGAGTTCTCGCGGCTTTGGTAGATGGAATGATTGGAACTCCTCTTCGCTGCCACTGGCGGTTTGTGCTTCCACCATGCCGTAGTTGAGGAATGTTGCGACGATACCATCGATGGCGATATTTATGTCCTGTAGTTTTTCCAGACGGAAGCTTCCGATGTATCGGCGAAATAGACCTTTTTGGTCAATTGAGATGATTCTTCGATCGGTAATAATCCAGATGTCGAGGTGATGGTCAGTAAATATGTACGCGAGTGTCATCCAGCTAAACAAAAGCCAAGCACTGTAGAAGAAGATAAAATAGGAAAGATAGCCGGAAAGATCTATCAGCAGTGGACTTTGATCTGATTGCAGCAGTATACCAAGTACGATCCAGGCAACTGCGGGGAATAGTGCTGCCGCAACAACCCCAACAGTTCTACTGAAAAGTACAAACCAGTGCTTATGTACGACCTTCCGCACCTTCTCGTCATCTTCGAGTTTTATTTTTTCAAACAACATAGCCTAGAACTGGAAGGTGTTAAGTGAGACTGTCATACCAATAAAAAAGAGCATGCTTACCATGATAAAGATGACCAGAAACAAGACGCTTTGTGAGCGGTTGGTGCCGTATGCGAGCCAATGATATGCAATACTCAGCGAAAAGAAAAGGAAAATGAGCGTGATAAGGTAAAAAAGACCTTCAGCACCAAACTCCATAACGCGGGTAGGTATCGATCCGTCAATAATGGGTTCCATTGCTTTATTCTGCCACAGTGCGCGTTACAACACTATAGCGAGGTGTGTTGTACTGGTCGTTGTGAGTCGTGCTAAACAAATCATTTTCTGCAGCAAGAGCAGTAATTGCATCTACCTGCTCAGGTTCGTGTTCGATCCAGAGTTGACCATGTAACGTGAGATGTTTCGGTGCTTCTGCTATGATTTTTGCAATACATTCCATACCTTCAGCTCCGCCATACAGCGCAAGGTGTGGCTCGTGCAGCTTTACGGAAGTTTCAGTACGGTCGATTGCAGGATCAATATAGGGCGGGTTAGTGAGAATAAAGTCATATTTCCCAAGTTCGCGGTTTAACCCTGCACTCGGCGTAAAGAGATTGCTTTCAATCACACGACATTGCCCATGTTGGAGGTTAGACCTCCGACATGTCGGTTTGAGGTTGTGTTCGATGTTTTTTTCGATGGTAGGGAGGTGAGCTGGGTCAATTTCTGCAAAATCGACCTGTGCTTGTGGGATCGCTTTGGCGACGGCGACACCGATTGCTCCTGAGCCCGCACACAGATCCAGGACATGAACTTCTCCCGAGGCCCGGCCTAGGGCCAGCCCTAGGCCGGGCCTCGGGTTTTGTCCGGGGAGTTCCCTAGGGCTGCCTTGGGGGGAGTTATGGTCGTACGTACGTTCGTACGTACGCTCGAAATTTCGAATGACCTTGATAGCTTGCTCGGTCCAGAATTCGGTTTCAGAACGTGGGATCAGTGGGTGTGAGTCGAGGTGAATGGTGCAGTCTAAAAAGGGGATTGATCCAATGAGGTAGGCGAGAGGAGTGCCGTTTTTGAGCAGTTCTAAATCTGCACGGAAAGCGAAGCTTTCCGTGCCACTGTATTTCTCCTCCAGCAACCACTTTTCTTCTTCGTCCATAACGAAAGCACTATGCAGTTCCTGTGCCCAAATTGCAAGACCTATATTTTAGTACCTGTCCTCCAGCTTGTTCTACATATACCGTTTTTGCTACACTAGAGTCATGAAACTTGTAATTATTACTGGCCCACAAGCAGTAGGAAAAATGACAGTAGGACATGAGCTGGAAAAGATTACTGACCTCAAACTTTTCCATAATCACATGACAATAGAACTTGTTGTGAGTCTTTTTGATTATGAGACTCCCGAAGCTCAAAAATTAATTAAATTGTTTAGAGATGAGATTTTTAAAACTTTTGCAAGCAGTGACAAGTACGGTCTTGTCTTCACAATAATTTGTAACTTTGACGATCCTGCAGAATGGAAGCGTGTAAAAGAGATTTCAAATTTTTTCTCAAGTGAAAATGCTGAGGTTTGTTTAGTTGAGTTAGAAGCAGATACAGAAGTCCGAATTGAAAGAAATAAAACGGAACATAGACTGGTACATAAACCCAGTAAGCGTGATGTTGAATGGTCAGAATCTAACTTATTAAATTCTGTAGAGAATCACAGACTTAATTCAAAAGAAGGGGAGATAGAAGAAGAGAATTACCTACGTATCAACAACACAAAATTAGGTCCTGAAGCAGTAGCTAGTGCAATCAAAGAAAGATTTAATCTGTAGGACAAGTATTGTAGACAAGTTTCCGTTTGTGCGTCAAAGAGTGTGAACTGATACAATGGTACCCATGACTGATGTAATGCTTGAAATAAAAGACTTGGTAAAAGTCTACGGAAAAGGGAAGAGTGCAAAGCGTGCGGTAGATGGTGTATCGCTGTCTATACCCAAAGGGAGTTTTTATGGTCTGTTGGGTCCAAACGGTGCAGGAAAAAGTACAACCATTCACTGTATAACGGGTATTGCACAACCAACCGAAGGGTCAATTACTATTGATGGACTCGATGTAGTCAAAGACTACAAGCAAGCGCGATTGAAGGTAGGGCTCTCACCACAGGAGTTCAATGTTGATATATTTGCAACCCCTTCGCAGCTTATTGACTTCATGGGTGGGTTTTATGGTATTTCGGCTGCGGTGCGAAGAAAACGAGGTGCTGAACTACTTGATCGATTTGATCTCAATGAGCACAAGGATACCAGCTTTCAGAAGCTTTCCGGGGGTCTGAAGCGACGAGCAATTCTTGCCCGCGCGCTCATTCATACACCTGACCTGTTGATTCTCGATGAGCCGACTGCTGGAGTAGATGTGGAGCAACGGCATGATCTTTGGGAATATCTTAAAGAAATGAATGAACGTGGGAAGACGATCATTCTTACCTCGCACTATCTTGAGGAGATTCAGTACTTATGTAACCATATTGCGATTATTAACAAAGGGAAGATTGTTGCGCAAGGAACAAAAGAAGAGTTTATGAAAGACGGAAAATCGGTCGAAGAAACATACTTAGAGATTACTCGCGAAGCAAAAAATAATTAAAATGATCGATCTACTTTGTCAGACTGTAAAAAAGAAATCTCACTGTATACCAACATACACCTCGATTTATTTTTCTTGTCTTCCTCGTAGCTCATCCCATTTAAATCAATTTTAATCAAATTATTGGACTATGAATGAAAACATGATGAAAGTTAATTGGATTGGAATTTACACATTCCTCCGTAAAGGGATGAAGCGCACCTTTCGGGTAGCGATACAGACGCTCGTTGCACCAGTGGTGTCTTCTGCGTTGTATATTTTTATCTTTGGGACGGTGATCGGTACGAAGATTGATGATTTTGCCGGCGTGCCGTACATATCGTTTGTGTTTCCCGGTATCTTGATGCTTGCGATCATTAACGCATCGTTCTCGAGCGCGTCTTCAGCGCTCTATTTCCTGCGCTGGGGAAGAGGACTCGAGGAGATTTTGATTGCGCCACTATCATACACTGAGATGATCATCGGCCTGCTTTCTGAGTCACTTGGGCGAGCGCTTCTGGTTGCATTTCTGATTCTGGGGGTAGGGTCACTCTTTGGTGCGGTGCAGTTGGTGAATCCTATTATGTTTGTGTTCTATGTGCTTGCGATTGCTGCTATATTCGGTTCGCTGGGGATGCTGGTTGCGCTTTGGGCAGAGAGCTTCGAACAGCTGCAGGTGATGAATACATTTGTGATTACACCACTGACGTATCTCGGCGGTATCTTCTACTCGATTACCTTTTTGCCAGAGCTTGCTGCAAAAATTACACTCCTGAACCCCTTCTTCTACTTCGCTGATGGTATCCGAAGCAGCATGATCGGGTACTCTGAAGCAAATAGTGAAGTGGGTCTTGTAGTGATTGTTGGCCTAGCTGTATTTTTGGTGGGTCTTGTGAAGTATTTGTTTAGTATTGGCTGGAAGATACGCTACTAGGCCTAGCGTGCTGAAACAGGGGACATCGGATGTCCCCTGTAATGTTGTATGGAACTGTATGGAATATGAGCTGGGATTCCACAACAGCCTTGCAAGCTTTTCTTGCAAGGCTGTTACACTATAAGCAGTATGTCAAACACAGAACAACTCCGAGAGATGGCGAAGACACTGGTAACGCCACATAAGGGAATTCTTGCGGCCGACCAGTCGCCGCGCACTATGAATAAGCAATTAGAAGCACTCGGGTTACCTCCCGAGGCTGAGCTTCGGCGAAAGTACCGGCAACTTCTATTTACCACTGAAGGTCTCCAAGAGTATGTCACTGGAGTTATTCTTCATGATGGCACGATTCGTAACCATGCCGACGACGGTACCGAGTTTTCTGACCTGCTCATCGCTAAAGGTGTTGTGCCAATCATTAAGGTGGACAAGAGTACAGTCCCACACACGAACTTTGAAGGTGAGGTGGTAACCCAAGGGCTCGATGGTCTTGCTGATCGTTTGCAAGAGTATTACGACATGGGTGCGCGAGCAGCAAAGTGGCGTGCTGTGTTTACCATTTCAGAAAATACGCCGACTGAGCAAAATATTCTCTTTGACTGTATGACACTCGCGCGTTACGCAGCGCTTTGTCAGGAAGCAGGGATTGTGCCAATGGTAGAGCCAGAAGTCCTTTTCAGCGGTAGTCATTCATTAGAGCGCGCTGAAGAGGTGACAACTATGGTGCTGCAGAAACTATTTGAGCAGCTGCAGTGGAACAACGTTGACCTGGAAGGGGTGATTCTGAAGTCGAGTATGGTGCTTGCAGGAAGTGAGTGGAGTGAGCAGACGTCTGCTGCAGACGTTGCACAGGCAACACTACGTACCTTTATGAATAGTGTACCCCCAGAAGTTCCTGGTATCGTCTTTCTTTCAGGAGGACAGACACCACAGAGAGCGACAGAGAACTTAGACGCGATTGCAGAGCTTGAGGCACAGGAAGGTGGATTTCCATGGGAGTTAGCGTTTTCATTCTCACGAGGGCTTGAGCAACCGGTGCAGGAAGCATGGCAAGGAAAAGATGAGAATATAGAGGCAGCACAAGCGGCACTTATCAAGCGATTGCAACTCAATAGTATGGCGGATCAGGGGACTTATGACCCGAGTATGGAATAGAAGCGATTTTCTAGGCACATTTCTTTGTTGTAATGCAGAAAATAACGCTTCTTACAGAAGTTGTCCACTCATTGGATATTTCTCGTCCCTCAAAATATCTCAATGAGTCCTGCGACAGTGTTTAGACACTGTCTCACACAGTACGTATCAGTACGCTTTACGTTATTTTTTACGCTTAGAACTGCACTCAAGCAAATCGCTTCTATTGCACAATTGCTACTTTGCATTTCATAGTAATTTGAGGAAATTAGTTACACACAAAACCTTTCATTCGAATGAAAGGTTTTGTGCTTTCTGGATTGCTTCGTCGCAAGTTCCTCGCAATGACGAAGCAATGACGAATGTGGTACAGGTATAAGAAAACCTCGCGATTGATTGCGAGGTTTTTGATTACCGAACTTCAAGGCAGAATGTTCTTTCGAGCAGTGCTTCAAAAGCGTCCCAATTTTCAATGTTTCTACTTTGGTCATTGAGGACTCTTGCTTCAAGTATGTATGCACTTACGTCCATATGTGCAATGTGTGCTTGTTTCATCCCTAGACTTCCGAGTAGTTCCAGCATACGCTCTTTGACATCGAAGCCATTTTTGGGAAAGCAGTCAGGAAAGTTTTGTGGGCCAGCTCCATAGGGATCTACGTCTTCCCAGAGCTTTTGAATCGGCTTTGCTTCGCTTTCTTTGTTCCAGATTCGGTACGGAAACCTGTACTGACGACTCGAGCGGAACGTCGTTGAAGAGACTCTTGCGATATGCATTGTTGACTAACTCCTCAGGGTTGTTTCTACAGGCAAATGTAGCAAAAGGGGGAGAGAAGTCAATAAAACCTTTCATTCGAATGAAAGGTTTTTTGGACAAAGACAACGGCGCCCACAGGGCGCCGTTGTCTTTGTTTATAGATAAACTATTTTTTCTGCACGTACTGTGTGTGGGTCTTTGAAACGGGGTTGAACTTTCGTTCCTCGTGCTTTTTGCTCGGGTCCTTCTTGTTCTTGTTGTTGTAGGTTGTGTAGTACACATGACCTTTACCAACGCCGTTTTCGTCGCCCTTGCTAACCATTTTTATGAGTCGATCTTGTGACATATGAATTTTATTCATACACCCTTCGCTCGCTCGGTCATGTCCAAATGTAAGCTCAAATTAAGTATGTAACTCAAGCTTGAAATTTGCTCACGACGCTCGCTCGCTTGGCTGTAGTGGCGCAATATTACCAGAGCTGACCCATGCAGTCAATACGCACAGCGGCAAAAGCCAGTCCTGTAACAACGTGGTATTATATATGCGTAATCGTCTATATTTCTCCTTATTTTGATACGGTCGGACGATTGCCAAGTACACATGAAAGTTCTTACGTTTGGTTGGGATTTCCCGCCACACACAACTGGAGGCCTCGGTATGGCATGCCAGGGCATTACACGTGAACTCGCACAAAGTGGTGTCGAGGTGATTTTTGTGTTGCCGAAGTCGCAAGCTGTCGATGGACATTCTCGCTTTATTTTTGCTGATGTAGAGAAAATGGTACGCACTCGCGAGGTACCCTCAGCAATGGTGCCCTACACCGGCTCACAAACCATGATTGATGTGTACGATGAGTATGGTCGGCATCATTTGTACAGCCGGACGCTTCTGCAGGAGGTGCATGCATACGCGCACAAGGCGGCAGAGATTGCTATGGAGGAAGAGTTTGATCTCATCCATGCACACGACTGGACGTCATATCTTGCTGGTGTTGCAGCAAAGATTGCCACTGGAAAGCCGCTGATTCTCCATGTGCATGCGACAGCGTTTGATCAGGCTGCTGGAGAAAATGTTGATCCACAAGTATACGAGATTGAAAAAGAATCTTTTGCTGTCGCAGACAAAGTAGTTGCCGTCAGTCAGTTTACAAAAGACATCGTGACGCAAAAGTATGACGTGAACCCAGATAAAGTTACGGTGGTACATAACGGTATCGACACGCAAGAAGTGAAGCGACATGAGCCAACCTTGCAGGAGTTACGTGCGCAAGGAAAGAAGATTGTGTTGTACCATGGACGCATCACAGTTCAGAAAGGTGTTGATTATTTTGTGCAGGCAGCCCAAAAGGTTGTTTCATATGACCCAAACGTCGTTTTTGTTATTTCGGGAAAGGGAGACATGACTGGACAGATCATGCAGCAGGTAGGGGCACTCGGGCTTTCTCAGCACGTGTTGTTTGCGGGGGCACTTTGGTATGAAGAACGTGACCAGATGTATCAAAGCGTTGACTTGGTCGTGATGCCCTCGGTCTCTGAGCCTTTTGGATTGGTACCGCTTGAGGCGATTCAGCATGGTGCACCGTCACTTATTTCAAAACAGTCAGGTGTAGCTGAGGTGATTACACATGTCCTGAAGGTAGACTTTTGGGATGTTGAAGAAATGGCAAATAAAATCCTTGCTGCATTGCGTTATCCGGTAATGCACGGACAATTAGTGAAAGAAGGACAGAAGGAGAGCGCGCAGCTATCGTGGAAAGGGGTGGCGCGTAAAGTTCTCGATTTATACCGCCATCTGATAGAATGGGTAACGTAACTACTTGCTTGCTATGTTAACAGTCTGTCCCTATTTTCATGTACACCAACCCTACCGGGTAAAAAAGTATCGTGTATTTGACATTGGAAATGACAATGAATATTTCAACGATGCGTCAGAAACAGACTTGAACAACCGAAAAATCATTGAGAAAGTTGCAGAGAAGTCGTACCGACCGATGAACGCGGTGTTGCAAGAACTTTTAGATACGCATCCTGAGTTTAAGTTCTCACTTTCATTCTCAGGTACGGTGCTTGATCAGTTTGAAGCGTATGCACCAGATGTGCTGGAGAGTTTTCAGAAACTTGTTGCGTCGGGACGCGTGGAAATTCTCGCGGACACTTATCACCACTCACTTGCATTTTTCTACTCAGTGCCGGAGTTTGAGCGACAGGTTGCGCAGCATGCAAAACGCATTCATGAACTCTTTGGGTACACACCAAAAGTATTCCGTAACACAGAACTTTCATATCGAAATGACCTGGCCAAGTGGTGTGAAGACAATGGCTACATTGGGATCATGGCTGAAGGGTGGGACCCAGTACTTGGATGGCGCAGTCCAAACTACGTATACAACCCACAAGGGTGTAGCAAGATAAAGGTGCTCTTAAAAAATTACAAGTTGTCTGATGATGTGGCATTCCGGTTTGGTAATCAAGCATGGGAGAGTTTTCCACTTTCTGCAGAGACTTACACTGACTGGATCCATGCGCATCATGGCGATGGACAAACGATCAATCTCTTTATGGATTATGAAACGTTTGGGGAGCATCAGTGGGAAGATACGGGTATCTTCAACTTTATGCGCACGCTGCCGCACTTGTTGACTGAACATCCCGACACCACCTTTAAAACAGCGACTGAAACGGCGCTGAGCTACGATGCGGTTGGAGAGATCGATGTTCCTGACGTGATGACCTGGGCTGATACTGATCGTGATCTGACTGCATGGACGGGGAATGATATCCAGAAAGATGCAATCGCGGCAATTTACGGCATCGAACGTGATGTGATGGCGACAGAAGATCCGGAGATTATTGAAACGTGGCGAAAGTTGCAAACGTCTGATCATTTCTACTATATGTGTACCAAGTGGTCCGAAGACGGAGACGTGCATGCATACTTCTCTCCGTATGAATCCCCATATGATGCATATGTCGCTTTTATGAATGCCTTAAGTGATTTACAATTAAGGGTACAACATGCAGTCGCAGAAAAAGAAAAGCGACGGCAGGAGGTAGCGTCGTCTGAGTCGACGTTGACGTTCTGGGAACGTCTACGTATTTGGTGGCACGGTCTCTTTAAGCGATTTCGTTCTTTATTCACATTTTCATAAACAATAGTTCTTATGTCCGCAAAAAAAACAACTAAAAAAACTGTTAAAAAGGCAGTTAAAAAAGCAGCAAAGAAAGCTGTAAAAAAGAAGGCAACTTCTAAGAAGACAGCCTCTAAGAAGCCACAGAAGATGCGTGCACTTGTGTGTGCAGAAGATGCGTCATGCTTCTGGACAACCGATGGTGCGGTGCTTGAGGATTTACAACAGCTTGAGACAGCTTTTGGCTCAATGGAAGATGAGGTGTTTTTGCATCACGTGACAAAGGAAAAGAACGATTTCGCAGACTGGGTAGAACACGTGCTTGATGATGCTGCGTGTGCAGCAGACTTACGACGAAGCAAGAAGCCATCAAGTGCTCGAACAGTCGTAAAGCGTCACCTTCGACTCTACACTATCTAAACCTATGGCACGAGCAGTTACACTAGGAAATGGCAACATGCTCGTCGGACTTGACTATCGTGGTCAAGTGCGCGATTTATACTATCCCCATGTCGGGTTTAGTAATCATGTCAGTGGTGCAAGTGGGAGCTTTGTGCATCGTATTGGAGTGTATGCCGATGAGCAGATTTCATGGCTTGACGATGCTGATTGGCATATAACGGTCGGCTCTGACCCGGAGACAGTGGTTGGAAGTATGCATGCGGTTAATGACAAGCTTGGAATCACACTTTCGAGTGTTGATGTGGTACACAACGAGCAGAATGTATTTATACGTTCATTTACCCTAAGTAACGAGCGCAATGAGCAGCGCGAGGTAAAACTCTTTCTTTCGCAACAGTTTCGTATTTCCGAGTCGCGCCGAGGTGACACGGGGTATTATGACCCACGCGTCAATGCAATCGTACACTACAAAGGAAAAAATACTTTTTTAGTAAATGCCTACCATGGCGAAGAGCAGTTTAAGGAATACAATATTGGTCTGTTTGGTATCGAAGGAAAAGAAGGAACGTTTCATGATGCTGCTGACGGGAAGCTTGAACAGAACCCTATAGAACACGGTTCAGTTGATTCGATTATTGGGATTACTGCAAAACTAAAACCCAAAGGTGCGACACAGATTGCATACTGGATTGTGTGTGGTGAAACCATGGGTGAGGCACATGATCTGAATGCCTACGTACTGAAGGAGACACCAGAGGCGTTGTTGCGCACCACACAAAACTACTGGAAGGCATGGCTTGATAAAGAAGATGGGCGGGATCTCTCACTGTTCTCGTTTGAGATGCAAATGCTTTATAAACGATCCCTCACCACTATTCGTGTACATACCGACAACGGTGGTGCGATTATTGCATCGAGCGATACCGATATGCTTCATCACGGTCGCGATACCTATAGCTACGTTTGGCCACGTGACGCGGCACTTGTTGCAATTGCACTGGATACCGCAGGATATGCTGACGTGACACAGCAGTTCTTCCGGTTTATGACAGAACGTCTGGAGCGAGGTGGATACTTTATGCACAAGTATCGGGCTGATGGATGTCTTGGTAGTTCGTGGCATCCGTGGATTATTGAAGGCACGCCCGAGTTCCCCATACAAGAAGATGAGACTGCGTTGGTACTCTACGCTCTTTGGGAACATTATGAAAAGGTGAAGGATTTGGAGTTTATTGAGTCACTATATAATCCATTTATTGAGAAAGCTGCAGATTTCATGACAGAGTTTATTGAAGCGCGCCTTGGCCTACCGAATAATTCGTTTGATCTCTGGGAAGAAAAGTTTGGTATCTCAACATACACCGCAAGTGCAGTGTATGGAGCACTTAATGCTGCATCGAGGTTTGCAAATATCCTTGGGAAGCAGGAAGCGGCACGTACTTATAGTGCAGTAGCACAGCGCATCCAAGGCGCCATAATGGAGCATTTATATGATGAAAAGCTTGGTATGTTCATCAAACATATCCGTGCGTACGACAATAAAGAGGATGAGCGAGACATGACCGTTGATATGAGTAGTTTCTTTGGACCAGTGTACTTTGGCGTGGTGGAGGTAGATGATCCACGTGTACGTAAGGCACTGCAGACAGTTGAAGATCGACTTCGTGTGGACGCACACACCACCGGTTATATTCGTTATGAAAATGATACGTACTATACGCTACAAGAAACAGGTACACCCAACCCGTGGGTGATTACTACGCTCTGGCGTGCTCAGTACGCTATTAAAGCTGCTGAAACCATCAAGGGTCTGAAAGAGGCGTATGACATTTTAGAATGGACCTGTAACCAGGCAACAAAAAGCGGTGTACTGGCAGAGCAGATGCATCCGCAAACGGGCGCGCATCTTTCAACAGCACCGCTTATTTGGAGCCATGCCGAGTTTGTGGTGACGGTGGATGCATATATTCAGAAGCATAAAGAACTTTCAGGAAACAAGTGCTAGGTATACATGCTAGTCCAAAGGCCGCCTATGATAGGAATCTTTTTATAGGTGCCTATTTTTGTGCGATGGATACTGTAGGCAAGCCCGGTAGTACCCAGACGTGCCGCAATCAATGCTGCAAGCGAACGCATGTAGGTTCCTGAGGAGGCGATGCATTGTATTTTTGCTCTGTAAAAGGGATCTGTTTTATTTCCTTCAGCAAGAAATTGATTCCAGTCTGCTCGTACATCTTCACGTCGAAAGTCATTGCCGAGCGCTTTGCGGAGCTCGGTTACAGGCGGGATAGTTTCAATTTTTTTGGTTGTGTAATCGTATACTTCTTTCCGTGTTTGAATATGAGTTTCAAGAAGCTTCAGAGCGTAGATTATTGAGGTCTGTGTGGGTATCGTAATTTCATCAAGCTTATTTTCAAGTGTCCACGTGTGTAGTGGTTTCCCCTGTACTGTTTTTGAAGAAAAGTGCGGGTAGGGAAGTGCAATGTTACCCACGAGTGTTTGCAGTGTTTGAGTGATAACTCGCGTATCAAAAAGTATCGGATCAGAGGTCGTGAGGCGACCCAAGACGTCTTGGGTGTCTGAAGCAAGTCCAAACAGTATTTCGAACTCATACTCTTTGTCGAGGTGTAGGTACGTTTCTTTTTTCTTGCATTCTTCACCGATGAGCACCAGTAGTTTTCCGGAGGCCATCGGATCGAGGCGCCCTGCATAGGTAAGCGATATGTCTGGAGCAAGGTTGTTTTTTTCTCGCCAGGCCTCCATGCATGAAAGGGGTGTTTGTCCGATTTCTTTATTGAGTACGACGTATCGTTTCATGGCCTATAGCGTAGCATAAATAAATAAAACGTAACCACTGATGCGATTACGTTTTTGACATTGGGGGTGGATGCTGCTCGTTTTTAAGCGAGAGTATTTTAGTTTAGCCTACACGTATCAGGGTCTATCATTGTGTAAAAAATATTTGCAGGATAGAGCTGATCTGTTGTGGGTTCCCAAATATATATTTGCGTACCTGCAGATATTTCTTGATTAACTTTTTCGTAGTTGATCCGAAATATTGCAAGACAGTCACCATCAAAATTTTTGATTGTGTTCTCGTATTCTATAGAGTACGTTGTTGGCGCGATATTGCTGCGGACTGGAACGATCTCAGCCGCAGCAAATGATATGGAAAAGAACATAATGATACTTGCGTATGGTATGTACATAGTTACACCTCCTAATACCACTTTGGCAAAAAAAAGAGTAAAAAGCAAGAAACAAGCGTCTCATTTTGAGACGCTTGTGGATTATGAGACTATTGTATTACACAGCATGCGTTCAAAGTCTTGCTGGAGAATCCAGCGGCCGTTGAACTTTACTTGTGCAAGATTATCACTGCGCACGATATGGTCTTCAAGATCTTCGTCGCCGTCGACGATCATACGGATGAGTACTACCCATCCCGCATAGCCCGGTAGTCCATTTACATTGGGGTATGGATAATAGTTCTCGATGACCCATTCGACCGAGTCACTGTAGAACCATTCGGGGTCATCGTTGATGTCACCGGTGGTGTACTTAAGAATTGGCATATCGCATGCCAAGAACTGCTCACTCCCGTCTTCAGCTCCGGCGGTGAAGGGAAGAAAGGAAAAGAAAAGTACCAAAAGAGCTCTCATTGTTCTGCCTCATGTTTGATTTTTGTATGAGTATGATTATGCAATAATTTGATTATAAAATCAACCCCTCCCCTCTAGACCTGGCACCTATGCTAATAAAACCTAGCAAGAAAGCCGTACTTCAGTTGTACACAACTTGGATTGCTTCGCAGAAGCTCGCAATGACGGCAACGAAGTTGCCGTCTACGAAAAAACCAAAGGTTTTTCCGTCTTCGCGAGACTATAGTCGAAGCGATCCAGGAAATTAATGAGCATAGCTGTCATCCTTACTTTCACGCTGGCGTGTAGCTCCATACTGATATAAGGCATTATTTTACTAGCATTGTCCCCAAATGCCCCGCGGGCTCTGCCCCGGGGAGTACAATAGTCTGGGAGACTATTGTACGGGTCAGTATATAGTTCGG